>NZ_JAUYNP010000015.1 GCF_030696055.1 Pseudomonas sp. | reverse complement strand
GTCAGCTTTCGCGCCGGGCAGCCTGGAAAACGTGCTGGGTGATTACCTCGCCAAAAACGGCAAGACCCAACTGCGCATTGCCGAAACCGAGAAATACGCTCACGTCACCTTCTTCTTCTCCGGCGGCCGTGAAGAACCCTTTGCCGGCGAAGAGCGCATCCTGATCCCCTCGCCGAACGTCGCCACCTATGACCTGCAGCCGCAGATGAGCGCACCGGAAGTCACCGACAAGATCGTCGACGCCATCGAAAACCAGCGTTATGACGTGATCATCGTCAACTACGCCAACGGCGATATGGTCGGCCATACCGGGGTGTTCGCCGCGGCGGTCAAGGCCGTGGAATGCCTGGACAGCTGCGTCGGCCGCATAGTCACGGCCCTGGACAAGGTCGGTGGCGAGGCGCTGATCACCGCCGACCACGGCAACGTCGAGCAGATGGCCGATGACAGCACCGGCCAGGCGCACACCGCGCACACCTGCGAGCCGGTGCCCTTTATCTATGTCGGCCAGCGCCACGCGCGTATCCGCGACGGCGGCGTGCTGGCCGACGTGGCGCCGACCCTGCTGACCCTGTTGGGCCTGCCTATCCCTGCGGAGATGACCGGCACCAGTATTATCGAGCTGAGCTGAAGCTGCGTAGGTTGGGCTGGGCTGAGCTCCGCGAAGCCCAACAACCCAGCCTCCTGGACCACATCCAGAACCGCCGCTGCAGCCGAAGGATCTCCCTGGATTGCATCCAGGCTACGGACTGCGGCGCGCCGACAAGCCCGCCTGGCAGCTGATGACTTGCAGCTTGCTGCTGTTTTTTTATGCTCAGCACATCCATGTGCTTCACCCCTTCGGGGCTTACGCGCAAAAACGCTCCTGGCGTTTTTGTGGCCTGCCATTCATGGCGGCCACCCTACGGGCCGTCACTGCATGACGTTAACAATGGCTCCCAGCCATTTTTTAGGCATACTAGGCGCGTCCTTGTTCCAGGTGCTGCCCGCCCCATGTTTCGCGCCCTCGCCCTGATTTTCCTGACCCTGCTGCTCGCGCCGGCCTTGGCCGACGAGAAGGCCGATGCCCAGCAACAGCTGGAGGCCGCCCGTGCCGATGTCGCCGAGCTGAAAAAGCTGCTGGACAAGCTGCAGCAGGAAAAGTCCGGCGTGCAGAAAGAGCTGAAACAGACCGAAAGCGCAATGGGTCAGCTGGAGAAGCAGGTCAAGGGCCTGCAGAACGACCTGAAGCAGAGCGAAGAGGAAATCCAGCGCCTCGATACCGAGAAAAAAAAACTCGAGGGCGCCCGTCTTGAGCAACAGCGGCTGATCGGCATCCAGGCCCGCGCCGCCTACCAGAGCGGCCGCCAGGAATACGTCAAGCTGCTGCTGAACCAGCAGAACCCGGAAAAATTCTCGCGCACCCTGACCTATTACGACTACCTCAGCGAAGCGCGCATGGAGCAGCTGGCCACCTTCAACGAGACCCTGCGCCAACTGGCCAATATCGAGCTGGATATCGCCAACCAGCAAGCCCAGTTGCTCGAGCAAAAAAGCGCGCTGGACGGCCGCCGCGAGCAACTCGCCGAGGTACGCAAGGAACGCCAGCTGGCCCTGGCCACGCTGAGCAAGGAATTTTCCGCCCGCGACAAGAAGCTCAAGGCGCGCCAGCAAGAACAGGCGCAATTCACCCGCGTACTGCAAACCATCGAAGAAACCCTGGCGCGCCAGGCCCGTGAAGCCGAAGCCGCACGCCAGCGTGCCCTGCTGGCCGAGCGCGAACAGCCGCACAGCGCCGGCACGCCAGCCGCCAGCAGCGGCCCCCTGGTCAGTTCCGGCGCCAGCGTCGGCGGGCCCTTCGGCAAGGCCCGCGGCAAGTTGCCCTGGCCGGTCGACGGGCGCCTGGTGGCACGCTATGGCACCCCCCGCGGTGGCGATGCACGGACCAAATGGGATGGTGTACTGATAGGCGCCTCGGCGGGCAGCCAAGTGCGCGCCGTGCATGGCGGCCGGGTGGTGTTCGCCGACTGGTTGCGCGGCTCCGGGCTGCTGGTGATTCTCGATCACGGCAATGGCTATCTGAGCCTGTATGGGCACAATCAAAGCTTGCTGAAAGACGCTGGCGCAGTGGTCAAGGCCGGCGAGCCCATCGCCACGGTCGGCAACAGCGGCGGGCAAGATAGCCCCGCGCTGTATTTCGCAATTCGCCAGCAGGGTCGCCCCAGCGATCCCGCTCAATGGTGCCGCGCGCAGGGATAAGCGTTGCGTTTACCGATTTAGGACAGGAGTAAGTTCGACATGCCGCATCTGTTCCGCCTCACCGCTCTCGCACTGGCCCTCGGCTTGCTGGGCAGCGCTTCGTTGACGCTGGCCGCACCCACCCCCAGCCCAGCCACCGCCAATGACAGCGCGCCACTGCCGCTGGATGACCTGCGCACCTTCGCCGAAGTGCTGGACCGCATCAAGTCGGCCTATGTCGAGCCGGTGAGCGACAAGACCCTGCTGGAAAATGCCATCAAGGGCATGCTCAGCAACCTCGACCCGCACTCGGCCTACCTGGATCCGGAAGCCTTCCGCGACCTGCAGGAAAGCACCAGCGGCGAGTTTGGCGGCCTGGGCATCGAGATCGGCACCGAAGACGGTTTTATCAAGGTGGTCTCGCCGATCGACGACACCCCGGCGTCAGCCGCCGGCATCCAGCCCGGCGACCTGATCGTCAAGATCGACGGCAAGCCGACCAAGGGCCTGTCGCTGGTGGAAGCCGTCGACCTGATGCGCGGCAAGGCCGGCAGCAAGATCACCCTCAGCCTGGTGCGCGAAGGCGGCAAACCCTTCGACGTGGAACTGACCCGCGCGGTGATCAAGGTCAGAAGCGTGAAGAGCCAGCTGCTCGACGATGGCTATGGCTACCTGCGCATCACCCAGTTCCAGGTCAACAGCGGCGAAGAAGTCGGCAAGGCCCTGGCCAAGCTGCGCAAGGACAACGGCAAGAAACTCCGCGGCCTGGTGCTGGACCTGCGCAACAATCCGGGTGGCGTGCTGCAGGCCGCGGTGGAAGTGTCCGACCATTTCCTCAAGAGTGGCTTGATCGTCTACACCGAAGGGCGCATCGCCAACTCCGAGCTGCGCTTCTCCGCCGACCCGGCCGACGCCAGCGAAGGCGTACCCCTGGTGGTGCTGATCAACGGCGGCAGCGCCTCGGCGTCGGAAATCGTCGCCGGCGCCCTGCAGGATCACAAGCGCGCGGTGCTGATGGGCACCGACAGCTTCGGCAAGGGCTCGGTGCAAACCGTGCTGCCGCTGAACAACGACCGCGCCCTGAAGCTCACCACCGCCCTCTACTACACCCCCAACGGCCGCTCCATCCAGGCCCAGGGCATAGTGCCGGACATCGAAGTCGAGCGCGCCAAACTGACCCGCGAGCAAGATGAGAGCGGCATCAAGGAAGCCGACCTGCAAGGCCATCTGGGCAACGGCAATGGTGGCGCGGACAAACCGACCAAGGAAAAAATCAACGCCGCGGCACGCCCACAGGACGATGACTATCAACTGAGCCAGGCGCTTAACCTGCTCAAGGGGCTGAACGTCACCCGCGGCGATTAAGCCAGAAGCACCTACGAAAAAGCCCGGCCCTGATCACTCAGGGCCGGGCTTTTTTATATGCCGCCTAACAACTACAGGTAGTTGCTGGTCATTTCATCGATAAAGCCTTCGGCGCGCAGCTCATCCAAGGCCTTTTGCAGGCGCTCGACCACCTCATCCGGGGTGTCCTTGTTCAGCGCCAGGTACAGCTCGGCCTCGTTGAAACGCAGCACCGTGGTCAGGCCACTGACGCCGTCCTGCTTGGCCAGGTAACGCCCCACTGGGTCGGTGGTGGCCCACAAGTCGATCTTGCCGCTGAGCAGCTTCTTGATGTTTTCCTGGTCACGCAGGGCGTTGACTGGCTTGAGGCCTTGGCTTTCCAGGTGCTGGCTGACCGCATCGTTCTTGTACGCGCCGATCTGGTACTGCCCCGCCTCTTTCAGGCTGGCCACATTGAGGCTCTTACCAGGGGCGGCAAGCAGCACCCAGCTGGTTTTCGCCAGCGGCCCTACCCATTTGAACAGCGGCTGGCGCTCGGCGGTAAAGGTGGTGGAAAACAGGCCATAACTGGGCTTGTCCAGAGTCAGGCGATACAGGCGATCCCAGGGAAAGCGCAGGCTCAGGCTGTAGTTGATCTCGGCGCGCTTGAACATCGCGCGCACCACTTCGGTGCTGATGCCGTCGATGCCGTCATCACGGGCGAAGTTCTTGTCATCCACCGCCATATTGAAGGGTGGAAAGTTCTCCGTCAGCAACACCACCTTATAGTCGGCAGGCAGTTCGGCATGGGCGGCACAGGCAGCCAGGATAAGCCCGCCCAGCAGGCTGTTTTTCAGGGTTTTCAGCATAGGTCTTCCCGCTCGCATGAATGGTTATTATGGCTAGCGGCATCCCTGCTCGGGCTTGTGACCCGGCGACGTATGAGGCTTGGCGTCAACCCTCCCTGGCCGCGCAGCCGCTTGTGGCCGCTGCGCTGGTTCTGCGTGTTACAGGTAATTGTTCAAGATGTCGTCAACCAGGCCTTCGCTGCGCATCTTGTCCAATGCCGACTGCAACTTCTGCACCACTTCATCCGGCACCTCCTTGTTGAGGGCCAGATAGAGTTGCGCACTGTCGAAACGCAGGATGGTCTTCAAGCCGGTGATGCCTTCCTGCTTGGCCAGGTAGCGCCCGGCCGGATCGCCGCTGGCCCACAGGTCGATCTGCCCGGCCATCAGCTTCTTGGCGTTTTCCTGGTCGCGCAAGGCGGTGATCGGCTGCAGCCCTTTCTCCACCAGGTACTCGGCGATGGCGTCGCCCTTGTAGGCGCCAACCTTGTATTGCTTGGCTTCTTCCAGGCTGCTCAGGCTGATCGGGCTATCGCTCTTGCCCAGCAGCACCCAGTCATCCGGGCCTATGGGGCCAACCCATTTGAACAGCGCTTCGCGCTCGGGCAGACGCGCGGTGACGAAGACGCCATAACCTGGCTTTTCCAGGGCCAGCTTGTAGATGCGGTCCCAGGGGAAGCGCAGGGTCATGTTGTATTGAATACCGGCGCGCTTGAACATTTCGCGAATGATATCCACGGCTATGCCATCGATATTGTCTTCCTGGGCGAAGTTCTTGCCGTTAATCGACATATTGTAGGGCGGGAAGTTTTCCGTCAGCAGCACCATCCGGTAGTTGGCGGGTACTTCGGCCTGGGCGCTGCCAGCCAGCAGCCAACCCGCGCCCAACAAGGCAATCAGCAAACGTTTGAACATAAGAGCTCTCTTTTTGTGATGGTCGTAGCAAACCGCAGCATAACCAGCAACACCAGGCAGGCCTAGGCTTTGCCAAGCAAAAGCGACCGGCTGGTCGCTTTTGGAACATAGAGTCCATCCCGTCGACCGCAGTCCCGCGACACAGAAGAAGTCGTCGAATGCCCAAGCGCAGGGCAGGCTGCTGCGCCGCGCACTCTACCCAAGTGCGCGGCCGGCTGCTGTCGACTCGTGCTCAGGCTGGCCGGGCGGACGCTGCTTAGCGTACGACTATGCCGCGGCTGGCCAGGTAAGCCTTGGCTTCCGGCACCGTGTATTCGCCGAAGTGGAAGATGCTGGCGGCCAGCACGGCAGCCGCCTTGCCTTCGATGATGCCGTCGGCCAGGTGCTGCAGGTTGCCGACGCCGCCGGAAGCGATCACCGGAATGCCGACCATCTCGCTGATGGCGCGGGTCACGCCGAGGTCATAGCCGCTCTTCACCCCGTCCTGATCCATGCTGGTGAGGAGGATCTCGCCGGCGCCGAAGTCCTCCATCTTCTTCGCCCAGAGCACGGCGTCCAGGCCGGTCGGCTTGCGCCCGCCGTGGGTGAAGATTTCCCAGCGCGGCGTCTCGCCGGGTTTGGAAACCTTCTTCGCATCGATGGCCACCACTATGCACTGCGAGCCGAAGCGCGCCGCGGCCTCGCCGACGAACTCCGGGGTGAACACCGCGGCGGTGTTGATCGACACCTTGTCGGCACCGGCATTCAGCAGATTGCGGATGTCCTGCACGGTGCGCACGCCGCCGCCCACGGTCAGCGGGATAAACACCTGGCTGGCCATGCGTTCCACCGTGTGCAGGGTGGTGTCGCGGCCGTCACTGCTGGCGGTGATATCGAGAAAGGTAATCTCGTCGGCGCCCTGCTCGTCGTAGCGCCGAGCGATCTCCACCGGGTCACCGGCGTCGCGGATATTCTCGAACTTGACGCCCTTGACCACGCGGCCGTTGTCCACGTCGAGGCAGGGGATAATGCGTTTTGCCAGTGCCATAGGGTTAATCTCCGATTAACAGTTGCAAGCTTCAAGCGACAAGCTGCAAGTTAGGAGCGGATCGCGGTCGCGCTTCTAACTTACAGCTTACAGCTTACGGCTTGGAGCTGGCCGCGTAGCTATCACAGAACGCCTGCGCCTCGGCCACATCCAGGGTGCCTTCGTAGATCGCCCGGCCGGTGATGGCGCCGATAATGCCCGGCGCCTTGGCGTCCAGCAGGGCCTGGATATCGCCCAAATTGTGGATGCCGCCGGAGGCGATCACCGGAATCTTGGTCGCCGCCGCCAGGGCGGCGGTGAAGGGCACGTTGCAGCCCTGCATCATGCCGTCTTTGGCGATGTCGGTATAAACGATGGCGGATACGCCGTCCGCTTCGAAGCGCTTGGCCAGGTCGATCACCTGCACGGTGCTGACTTCAGCCCAGCCGTCGGTGGCGACGAAACCGTCCTTGGCATCCAGGCCGACAATCACCTTGCCCGGGAAGGCCTTGCACGCCTCGGCGACGAACTCCGGCTGCTTGACCGCCTTGGTGCCGATGATCACGTAGCTGACGCCGGCCTTGACGTAATGCTCGATGGTTTCCAGGGAGCGGATACCGCCGCCGATCTGGATCGGCAGATTGGGATAGCGCCGGGCTATGGCGGTAACCACTTCGCCATTGACCGGCTGGCCCTCGAAGGCGCCGTTGAGGTCGACCAGGTGCAGACGACGGCAGCCACCTTCCACCCATTTGGCGGCCATGCTCACCGGGTCAGCGGAGAACACGGTTGCATCGTCCATGCGGCCCTGGCGCAGACGCACGCAGGCGCCGTCCTTCAGATCGATAGCGGGGATAATCAGCATCGGTTGAACCTGCTCAAGTCTTGGAATTCGGGAGGGTCAGCTCTTCTCGAGCGCCCAGAGGTCGCTTTCGATGCTCTCAAACCGCTCTTTCAGGTGAGTCTGCACATCGAAAATCGCCCGGTTGTAATAGTGCGGCGCCACTTCGCGGCTAAACAGCTCAAGAATTTCCGCCGCCTCGAACGAGCCCAGCGCCAACTCGAAGCGCTCTGCCATAAAGCGCTTGATGGTGCTGGTCGCCTCGCGTTCCTGTTCTGCCGTCAGGCTGAGAATGGGCGGCTTGTTCTTGGCTTTGCTCATTTACCAGCGACCATCCCAGGCGGCGAAGTT
>NZ_JAUYNP010000013.1 GCF_030696055.1 Pseudomonas sp. | reverse complement strand
GCGAAGCCCCGTCGTTAACCAGCTGGGCGCCCATGTTCTCGAAGCGATCTTTCAGCTCGATTTCTTTGGCAACGGACACGCCGTCCTTGGTGATGGTCGGAGCGCCGTAGCTCTTCTCGATGATCACGTTACGGCCTTTCGGGCCGAGGGTGGCTTTAACTGCGTCAGCCAGGACGTTCACACCGGCGAGCATTTTCTTACGGGCGGAGTCGCCGAATTTAACTTCTTTAGCAGCCATGATGGTTATTCCTTAATTCGTTCGATAAACGCAATTCGTAGTAACGAGGCGCTGCAATCAGCCTTCAACCACAGCCAGGATTTCGCTTTCGCTCATCACCAGCAGGTCTTCGCCGTCAACCTTGACGGTGTTGCTGCCGGAGTAAGGGCCGAACACCACTTTGTCACCGACTTTAACGGCCAGGGCACGCACTTCGCCGTTGTCCAGCACGCGGCCGGTACCTACAGCGAGGATTTCACCGCTGTTGGCTTTTTCGGCAGCCGAACCCGGCAGCACGATGCCACCCGCAGTTTTCTTTTCTTCTTCGCTGCGACGGATTACGACGCGGTCATGCAGAGGACGAAGCTTCATTGTCGATCTCTCCCAATAGGTGGTTTACAGCGGCCGGCGTTTTCACCGGCGGGTTAGCAAAGTCCGGCGGAGCCGGTAGCGTTGTGCCAGGCACAACGCTGAAGTCTGATCTGCCGAAACCGACAGAAAACCTTGCGGTGACCGGTACATAAGGGCGAACAAGACGATTTCAAGGGTAGCCGTTGATTTTTTTATGGCCTGCCATCCATGGCGGCCACCCTGCGGGCCGTCGCTGCGCGACGTTAAAAATGACTCCAGGTCATTTTTTATGGCCTGCCATGCGTGGTAGCCACCCGGCGGGCCGTTGCTGTGCAACGTTAAAAATGAGTGCCAGGGATTTTTGCGAGCCGCGAGTCAGTCGCGGCGCTCGTACTCGCCTTCCAGCACCTGGGGCCGGGCTTGTCCTGAGCTGGCGGCCTGATCATCGAAAAACGCCCGCTGGCGCATGGCCTGCTCGGCCGCGCGCAGACGCACCTTATTGACCAGCAAACGGCGGGTGAAGGGGATCAGGCAGAACAGACCGAAGATATCGCTGATAAAGCCCGGCAGCAGCAACAGGCCACCACCGACGGCGATCAGCAGGCCCTCGAGCATCTCCTGCTCGGGCAATTCGCCCCGAGCCAGGCGCTCGCGGGCCCGCCAGGCGGTGGCCACACCGGCCACGCGCAGCAAGATGCTGCCGAGTATTGCGGTGCCTATCACCAACAACAGGGTGGGCAACAGGCCAATGGCGCTGCCGACTTGGATCAGCAAGGCCAGCTCGATAATGGGAAACAGTAAAAACATAAACAGAAAAGCACGCATCAAAGGTTCCTTCGGGTGAAAGTCGCGTAGCGACGCCTTCCTTATGCCCTTCTCCCTACGGGAGAAGGTGGCGTATAGCGCCGGATGAGGGGGCGGGCATGCCCGACAGCGGAAGAACAGCTTCCAATAAGAGGGAAATATGGGGTATTGCGCTGAATTCAAGCTGAAACGGCACCGCCGGTCGGCCACTCAGACGCTCGCGCCAGCTGCACCAAGGCCTGCCGCACCTCGACAGGACTGTTACAGGATGTGGGGAAGGCCAGCCAATGCAGGCCCTGGCCGATACGCAGGTGGAAACCTTCGCTGTCGATGCCGACCAGCTCGGCCGGGGCATGAGTTGGCAGGCCCGCCAGTTCGACATAATGGGCGATGGCGCTGGCATGGTCGCTGTTCATATGCTCGAGCATGCTGGCTTCGCTCTCGCCGGCAAAGGGATTGGCCAGCGCCACTGCGTCCAGCCAGTGAATGGCGCCAAAACCGCCGATATAGCGCCAACGCACCGGCTCCAGCCGCCAAAAATCGAAGTCATGCACAAGGTGGTGATTCTGCGAACCGGGGAAATAGCGGTAATAACGCGCCGCAGCGGCCTCGATCTGCGCTTCGTCACACAATTGTCGCGCTTGCGCGAGCAGAGTAAGGCGACCGACGGCCTGCACATCCTCGGCGCCGCGCTCGCCGACCAACAGTGAGCATTTGCCGTCCTGCTTGAGGTTATGGGTGTGCTGGGCGATACGGCTGATCAGAATCAGCGGCCAGCCCTGGGCATCCAGGCAGTAGGGCACCACTGATCCGAAAGGAAAGCCCGGCATGGCTTGCGAATGGGTGGAGAGCACCCCGCGGTATTCCTTGAGCAGCAATTCTCGGGCATGCTTGCCGGCTTTCACGCTCACCTTATGACTCCTTGCTTAGAATCCGTCACTAACGGACAGGCGCCTAGGTTACCGCGCCAGCGAGGTCACACGACACCATTTGAGGGGATTCGCGATGCAGCTTAAAGATAAAGTCATCATCATCACGGGCGGCTGTCAGGGTCTGGGCCGCGCCATGGCCGAGTACCTGGCGGACAAAGGGGCCAAGCTGGCCCTGGTCGACCTGAACCAGGAAAAACTCGATGAAACCGTGGCCGCCTGCCAGGCCCAGGGCGTGGAAGCACGTTCCTACCTGTGCAACGTCGCCAATGAAGAACAGGTGATCCAGACCGTGGCGCAGATTGCCGACGACTTCGGTGCGATCAACGGCCTGGTGAACAACGCCGGGATCCTGCGCGATGGCCTGACCATCAAGGTCAAGGACGGCGAAATCACCAAGCTGAGCCTGGCCCAGTGGCAGGCGGTGATCGACGTCAACCTGACCGGCGTGTTCCTCTGCACCCGCGAAGTGGCGGCGAAGATGATCGAGCTGAAGAGCGAAGGGGCGATCATCAACATCTCCTCGATCTCCCGCGCCGGCAATATCGGCCAGGCCAACTACTCCGCGGCCAAGGCCGGCGTCGCCGCCGACACCGTGGTCTGGGCCAAGGAACTGGCGCGCTACGGCATCCGTGTCGCCGGCGTGGCACCGGGCTTTATCGAGACCGAGATGGTCGCCAGCATGAAGCCCGAAGCCCTGGAGAAAATGACTTCCGGCATCCCGCTGCGGCGTATGGGCAAACCGGCCGAGATCGCTCACTCGGTGGCCTATATCCTGGAAAACGACTATTACACCGGTCGTATCCTGGAGCTGGACGGTGGCCTGCGCCTCTGATCCGCATCGATCTGCTGCGCGTCGGCCATCCTGCGTTGAAAACGACCTCGGGCTGCTCATTTACAACCCGTAAACTCCGCGCCCTCGGTCGTTTTCGCCTTGCCTGGCTCTAGCTCGCGAGATCGAGAATGCTGAAAGAAAGAAGCCCCGCATGCGGGGCTTCTTTATGTGGGTGCGGCTTACCAACCAACGCCAAACCCCAGGCTGTAGTGGGTTTCGTCCAGTTCGCCCTCGGAACCGCTGACCAGGTCCTTCTCCGCCTTCATATTCAGCGAGGCCCAATCGGTCAGCTTGTAGCGCAGCCCTACGGCGGCATCCAGGGTGTAATCGGCGACATTGGCCAGGGGCTTGCCCACCTCGCCATCGCTGAACAACTCGACGCTCTTGCCGACCAGGTAGCGGTTGTAGGCCCACTTGGTGCTTAGCGCGTAAAAGTTATCGCTCGCGCCATTGGCATATTCGTAGTCGCTGCGGTTAAGCAGACCGGCCATGGAGAAGGCCCCCAGCTCGTTGTCCCAGAACTGGTAACCCGGCCCCGTACCGAGGGTACGCTGGCGCCGCAGGTCTTCGACCCGGTCGCGCTTGTACTCGAGGCGCCCCTGCCAGAACCAATGCTTATCGAAGAAACGGTCGAGGGCATATTCGGCATTCCAATGATCCGTGGTCACCAGGTCGTCCTGGAACTCGCGGTTGTAGCCGGCTTGCGCGTTGTGTCGCCACAGGCCGTGGCGCGCCTCGCTCTTGAGGTCGATATCGTAATTGTCGGTATCGCGTTCGGCCCGCTTGTAATCCAGCGCGGCGTCGATATTGCCCTTCAACGTCAAGTCTTCCACCAGCGGCTTGGGCTTGAGAATCTGCTGGATACTGGCCAACTCGATGGTCTTGGGTGCCTCGCCATTGGCCACTATCACCTTGCCAGGCTCGGCGGCGTGCAACGACTTGGTCCGCTCGCCGACTGTCGCGCTTTCCTTGATCAGCAGCTCCTGGTCGCTATCCAGGGTGACGATCTGGTTCCAATCCAGGGCGATGGCGCCGCCGTAATCGGTCTGCAGCAGCAGTTTGCCGCCGTCATAGAACTTGATAGTGCCGCTCAGGCGATCACCATTCTTCAACCAAACGGTATCCGCCAGCAGCGGCGTAGCGGCAAGGGACAGGGCCAGGCACAGCAGGGTCTTGGAAAACATAAGGGGAGCTTGAGCATCTCAGGTTCGCAGAGGGCCGCGCATTATCCGCAAGCGCGGCAGCAGAACAAGCACAGACCGACAGAATGGCCGCGAGTTCCTGCCGTCCCGGCCGCTGCCAGCAGATGACGCGACCTCGCTGCACGCTGATAATGGCGCGTGCAGCGCCGCGACAGGTGCAACGGGCCGCCAAGCAGGGAGACGCGCCAGATGATCACTCGCCAACAGCCCCCATCCGCGCCGGATGACACGGAGGCCGCGCCGTCCCCACCCGAGGAGAGCCAGGCCGCACGCCGCGAAGCGCTCTATATAACGCTGGCGCAGGTACCGGCGGGCAAGGTGCTCAGTTACGGCCAGTTGGCGGAACTGGCCGGCCTCGGCCGCGCCGCGCGCTGGGTGGGCCGCAGCCTAAGCCAGCTGCCCACGGGCAGCAGCCTGCCCTGGCACCGGATTATCGCCGCCAACGGCCGGCTCAGCCTGCCGGCCCACACCCCCTCGGGCGACGAGCAACGGGCGCGCTTAGGCGCCGAAGGCATAGCCATCCATAACGATCGTGTGGATATCCGACGGTACGGCTGGCGCCCGATGGAGCACAGCGGTTAGAGTGCGCCCTTTATTAGGTCAAACTCAGGCTGATACCCGCTCAATGCCCCGTAAAAGCTGGCGCGATGCCATTGCCGCCTACTCCAGCCCCGCCACCCTGGTGCTGCTGCTCCTCGGGTTCGCCGCCGGCCTGCCCTATATGCTGGTGTTCTCCACCCTGTCGGTCTGGTTGCGCGAAGCCGGCGTGGCGCGCGACACCATAGGTTTCGCCAGCCTGATCGGCCTGGCCTACGCCTTCAAATGGGTCTGGTCGCCGCTGCTCGACCAGTGGCGCCTGCCACTGCTGGGCGGCCTGGGGCGCCGCCGCTCCTGGCTGGTGCTGGCGCAGATCCTGATCGCCATCGGCCTGGCCGGCATGGCGCTGTGCGACCCGCAAACCCATCTGACCTGGTTGATTTCCCTGGCGGTGCTGGTGGCCTTCGCCTCCGCCACCCAGGATATCGCCGTCGATGCCTACCGCCTGGAGATAGTCGAAGACACCCGCCAGGCCGCCTTGGCCGCCAGCTATATGGCCGGTTACCGGGTGGCCGCGCTGCTGGCCACCGCTGGCGCGCTGTATTTCGCCGAAGGTTTTGGCTCCACCGTGCAGTTCTACCAGCACGGCGCCTGGGCCGGCACCTACCTGGTCTTCGCCCTGTTGATGCTGCCAGGCCTGTTGACCAGCCTGTGGATGCGCGAGCCGTCGGTGCCACTGAAAACCCAGCTGGCCGCCGCCCGCTACGGCTTCAGCCACCAGATCGCCTCGGTGCTGGTGCTGATCGTCCTGCTGATTTCAGTGCCGGCGATGTTCACCCAGTTCTACCGCACGGATTTCGCCAGCCTGCTCAGCGGTGAAGCCAGCCTGCTCGACCTGCTGCTGGAAGACCGCGCCTTTCTGCGCGCCCTGCTCTACACCATCCTCAGCAGCCTGTGCCTGTCGTCCATGGGTCGCCGCGGCCTGGCCCCGGTGCTGACGCCGGTCAACGACTTCATCCTGCGCTACCGCTGGCAGGCCTTTCTGCTGCTGGGCCTGATCGCCACCTATCGCATGTCGGACACAGTCATGGGGGTGATGGCCAACGTCTTCTATATCGACCAGGGCTTTACCAAGGACCAGATCGCCAGCGTCAGCAAGCTGTTCGGCCTGGTCATGACCCTGGTTGGCGCCGGCGTCGGCGGCCTGCTGATAGTGCGCTTCGGCATCTTGCCGATCCTGTTTATCGGCGGCGCCGCCTCGGCCGCGACCAACCTGCTGTTTCTGCTACTCGCCGGCATGGGCGCGGACCTGCAGATGCTGATTCTGACCATTTCCGCCGACAACTTCAGCGCCGGCCTGGCCACGGCGGCGTTCGTCGCCTACCTGTCGAGCCTGACCAACCTGAAATTCTCCGCGACCCAGTACGCCTTGCTCAGCTCTATCATGCTGTTGCTGCCCCGAATGATCGGCGGTTACTCTGGGGTGATGGTGGAAAAGCTCGGCTATGCCGAGTTCTTCCTGATCACCGCCCTACTGGGTGTGCCGACCCTGGTCCTGATCATTCTGCAATGGCGCCGCGAACGCCCGCAGACCAATGGCTCCGCCCCGGCAGCGACACCAGAACAACCATAAAAATAAGTTCAGTGCTGTGCCCCATAGAAAGTCAGCAGCACTGACTCGGGGTCTGCATATAGGTAAGAGGGCAATCCATGACCGCGATATTGCATTCTATTTCCCCCCCCACAGACCTTGATGCCTGGTGGCAGCTGCAAGGCGAATGGGTGGAAGAGCCCAACGACAGGCGCGGTGGCTTCAGCGGGGTCCAGCGCATCACCCAGGACGGCCGCCTGCTCTACGCCAAGCGGCAAACCGGGCATATCTATCGCAGCCTGCTGCATCCTTTCGGTCGCCCAACCGTGCTGCGTGAGCGCGATGCCCTGCTGGGTGCACGCAAGGCCGGGGTCACAGTACCCGAGATAGTCTTTTGCGCAGCCGAGCAAGGCCAGCAAGGCTGGCGCGCCCTGCTGGTCACCGAAGCGCTCGAGGGCTTCGCGCCCATCGAAGACTGGTATGCCAGCAACAGCCGCGAACAATCCGGCGAGGCCTTGTATCAGCAACTGTTGCAGCAGGTCGCCATCAGCCTGGCCCACCTGCACAAGGCACGCTGGCAGCATGGCTGTATCTATATCAAGCACGTCTTCGTGCGGGTCAGCGGCGAGGGCGACAGCGCTCGCGCCGAGGTGGCGTTACTCGATCTGGAGAAATGCCGCAGGCGTCTGACCAGCAACCAGGCCGCCCTGCATGACATGCTGCAACTGCGTCGCCACTCGCCTTGGAGCCAGGCGGATTGGCAGACCCTGATCGGTTATTACCAAGTGGCCATGGGGCGGTCCTTCAAGCGCCTGTATAACGCAACGCGCGGCTAACCGGCGCTGAAAAAAACGCCACGGCAAGCCGTGGCGGTTCTAGTGCGACTAGCCGGCTGGCCACGCCGGACTGGCGGCAAGCCCCAGCTGCGCCCCATCAATCGCGGAAGTTGTTGTACTGCAGCGGCATGCCGAAATCCTTGGCGCGCAGGGCGGCGATGGCCTCCTGCAGGTCATCGCGCTTCTTGCCGGTGATACGCACTTGCTCACCCTGGATAGCGGCCTGCACCTTGAGTTTGCCGTCCTTGATATGGGCGACGATCTTCTTCGCCAGCTCTTTTTCGATGCCTTCGCGCAGAGTCACTTCCTGCTTGACGCTCTTGCCCGAGGGGTAGGCGTCCTTGAACTCCAGGCACTGCACATCGATCTTGCGCTTTACCAGGCTGAGCTTGAGAATCTCGACCATCTGCTCCAACTGAAAATCCGCGTCGGCCGTCAGGTTGACAGTTAGCTCTTTCAGTTCAAAGCTTCCTTTACCACGCAGGTCATAACGCCGCTCCAGCTCTTTGATGGCATTGTCGACTGCGTTGGTGACTTCATGTTTGTCCAGCTCGGACACCACATCGAACGAGGGCATGGATTCTCTCCTGGTAAACGGCGCAACCCGGGTCACGGTTGGGATACGCACGGCTTGACGGTTAAAAAACCCGACCATTATATAGCTGTAGCTACGAACACTGCCCGGCGATGTCCCGGGCCCATGTGATTTACCCAGCGAGCCTGCCCCATGCCTAACCCCCATCTGAGCATTCTGGTCGTGGATGACGCCAAGTTCTCCAGCGCCATGATCGGCCGGACCCTGAGCCAGGCCGGCTACCAGGATGTACGTTTTGCCAGCAGCGCCGCCGAAGCCATCAAACTGCTGGAGCAGCGCCCCGCCAGCGTCCTCCTGGCCGACTGGCTGATGCCCGAGATAAACGGCCTGGAACTCACCGAGCAAGTGCGCCAGTTCGATGAGATGACGCACCACTACACCTATGTGATCCTGCTGACCGGCAAGGAAGGTGAAAACGTCCTCGGCGAAGCCTTCGACAGCGGCGTCGACGACTTCATCAGCAAAGCGGCGATGAACGAACAGCTGGTACCGCGTATCTACGCCGCCGACCGGCTGTGCAACACCCTGCAGCGCCTACTGCAGGAGAACCGCCTGCTGACGGACAATATCGCCAGCCTGGAACAACGCAATCTGGTCGACCCGCTCACCGGCCTGGGCAATAACCGCTACCTGCAACAGAAGATGCTCGACAGCCTGCGCCAGGTTGAATCCCGCGGCGGCGCGCTGTGCTACCTGCTGATCGGCTTGCAGGATGTGCATGAACTGCACCAGCAGTATGGCGACGACTTCTATAACGAACTGCTCAGCGGCGTGGCCCGTCGCCTGCAGCAACTGGTGCGGCCGCTGGACATAGTGGTACGCCTGGACGAGGTGCATTTCGGCCTGATCGCCATGCTCGAAGATCTCCACGAGTGCTCGCCCAGCAGCTTCAAGCGCCTGCACGAAGGCATCAACCTCAAGGCCTTCAAGACCAGCGAAGGCTTTATCAGCCTCAAGGCCGGTATCAGTTTGATCGGCCTCGACAGCAAAGGCCTGCCTTGCACGCCGCAACGCCTGATCGAGCATGCCGCCAGGTTGCTGCCGGACTCCTACAGCAGCGGCCTGGTCACCGCCCTGCGCCTGCCGCTGCCGCGCTAAGCAGTCGGACCGATGAGCTGGCATATCCTCGGCGCCGGCAGCCTCGGCTGCCTGTGGGCCGTGCGCCTGGCCCGCGCCGGCGTGCCGGTGCAGCTGATACTGCGCGACCCGCAGCGCCTGCAGGCCTACCAAGAGGCCGGCGGCCTGTGCCTGGTCGAGCAGGACCAGGCGCGGCTGTATGCCATCCCCGGGCAAACCCTCGACAACCCAGAACCCATTCGGCGCCTGTTGCTGGCCTGCAAAGCCTATGACGCCGAAGCGGCGATTGCCGGCCTGGCCCCACGCCTGGCGGCGGGCGCCGAGTTGGTCCTGCTGCAGAATGGCCTGGGCAGCCAGGATGCGGTCGCCAACCTGGTCCCCCAGGCGCGCTGCATCTACGCCTCCAGCACCGAAGGCGCCTTTCGCCAGAAGGATTTCCAGGTGGTATTTGCCGGCCATGGCCATACCTGGCTGGGCGACCCGCTGAAGCTCGAGCCGCCGACCTGGCTGGCTGAGCTCAAGTCCAGCGGCATAGTGCATGACTGGAGCCTGGATATCCTCAGCCGGCTATGGCGCAAGCTGGCGCTGAATTGCGCGATCAATCCGCTGACGGTGCTCTACGACTGCCGCAACGGCGGCCTGCGCGAGCATCCGGCCGAGGTGGCCAGCCTGTGCAATGAACTGGGCGAACTGTTGCAGAGCTGCGGCCAGAGCCTGGCCGCCGAGGACCTGCATGGCGAGGTGCAGCGGGTGATTCAAGCCACCGCGGCGAATTACTCCTCCATGCACCAGGACGTCAGCCAGGGCCGGCGCACCGAGATCGCCTATTTGCTCGGCTACGCCTGCGCGGCCGCGCAACGCCATCGGCTGGTGCTGCCCCATCTGCAGGCGCTGCATAGCCGCCTGCTGGGCCACCTGCATGCACGCGGATTGCCCAGCCATTGAGCCGCGCGTTAACCTGCCTGCACTTCCGCCACCGCGACCCAGCCGCCCATGTCCATGCGTCAGCGCCTCGAAAACCTCCCGGTCGGCCGCAAACTGCTGGCCGCCTTGCTGGCCTTGCTCGCCACCGTGTTGCTGGTGGCCAACCTGGCGTTTATCAGCGCGGCCTACTGGATTTCCCAGGAGAGCGTGGCGCCCCAGGCCCTGCACACCCTCGGCCGGCTGATCGCCAGCCCGGCGCTGAGCCGTGAGGCGCTGAGCTCCGCCAGCGCCGCCGAGACCCTGCTCAAGCGCCTGGATGACTATGCGCCGCTGCGCGCGGCGGTGATCTACGACAGCCACGGCGTGAGCCTGGCGCAGCTGCAACGCGGCGAGCAGATAGAGCTGCCGCTGCATATCGAGCAGGTCGACTCCTGGCGCCATGGCGAATTTCGCATCAACCAGCTGGTCGAGCTGCCGCAGCGCAGCGGCCGCCCCGGTTTCTTGCTGCTGGTCGCCTCCAACGAGCTGCCCGGTATCTTCTATACCGGCACCCTGACCGCCAGCCTGGTGATTCTGGCGCTCAGCGTGGTGCTCTGGCTGATCGTCTCGCGCCAGGTGCGGCGCCTGATCACCCGTCCGATCCGCCGTCTGGAGGAACTCTCGCGTCAGGTCACCCGCGAGGAAAACTATGCCCTGCGTGCGCGGCGCGGCAATGCCGACGAAATCGGCAGCCTGGCCGATGCCTTCAACACCATGCTGGTACGCATCGAAGCCCGCGAACAGCAACTCAAGCGCGCCCGCGACGATGCTCAGGCGGCCTTCGACCACGCCCAGCATCTGGCCGAAGAAAGCCGCCACTCCAACCGCAAGCTGGAACTGGAAGTGCAGGTGCGCAGCAAGATCGAGAAGAAGCTCACCGGCTTCCAGAAATACCTCAACAGCATCATCGACTCCATGCCCTCGGCGCTGATCGCCCTCGACGAACAGCTCTATGTCACCCAGTGGAACCAGGAAGCCAGCGCCCTCTCCGGCACGCGTCTGGACGAGGCGTTGAACCAGCCGGTGTTTCTCGCCTTCCCGCCGCTCAAGGTCTTTCTGCCCCAGCTCAAGCGCAGCATGGAACAGCACCGGGTGGAGAAGATCGAGCGAGTCACCTGGGGCAGCGATGAAGAACCGCGCTACTTCGCCCTGACCTTCTACCCCTTGAGCGGCAGCGCCAGCGCCGGGCGCGGCGTGGTGATCCGCATCGATGACATCACCCAGCGCCTGAGCCTGGAAGAGATGATGGTGCAGTCGGAGAAGATGCTCTCGGTCGGCGGCCTGGCCGCCGGCATGGCCCACGAGATCAACAACCCCCTGGGGGCCATACTGCACAACGTACAGAACATCCGCCGCCGGCTGTCGCCGGAGCTGGAGAAGAACCGCGAACAGGCCGAACAGGCCGGCGTCTGCCTGCAGGCCATCGACCGTTACCTGCAGGCCCGGGAAATCCCCCGCCTGCTCGACGGCATCCAGCAGGCCGGCAGCCGCGCGGCGAAAATCGTCAGCCACATGCTCAACTTCAGTCGCCGCAGCGACCGCCAGCTGGCGCCCTGCCAGCTGCCGGCGCTGATCGACCAGGCGCTGGAAATCGCCGGCAACGACTTCGACCTGACGGAAAGCTTCGACTTCAAGAGCCTGCACATAATGCGCGAGTTCGCGGCCGACCTGCCGGCCGTACCCGGCACCGCCAACGAACTGGAACTGGTGCTGCTCAACCTGCTGAAAAACGCCGCGCAAGCCATCCACCAACGCGCCGACGCCAGCACGCCCGGGCAGATCATCCTGCGCATCCGGCTGGCCGCGCCCTGGGCGGAGATCCAGGTGGAAGACAACGGCGTCGGTATGTCCGAGGCGGTGCGCAAGCGCATCTTCGAGCCGTTCTTCACCACCAAGGAAGTCGGCCAGGGCACAGGGCTAGGCCTGTCGGTGTCCTACTTCATCATCACCAACAACCACAAAGGGCAGATGGAAGTGCAGTCCAAGCGCGGCCAAGGCACCTGCTTTACCCTGCGCCTGCCGCTGACTGTGGCCAGCCCCGACACGGGTCATTGAATATGGGTTATCGACTGTCGAAGATTTACACCCGCACCGGCGATGCCGGCGAAACCGGCCTGGCCGATGGGCGCCGGGTGAGCAAGGACCATCCACGGGTGGAGGCCATGGGCGAGGTGGACAGCCTCAACAGCCAGATCGGCTTGCTGCTGGCCGACCTGGCGGAGCAGGAGGCCATATGGCCGGGCCTCTGCGAGCTGATCGAGGTGCTCGCGCCCTGCCAGCATCGTCTGTTTGACCTCGGCGGTGAACTGGCGATGCCGGACTACCAGGCCCTGCAAAGCCCCGAAGTCGAGCGCCTGGAAGCGGCCATCGACCGTTGGAATGAGGAAGTCGGCCCCCTGGAGAATTTTATCCTGCCCGGCGGATCGCGCCTGGTCGCCCAGGCCCACGTCTGCCGTAGCCTGGCACGCAGCGCCGAACGCCGCTGCCAGCAACTGAATGCCGTGGAGCCGCTGCGCAGTGTGGGCCTGGCCTATATCAATCGGCTGTCCGACCTGCTGTTCGTCGCCGCGCGGCTGATCGCCAAGCGCCAGCAGACCAATGAAGTGCTCTGGCAGGCGGCGGAGAAGCAATAGGCGTAGCCCGGATGTAATCCGGGAGGGGAATCCCCGGATTACATCCGGGCTACGGCATCAAAACAGGCTGAGCTGGCTCTCGAAACAGCGCGGCTCGCCGGTCAGCGGGTCGATAAAGGCCAGGCCCCGGGCCAGCAGCTTGAGCGGCCGACTGTAGTCGTCTGGAGCATCGGGCGCGTCGCTGACCTCGGGGTAGAAGGGATCGTTGAGTATGGGCGCACCCAGGGCCGCCAGGTGCACGCGCAGCTGATGCTTCTTGCCGGTCACAGGGTAGAGCCGGTAAAGCCAGTGCCCGCCCAATTGCTGGGCTATTTCGATCCGGGTTTCGCTATTGGCCACACCGGCGACTTCCTGCATGCGAAAAAATGGCTCGCCGGCTGCCAGGCGGGTCTGCCGCAGCAGGGGAAAGTCCAAGCCCGGCAGGGCCGCCGCCAAGGCCTCGTAGCGCTTATGCATCTGCCGCTCGCGGAATAACGCCTGATACTGGCCACGGCTCTGCGGGTTGGTGGAGAACAGCACCAGCCCGGCCGTGTGCCTATCGATGCGGTGCAGCGGCACCAGGTCGGCATTGCTCAGCCGCTTGGCCAGGCGTGCCTGCAAGGTTTGCTCGACATATTCGCCGGCCGGCATCACCGGCAGAAAATGCGGCTTGTCGGCCACCAGCAGGTGCTCATCGACATGCAAGATCGTCTCGACAAAGGGAATCGGTGTCTCGGCCGCCACCTCGCGAAAATAGTGCACCTTAAGCCCGACCCGATAAGCCTGATCCGCCGCAATAGGCTGACCAGCGGCATCCAGCACCCGGCCCCGGGCCATGCGCTCCAGCCACAGCTCACGGCCAATGGCCGGGAAATGCGCGCACAGACAATCGAGCACAGTCGACCAATTGCCCTGGGGTAAATGCAGGGTACTGGGACGCATATTGGACGGCGAACGGGCTTGCACGGACATACACAGACTCAACACTAGGGCTTAACAGGCCGTTGAAAAACTACTGCGTTCGGCTATGCGGCGTTGAAATCGCCCTCGGAATGCTCATGTACAACTCGTACACTCCGCTTCCTTGGCCGATTTCGCCTTGCCTAGCCGTCGCTCGCTA
>NZ_JAUYNP010000012.1 GCF_030696055.1 Pseudomonas sp. | reverse complement strand
CACTTCGGCCGCATGAGCAACATCCTCAACCCGGGCCGCGGCATCAACATGGGCGACGGCTGGGAAACCGCCCGCCGCCGTACTCCGGGCAACGACTGGGTGATTGTCGCCCTCGGCCACCCGGGCGAAATCGAGCGCATAGTGGTCGACACCCTGCACTTCAAGGGCAACTACCCGGACAGCTGCTCGATCCAGGGCGCCTTCGTCAAAGGCGGCACCGACAGCCAGATCGAAACCCAGAGCCTGTTCTGGCGCGACCTGCTGCCGAGCCAGAAGCTGCAGATGCACGCCGAGCACGAGTTCGCCGAGCAAATCAACCAGCTCGGCCCTATCACCCACGTACGGGTGAACGTGTTCCCGGACGGTGGTATCAGCCGTCTGCGCCTGTTCGGCAAAGTCGCCAAGTAAGCTTGACCATCCTCTCTCCCCTCTGGGGAGAGGGTTAGGGAGAGGGGTAGCGATACAACCCTCTCCCCCGGCCCCTCTCCCGCCTGCGGGAGAGGGGAGCTAGAGCAACCCATAACAAGTAGACCACTATGCGCAAACTGATCATTGAGCCTTTGAGCAAAGAAGCCTTCGCCCCCTTCGGTGACGTTATCGAAACCGAGGGCAGCGAGTTCTTTATGATCAATAACGGCTCCACTCGCCGCTATCACAAACTGGCCACGGTCGAGACCGCCCAGCCGGAAGATAAGGCGATTATCAGCATCTTCAGTGCCGAGGCCCTGGATATGCCGCTGACCGTGCGCATGCTGGAGCGCCATCCGTTGGGCAGCCAAGCTTTTATACCGCTGCTCGGCAACCCCTTTCTGATCGTGGTCGCGCCACTTGGCGATGCACCTGAGTCAGGGTTAGTCCGCGCCTTCCGCAGCAACGGCAGGCAGGGCGTCAATTACCATCGCGGCGTCTGGCACCACCCGGTGCTGACGATCGAAAAGCGGGATGACTTCCTGGTGGTTGATCGCAGCGGTTCTGGCAACAACTGCGATGAGCATTTCTTTACCGACGAAGAGCAACTGCTCCTCGCCCCCCACCAATAAGAGAAGCCCAGGGGACCGGCCTGCCGGCACTGGGAAAGAGGTACTGATTGTGGAAGCGCATTTAACTGAGTGGCTGAACCTGGGTATCCGCTGGATCCATATGATCACCGGCATCGCCTGGATCGGCGCATCCTTCTATTTCGTCTGGCTGGAAAACAACCTGAACCGGGTCAACCCGCGCGACGGCCTGGCCGGCGACTTATGGGCGATCCACGGTGGCGGTATTTACCACCTGGAAAAATACAAACTGGCCCCGCCGAAAATGCCGGACAACCTGCATTGGTTCAAATGGGAAGCCTATTTCACCTGGTTGTCAGGCGTTGCGCTGTTGATGGTGGTCTATTACCTCAACCCGAGCCTGTACCTGATCGCCCCCGGCAGTGACATGGCACCGGCCGTCGCCATCGCCATCGGCTTCGGCTCAATGATTGCGGGCTACGTGGCCTACCACTTCCTCTGTGATTCGGCCCTGGGCAAGCAACCGGCCCTGCTCGGTGCGGTGCTGTTCGTCCTGCTGATCGCGGCGGCTTATGGTTTCAGCCTCATTTTCAGTGGCCGCGCCGCCTATCTGCATGTCGGTGCCATCATCGGCACCATCATGGTCGGCAACGTGTTCTTCACCATCATGCCGGCACAACGCGCGCTGGTTAAGGCCATCGAAGACAACACCACGCCGGACCCGGCGCTGCCGGCCAAAGGCCTGCTGCGTTCGCGCCACAACAACTACTTCACCCTGCCAGTGCTGTTCATCATGATCAGCAACCACTTCCCGAGCACCTACGGCAGCCAATACAACTGGCTGATCCTGGCTGGTATCGCGATTCTGGCGGTATTGGTGCGTCACTACTTCAACACCCGCCACGACAGCAGCAAATATGTCTGGACCCTGCCTGCCGCAGCCCTGGGCATGATCTGCCTGGCTTACGTCACCGGCCCGAGCATGAAGGCGGCAGCGCCTGAAGCGCCCAAGGCTGCCGTGATCGAATACGCACCGGTTCCCGCCACTGGCGTCAGTGGCAACCCAGAGGCCGCCAAAGCAGCCGAAGCCGCTGCGCAACAGGCAGAGCCTGCCGCATCGGCCACTGCGGCGGCCGGCGGCGACTTCGCCAAGGTCCAGAGCGTGATTCAGGAACGCTGCGCCGTGTGCCATTCGGCCAAGCCGACCAGCCCTATGTTCACCAGCGCGCCGGCTGGCGTGATGTTCGACACCCCGCAGCAAATTCAGCTGCTGGCACCGAAGATTCACGCGCAAAGCGTTGCTTCGCAAGTCATGCCGCTGGGCAATATCACCCAGATGACCCAGGAAGAACGTGACTTGATCGGTGCCTGGATCGACCAGGGCGCGCAACTCAACTGATATCCGCAGAGGCCGCACCCAGAACGGGTGCGGCCTCTTCTATTGTTACTCCCGCCTTTCAACACATCTGAGCAACACGCCCAGATTGCGCCGTAGCCACTCACCAGCCCCACCAGGCTTGCAGCTAACGCTGCGCCCGGCTCCGCCTGAGAGCCAGCCCCCTCCCTCGTAGCCGCCCAAACAGCCGCCCAGTGCCCAGTCGCAACAACCTTGCCGAGCCGCTGACTAACGGTCGATTTTTTGTGCACAATTTATAAATAAATTGTTTTTAACGATGTGTCCAAATTGTTATAGTCGGAAGATTCTGACCGACCAGACAGTTTTAGCTCGATTCAGAAAGAGGCGCCGTGAAGCCTCGTGCAAGCCCACGACCAAATAAAATAACTGGCAGGCTCTGACATGACCACGACACATACACCGCACGCTCAAGCTCCATCCTCTGGCAGCAACGATCTGATCTACGGACTGGATGATCGCCCAGCGTTCGCCCCAGCCATCTTCGCCGCACTGCAACACGTACTGGCCAGTTTCGTCGGCATCATCACTCCGACTCTGATAGTCGGCGGCACCCTCGGCCTGCAAAGTGAAATCCCCTACCTGATCAGCATGGCGCTGTTCGTTTCCGGCCTGGGCACCTTCGTCCAGGCGCGTCGCTTCGGCCCCATAGGCGCCGGCCTGCTGTGCCTGCAGGGCACCAGCTTCGCCTTCCTCAGCGTGATCCTCAGCGCCGGCTTCCTGGTGAAAAGCCGCGGCGGCAGCACCGATGACATTCTCTCGACCATCTTCGGCGTTTGCTTCTTCGCGGCCTTTGTCGAGGTCGCCTTCAGTCAGTTCATCGACAAGCTGCGCAAGCTGATCACCCCGGTGGTGACCGGCACCATCATCACCCTGATGGGCCTGTCGCTGATCAAGGTGGCGATGACCGATATGGCCGGTGGCTTCGGCGCCCCCGACCTCGGCGCACTGAGCAACCTGGGCCTAGCCGCCTTGGTGCTGGGCACCATAGTCGTGCTCAACCGCTTCAACGCCCCGCTGCTGCGCCTGAGCGCCATCATCATCGGTCTCGGCCTGGGTTTCTGTGTGGCCTGGTACCTGGGCAAGGTGGACTTCGCCAACATGCCGGAAGTGGCGGCGGTGAGCATCCCGGTGCCCTTCAAGTACGGCTTCTCCTTCGACCTGTTGGCCTTTATCCCGATCGCGGTGATCTTCCTGATCACCCCGCTGGAAGCCGCTGGCGATTTGACCGCTAACTCGATGATCTCCAAACAACCGGTTAAAGGCCCGGTGTACATGAAGCGGATCAAGTCCGGCCTGCTCGCCGATGGCCTCAACTCGGCCATGGCGGCCGTGTTCAACAGCATGCCGATGGTGACCTTCGCGCAGAACAACGGGGTGATCCAACTGACCGGCGTGGCCAGCCGTTATGTCGCCTATTTCATCGCCGGC
>NZ_JAUYNP010000011.1 GCF_030696055.1 Pseudomonas sp. | reverse complement strand
CCGAAGCCCTGGTGCGCTGGATCGCCCCGGTGCTGTCCTTTACCGCCGACGAGCTGTGGCAGTATCTGCCGGGCGAGCGTAATGAGTCGGTGATGCTCAATGCCTGGTATCAGGGCCTCAGCGAGCTGCCGCAGGACTTCGAGTTGAGTCGCGAGTTCTGGGAGAGGGTCATGGCGGTCAAGGTCGCGGTGAACAAGGAAATGGAAAACCTTCGTGCCGCCAAGGCCATAGGCGGCAACCTGCAGGCAGAAGTGACCCTCTATGGCGAAGACAGTTTGATTGCCGACCTCAGCAAACTCGGCAACGAGTTGCGTTTCGTGTTGATCACTTCCACCGCCAGCCTGGCGCCGCTGGGCAGCGCGCCGAGCGATGCGGTGGCAACCGAAGTGCCGGGCCTTAAGCTGAAAGTAGTCAAGTCCGGCCATGCCAAGTGCGCGCGTTGCTGGCACCACCGTGAGGATGTCGGGGTAAACCCGGCGCACGCGGAAATTTGCGGTCGCTGCGTGGACAATATCGAAGGCGCGGGCGAGGTTCGTCACTATGCCTAAGGCCAGCCGTTTCGGGCGCTTGTCCTGGCTCTGGCTGAGCCTGCTGGTGTTTGTGCTCGATCAGGCCAGCAAGTTCTACTTCGACCATGCACTGACCATGTACCAGCAGATAGTAGTGATCCCCGATTACTTCAGCTGGACCCTGGCCTATAACACCGGCGCGGCATTTAGTTTTCTGGCCGACTCTGCGGGTTGGCAGCGTTGGTTCTTCGCGGCTATCGCCATAGCGGTCAGCGCGGTGCTGGTGATCTGGCTGAAGCGCCTCAAACCCGCGGAAACCTGGCTGGCCATGGCGCTGGCGTTGGTATTGGGCGGTGCACTGGGCAACTTGCTCGACCGTGTGCTGTTAGGCCATGTGATCGACTTTATCCTGCTGCACTGGCAGCACCGCTGGTATTTTCCCGCGTTCAATGTCGCCGATATGGCGATTACCCTCGGCGCCATCCTGCTGGCGCTGGATATGTTTAAAAGCGAAAAGTCCGGAGAACCCGCCCATGACTGACTCTCCCCTCCAAGAGCTGCGTATCGGCCCGGACAAGGAAGTCACCCTGCACTTCGCCCTCAAGCTGGACAACGGCGATGTGGTCGACAGCACCTTCGATAAGCAGCCGGCCACCTTCAAGGTCGGTGATGGCAACCTGCTGCCAGGTTTCGAACAGGCCATTTACGGGCTGAAGGCCGGTGATAAGCGCAGCCTGCCGATTGCTCCCGAACAAGGCTTTGGCCAAGGCAACCCGCAGAATATTCAGGTGATGCCACGCAGCCAGTTCCAGGATATGGAACTGGCTGAAGGCTTGCTGGTGATCTTCAATGACGCCGCCAATGCCGAGCTGCCGGGTGTGGTCAAAGCCTTTGATGACAACCTGGTGACGATCGACTTCAACCATCCGCTGGCCGGCAAGGCGCTGAGCTTCGATGTGGAAATTATCGAAGTCAAAGCGCTCTAGGATTTGTAGGAGCCAGCTTGCTGGCGATCCTGCCCGTGTCCTCAGGCTTATGGGGCCTTGATCCACCTGCGTTACACTGTCCACTCCCTGCTGTACGCACGTCGAGATAACCGCCATGCATATCAAACTCGCCAACCCTCGCGGCTTCTGCGCCGGCGTCGACCGCGCCATCGAGATAGTCAACCGCGC
The DNA here is from genome assembly GCF_030696055.1 of Pseudomonas sp. Lineage (GTDB taxonomy): Bacteria > Pseudomonadota > Gammaproteobacteria > Pseudomonadales > Pseudomonadaceae > Aquipseudomonas. Next base: position 22,733 of record NZ_JAUYNP010000011.1, on the reverse strand, counting down.
TTTGGAAGTCTTCGGCCCGCCCATCTATGTGCGGCATGAAGTGGTGCATAACAAATTTGTGGTCGAGGATCTGCGCTCCCGCGGCGCCGTGTTCGTCGAAGAGCTGGATCAGGTGCCGGATGACGTGATAGTCATCTTCAGCGCCCACGGCGTGTCCCAGGCAGTGCGTAGTGAGGCCGAACGGCGTGGTCTGAAAGTCTTCGACGCCACCTGTCCGCTGGTGACCAAGGTGCATATGGAAGTGGTGCGCTACAGCCGCGAAGGCCGTGAGTGCATCCTGATCGGCCACGCCGGCCACCCGGAAGTCGAAGGCACCATGGGCCAGTACGATGCCAGCAGTGGCGGGGCCATCTACCTGGTCGAAGACGAGAACGACGTCGAGCGTCTGCAGGTGCGCAATCCACAAGCCTTGGCCTTTGTTACCCAAACCACCCTGTCGATGGACGACACCAGCAAGGTCATCGACGCCCTGCGTGCCAAATTTCCAAGCATTGGCGGCCCACGCAAGGACGATATCTGCTACGCCACCCAGAACCGTCAGGACGCGGTCAAGCAGCTGGCCGCCGAGTGCGATGTGCTGCTGGTGGTCGGCAGCCCCAACAGCTCCAACTCCAACCGTCTGCGCGAATTGGCCGAACGCATGGGCACTCCCGCCTACCTGATCGACGGTGCCGAAGACCTTAAGCGTGAATGGTTTGAGGGTGTGGCGGGCATCGGCATTACCGCGGGAGCGTCAGCGCCTGAGGTGCTGGTGCAGGGTGTAATTGAACAGTTGCGGGAGTGGGGGGCTGGTGGCTCCGTTGAAGTCGAAGGCCGTCCGGAAAATGTCACCTTCTCCATGCCCAAAGAGCTGCGCGCCAAGCAGCTATAAGCGTGACTGCGTTCTGCCCGGGAGCTATTGCTAGCAAGGCCCCGGCTCACCCTTGGCCCGGCGTAGTCGGCCGCTGGCGCTCAATACCAAGCGCCTGATTGCCTGCTTGCCCGTTGCATGGCAGAGGGTCAGGGTGCCCGCCTGAAATCCACCGCCGATTAATTGGCTGCTGCCGGATGGCGTATAGCGGATATAGCGCCTCACCGGCGTATTCCCCTTGGCAATGATTCCTGTGGTGAGCGCTGCGGCTTGCAAGAGCGCCGGCTCGCCCTCATCGGGCTGGCCATTGCTGTTTAGGTCCACGAACACCCGCCAACCACTTTCCCAACTGCCATCGCCATTGTCGACCAGCACGGGCAGTCGCCGCTTGATCGACTCGCTGCGGGCCAAGGCCAGAGACGCAACCAGCGCATTGCTGGCGCTTATCAGTTGTTGGTTATGCATGAACTGCACTGTGCTGGGCACGGCTACGCTCAGCAGTAGGGCGGTAATGGCAACCGAGCTGAGCATTTCGACCAAGGTAAAGGCGCGACTGGAGTCGAGCGTGGGCATCCCTGCCTCCTATATTGAGTGTCGGCCCAGCTTCCTGCCGGGGGAGCGCCAATGGTCTTGGCTTGGCCGCCACTCATAGAACGCTGAACGGCGGCCTGTTGGCCGCATATAAAACCTAGCCATGCTTTAGCGTTTTGCAAGGTTATCCAGTGCTTCCCTGTCTGAGTTGCTCGGCGTGCGCCACTGGCGAATGCGAAACTGCCGTTTGTCCAGCTGCTAGGAGCGTGCTGCTTTGACTGGTGCCATGCTTCAGCCAGATCTAAGGGCCGCCGCTTCGCAATGGGCTAGAGCGGCTTAGACAGAACGCAGAAAACCGCTCAGAAGGTGATCAAGTGGCGCAAACAAGGCAGGACGGTTTTACGCTGATTGAGTTGATGATAGTGGTGGTTATTGTTGCCATCCTTGCAGCTATTGCACTGCCCAGTTACCGCAGTTACGTAGTGCGTTCCAACCGGGCAGGCGCTGAAGGGTTCATGCTTGAAGTGGCCAATAAGCAAGAGCGGTTTTTATTGGACAATCGTCAGTATGCAGCGCCGCTGTCTGCATTGGGGATGAGTACACCCGCAGAGGTTTCTAGCAACTATGCCGTTACTGTCACCTCCTCAACTGTGCCTGGCTATACCGTTACGGCTACCCCTATAGGTGCCCAATTGGCTGACGACACAGAGTGCGGCACCCTGACCTTGACTCAGTTGGGTGTCAAAACGGCATCTGGTGGTGGCGCAAGGTGCTGGCGCTAGCCAGAGGCAGTCGGAGATTGAGATGGCCAAAGAATTAAACGCGGATACCGGCTTTACCCTGGTTGAACTGCTCATAACTATAGTGATCGCTGCAATTTTGCTGGCCGTAGCTGTGCCCTCATTTCGTGACTACCAAGCGGGTCAACAGGTTCGTAGTGTGGCCGCAGACTTGGTTTCTGCGCTCAATTTCGCACGCAGCGAGGCTGTTAAAAGAATGGCTAATGTTTCAGTCACTCCTGCCGGCGGGGGATGGGTGAGTGGCTGGTCGGTCAAGTTGGGGGCGACGGAAATCAGGAACTACTCAGCGGCGCAGGGCGTAACGATTAGCGGGCCAGCTGCGGCACTGAGCTATAGCCGGGATGGGCGCACCACCGCAGCGGTGGAGTTTACTGTTACGCCAACTGGAAGTACTTCAGTGTCATCCCGCTGTGTAAGGGTTTCTATTAGTGGCAAGCCTACGACTAGCCTTGGGGAGTGCACCTGATGAAACTGAACAGCAGAACCTTAGGGTTTACGCTTATTGAAGTGTTAGTTGCCTTGGTCATTTTTTTGGTCAGTGCGTTAGGAATAGCTGGCTTGGTGGTGCGCACCGTGCAGCAAGAAACCGAGTCTTATCAGCGAGTGCAGGCTTTGATGCTGTTGCAGGACATGACCGACCGGGTCAACGCCAATCGTCAAGTTGCCTCTTGTTACTCTGCGGGTAGTACAGGTATCACCCTGGGAACCGGCTCGACCAGTATTGCCGCATGCGGAACCGGCACCGCTACTCAGCGAAGCCAGGCGGATAATGATTTGTTGGCATGGGATCTGTTGCTCAAAGGAGCTGCAGAAAAGAGTGGCAGCAACAATCTCGGTGCCATGATTGGGGCCCGGGGGTGTATCCGTCAGATCAATGCGGCAAATCGTATATACCGCATAACCGTGGCGTGGCAGGGCTTGGGTAATACTGTAGCGCCGAATGATACCTGCGGCGAGGATAGCTATGGGGATGAGGCGATGCGCAGGACGGTTAGCGCGGTGGTGCGCTTGGGGGCGCTATCATGAATAAGGCCGCGGCGGGCTCTATGCGAGAAGAGTGTGATTTGGCTGCTTCACTGTGCGGTGAAACACTCAGGGTTCCGGCTAGGCAGTCAGGCTTTGGTCTGGTCGAAATCATGGTCGCGTCGGCCATTGGTTTATTTATGTTGCTGGGTATTGTGACTCTGGTCATCTGGGTCAGTCAGGCGCGCGTTGAGTTGGATAAGACCTCCGAGCAAATCGAGAATGGCCGTTATGCTATTCAATTGTTGCGCGACGATATTCACATGGCAGGCTTTTATGGAGCGCCGCGGGTAGAGGCTGGCGTCTATACCATGCCCTTACCCTGCGCCGAGAGTTTGTCGGATCTCCAGTTTGGCTACATTTCCTCACAAAATCAGTTGCCTCTGCCTGTCTATGGCTATGTCGCGGGTAGCACACTACCTGGTACTTGCCTGTCCTCCGCGGTTACTGACAGTGAAGCGCTGATCGTCCGCCGGGTGGGCACCACGCCAGTGCTCGCCGCTTCCCTTAGTGGCGCAGGCCCGCATGTGCAGATTTCATCCTGCTCTAGCGATACGGAAATACTGAGGGTCGCGAGTACCAGTAGTGCGTTTACTACAGCACCTCTTTTGCGCCAGAAAGATTGCACAACTACCTCGACGTCGGTATGGCCTTATACCTCTCACACCTATTTTTTGAGCCAGAGCAGTGGTGTACCTACCTTGAATGTTGCTGAGCTGGTAAGCGGAAGCATACAAGTGGTCCCCCTGGTTGAAGGCATAGAGGATATGCACATCACCTATGGATTGGACTTTGACGATGATGGCGCGCCCGATTGTTTTGCGGCTGATCCGGGGGAGTCGACTGCGCCGAGCGGATGTCCAACCAGTTGGTCGGCGGTAGCGTTGGACAATTGGGCAAATGTCACCGCAGTAAGGCTCCACTTGTTGGCGCGAGGTATTGCGACTACGCCGGGCTGGGTCGATACCCGCACCTATGACCTCGGCCGTGCAACGCGCAGTGGTCCGTTTAATGATGCTTACAAACGACAGGCTTACTCCACTGTTGTGGCCTTGCCGAACGTAGGGGGAGTACGCGAATGAAAGCAGTAAAGCTCGGTAAGGCCGGCAGCGAGTGCGGGGCTGTCCTGGCAGTGATGCTGGTTATAATTGGTGTGCTGACGGTTATTGTGGCGACGTTGGTCACTACCAGTAATGTGAATTTCCGCCTTGCTGGTAATCAACAGTATCGCTATGAGGCAAGGCTTGCCGCGCAGCATGCCATCGAAGAATTTATCAGCAGTGCGGCGAACTTCACCTCTGCACCTCCAACGAGTTCGGCTGTCGGTCTGGATTTGGATGGGGATGGTACTAATGAATATACGGCCACAGCGGTGGCGTCTGTTTGTTTGAGTACTGTTCGAGTAAAACCGACTGAGCTCAATGTAGCCAATGCTGCAGATCGTGCCTGCATTAACAGTCAGCATTGGGATAACTGGATTGAGGGAGTTCTTCCCCCTGAGTCCAATTGCCAGAATATGGTGTGGGATGTGAGTTCGACGGTAAACGACGCCACTACAGGTGCGTTGGTGGAATTGCATCAGGGTATCGCGCAACGAGCGAAAATTGATGTTAGCTGCCCTTGAAGTGGGTGCGTTTAGCGACTTTAAGAATGGGTGCCAATATGCGTACTAATCGTAAAATATTCCTGGCGATGCTCCTGCTTGGGCACTCCATTATTGCCAGTGCTGAGGACATCGATGTCTATGGCGGTGTGAAGGCCGAGGGTGATAAGCCCAATCTGGTGATTTTGCTCGATAATGCGGGGGCCTGGAACGGCGCTACCAGCTTTTCATGTCCAGGCTTTTCGGTGCCTCTTATTAACCAAGATAAAGTAGTGGGCTTTGAACAGTGCGGTTTATATACCGCGGCCACGGCCATTGGAAATGCCGAGTCATTGCTGGGCAATATCAATATGGGCCTGATGTTTTTTGATGCGGCAACAGGTGGCTCCTTCAAGTTGCCTGCGGCTTCGCCCTATACCGTGCCTACTATGGATGCTGCAGGTATTACGGCATTCAAAGATGTTGTGGCCTCGATACACCGTACGGATGATGGTGTCAATAATTCGGCTGTAGGTGCCGGGATGCAGGAAGTCTGGGCCTACTATAAAGGTGCAACAGGCTTGTCGGGCACCAGTTATAGTGGCAACTCAGCCAGCGCTTGCCAGCGAAACTTTGCTCTTTATATTGCCAACGCCACCAATAACGGTAAACCTCAGGATACAGGGCAGACGGCAAGCGATGCGCTGCTGGCTGCGGGGGCTAATACGGCGCAGATGACCGAAATAAATATTCCCGATCCCTATGATAAGTACGAAGATAATTACGGGGATGAGTGGGCGCGCTTTATGTATCAGACGGACTTGAACAGTACCCTGACCGGCAGCCAAAATATCATTACCTATACCATTATTCTTACCGATGGTAGCAATCCCGAGTATGTTGAGTTTCTTAAGTCAATGGCCTCCTTTGGCGGTGGCGAGTATTTTCTGGTCACTCTCGGCGATTTGGATGCCTTGGTGCAGGCTCTATTGCAGATATTCAATTCGGTGCAGGGGGTTAACAGTGCGTTCGCTTCTTCCAGCTTGCCCGTTAGCGCCAATACCCAGGGGACCTTCCTCAATCAGGTGTTTATGGGGGTCTTTCGTCCGGACGAATCGGCGCTGCCGCGCTGGCAGGGCAACCTGAAACAATACAAATTCGGTCTTGTCGAAGGCATCCTGCGGCTTGTGGGGGCCAATAACGAGGATGTTATTTCCACCGCGGGAACCGGTTTTATTGACCCTAATGCCGTTAGCTTCTGGACCAGCAAAGATGAGACGGTTTTGCCTGATTCCACTGGCGGCTTCTGGCAACAGAAGCCGCAAGGCGCTTCCGCGGGGTTTGATTCTGCAGATGGCGAGGTGGTTGAAAAAGGAGGGGTACACCAGCAGATCCGGCTGGCCCATCTGAGCGACAGCTATTCAAGTACGCCAGACGCCGACTCTCGCAAGCTCTACACCTGCACGGGCAGTTGCGCGTCAGGCAGTACGCTTTCTTCGACCCTGTTTGCCAGCAGCAACACCGATATCACCGCGGCGCTCTTGGGTACTACCGCGCCTTCGGTCAATGTGAGCTCTATCAGCCGCAATGATAGTGACAATCTGGCAACTGTGACCTTGGCCACAGCCCCGGATCCGGCGTTGACTGCTGGGCAGTTGGTGACCATTTCTGGCGCGCAAAATACCGCCTTTAACGGCATTTTCAGTATTACGGTCGTAGATGGCACTCATTTCACCTTTCCGCTGCCTGCAACTGACCTGCTACCTATAACCCCAACCCCAACCCCGGCGACGGGCAGGTTCACCGTCTCTGAGCCGGGTGGCACGGTGTCGGTGTCGTCATTGACTCGTTCCGGAACCACGGTGACGGCAACTACCGCTGTGCCCCATGGGTTCGCCGTCGGTAGCACCGAGACTGTAACGATAACCGGGGCGGATGAGGGGGAGTACAACGCCACCAACGTGACGGCGAGCATTACCGGCAGCAATACTTTTACCTACCCATTGAATGGGGTGGAAAATCCGACTTCTCCAGGCGGTAGCGGTTCTGCGGCGGTGGGCGGTTCATCCTTTGATATTCCTGCATCTCAAATCGTCCGTACGGGCACCAACGTTACCGTTACCAATACGGCGACGGGTAATACACCGCCTAAGGGCTGGACCGCAGGTAATTCGGTCACCATCAGTGGCGCCATTCCTGCGGGGTATAATGGTATCTGGACTATTACCAATGTAGGCAATGGGTGTGCTGGCGGAACCAACAATAAAAGTTTCTGTTTCACCATTGCCGTGACGCCGGTGAGCCCGGCCACCGGTAGTGTCACCGCAGATTTTGGCGCGGTGGCGGAGATTCAGATTGCCAGTATTGAGCGCGGCCCAAGCAACTGCCCCACCAGTCCTTTGGCTACTGTCACTGTAACTACCGTGGGTGCCCATGGCTTTGCCAATGGCGCAGCGGTCAGTATCGCCGGGACCGATTTGGACGCCAGTGAAAGCGCCTATGCCACCAGTGCGACCATCACTACCACGGGCGACCCTATGGTGTTCACCTACCCGTTAGCGCTGTCGCCCGCCTGCACTGATACGACCTCCGGCATGAAGGCCAAGCCTACAGGGGGCGACAAGGATTCGTTGATCAGTTGGATTCGCGGAAAAGATAATGCGGCGGATGAGCCGAGTCCCGATACCACCTATACCGATATCAACATTCGGCCGTCCGTGCATGGTGACGTGCTGCACTCGCGCCCTGTTGCGGTTAACTACGGCGGTAGCATTGGTGTGGTGGTGTTCTACGGCTCGAACGATGGGGTGTTCCGGGCGATAAATGGCAATCAGGTCAATCCGACGGGTAGCACTTTGTCTGCTCCCGGTTCTGAGTTGTGGGGCTTTATCGCTCCGGAATTCTTCTCGCGGTTTTCTCGCCTTCGCGACAACAGTCCGCAGATCAAGTTGCAGTCCACGCCGACGGGTATCACTCCATCACCGCAGCCCAAGGAGTACTTCTTCGATGGCGCAACGGGTGTTTATCAGGATCCAAGCAGTGGCAAGGTCTATCTATATCTCTCGGCGCGCCGTGGCGGCCGGCTGATCTACGCGCTGGATGTGAGTAATCCTGCTGCACCGAAATTCCTGTGGAAGCATTCCAGTGCAGACACTAATTTCGGCGAGCTTGGGCAGACCTGGTCCGTGCCTAAGGTGATACGGGTCGCTGGGTATGCCGATCCGGTTGTAGTGTTTGGGGCCGGCTATGACCCCAACGAAGATGCGGAGCCTCCGCTGGCAGACAGCATGGGGCGCGGCATCTTTGCGCTCGATGCGTTTACTGGCGCTTTGGTGTGGCGCGCACAGTCTGGCGCTTCAGTATCTGCCGATCAGTGCACTGGCAATCCATGCACGCTCTCTGGCATGACCTACGCCATGCCTTCGGATGTAACGGCGCTTGACCGCGATCGTGATGGCTATGTTGATAGGCTCTATGCGCCAGATTTGGGCGGTAACATTTGGCGGGTCGATTTTGAGCCGCTAGCTGGCAATGCTCCCGCTAACTGGCAAGTGACTCGCTTCGCTGCGCTAGGTGGCGATGGCGCTACCAAGCGTAAGATTTTCTACCCTCCAGATGTGGTGCCAACCAATGACTTCGATGCGGTTTTGGTGGGTACCGGTGACCGTGAGCATCCGGTGATGGCCCAGGCTGCTGTAGGTATCAAAAACCGCTTCTATATGATCAAGGACACAGAGGTCGGTAAGGATGCCGGGAGCTGGACGGCGGTTGAGGATGACAGCAGTACCACTGCTTTTGCGGCGACTGATGATTTGTTTGATTCCACCTCAACCCTGTATGACGGATCGGTAAGTGGTTTTTATCTAAATCTGTTGGGTCTGGACAGCAGCAATCAGTCCCAGCCAGGGGAGAAGGTGGTAAATGCTCCCATTACGGTTGGTGGTATCACCTTCTTCGGCACCAATCAGCCACTGACGCCAGACTCCAATACGTGTCAGGCCGACCTAGGTGTGGCGCGCGGTTATGGTGTGGACTTCTATACGGGCGAAAGTTACTCCGTTATCTACGATGGCGGGGGCTTGCCGCCGTCTCCTGTAGTTGGGGTTGTCCTGTTGGATGATGGTACGCCGAAGCAGTTCTGCATTGGCTGTGCGCCGGAGCCTGACGATGAGGATGACGAAGGTGGCGGCTGTGCTAGAAGCTCTATTGGTGGCTGCGAGACTGCATCCTTGGTGAGCCCGACGCGCACGCGCTCGTACTGGTACGAAAAGTAGAGTTGTTCTGAGTCGGTAGTGCGTTAACTCCAGCAAAATGCTCGCCACGTGACAGGCAAGCATTCTGTAAGCGGTCCTTGTCTGTCTACACTGCAGCCGACGTGAGCGTGGTGAGTGATCGATTGATCTATTAAATGACCAATCAGGAATGCCTTGGGGTGAATGGAGGAATCGTATCGACGCTTGCCCCTCAGGCGAGCAGGCGTCAATACCGCGATGCTTTTTGCCTAGATCGGGTTCTGGATCATTTGATTATTACAATCTTGCCTAACTTTAGTTTGGAACATTCCCTTCCTCGGTTTTCCCTCCTTTTGCTCTGTTAAGGTGCAGGCCCGCCCTCGGCGGTCGTCTGCGGCTTCCTGATCAAAATTTTTAACTGTTCGCAGTTTTACTGTGGCTGGTGTCGCATTCAGCGAAAGCCTTTTGCTGGGGCAAGCATTTACTTGGTTAAGATTCGTTCGCTCGCCGCAAAGTGTGACAGGTGGTTTTTTTCATGGACGAGTGGTTTTGTTGGGGCTGGCGTTTTGTTCAGATTGCTGCCTCGGCATATGAGTTTTAGTCCATCGAGGCAGATTTCTATGTCGCAGAAAGGTTTTACTCTGATCGAGCTGATGGTCACGCTTGCGGTTATGGCCATTCTCCTTGGAATAGCTGCGCCGAGCTTCTCCCAGATGTTGCGTGACAATCGTGCGGCCTCTGAACTCAACGTCTTTGTCAGTATGTTCAATTTTGCCCGTAGTGAAGCGGCTAGTCGCGGCTTGCGCGTGCGCGTACAAGGCCCCCTGGCGGTAGACGACAGCTGGCAGGTGGTGCGTGTGACCTCTGGCGAAGTCTTGCGAGTATTTCCGGCGCTGAGTGCTTTTACGGTTGCCCCGGATGGCGAGAAAAATATGGTGTTCGATGCGCAGGGGCGACTCGAGGCCAATGCTGCCGTGGTCTTCTCCGTGCAGGCGAAAACTGATTATGCCAGTTGTGAGAAATACAACCGGGAAGTGACGGTCAATCTCGCCGGCACTGTGACGCTACGCCAGGAGGACTGCTGATGCTAGCTCGGTCCCAACGTGGCGTTTCTTTGATCGAGGTATTGGTCTCGGTCGTGCTGTTTTCCGGTGGCGTGTTGGGCATGGCGGCCATGCAGCTGAATGCGATGAAGTCTAACCAGACTTCATCGGTGCGCTCCCATGCGGTTTTTCTCGCCTATGAAATGGCCGATCGCATGCGCGCGGGGCGTGGTGATGCTCAGGCCGGCTTTTACGATTTAGCCATAGGCGCTTCATTGCCCTGCGTACCTTCGGCCACTGAGCTGGGCTGCTTGCCTTTTCAGCGCGATCAAGCCGAATGGCGCGCCAACCTGGCCAACCAGTTGCCTAATGGCACCGGCGGTGTAGTCCGTAATGGTCAGCGCTTCACCATCACAGTGCAGTGGACAGAGGAGCGGGTAGGCGGTAGCCCCACCCAGCAGTTCTCGTTCGTCACCCAGATTTGATGAGGTGTTTATGCACAGACAGCGCGGTATAAGTTTGATCGAGCTGATGATCGCCATGCTGATCGGTCTGGTTATCACCGGGGCGGTGATACAGGTCTTTCTCAGCAGCAAGGCCACCTTCAGCATGCAGGGCAATATGAGCCGACTGCAGGAAAATGGGCGCTTCGCCTTACAGTACCTGGCTGCGCAGGCGCGGCCGGCAGGTGTTGGCATGGGTATTCGCATGCCCGAAGAGCAGATTTGCATAGTGGCCAGCGCTGCTGATCCTGCGGACTGGGCGAGATTGAACCGGCCGGTCTGGGGCAAGCGTAGTACTGGCGCGGCAGGTGATCTGGGCTTGTCGGGTACTGATGAGGTGTATCTGTTCAGTAATGACGATTGCAACGCCTTCCTTACCGACACGGAAGTGCTCGAGCCCGGCAAGAATGCCAACGTCAAGGTGACTGCCTACTGTCCAAGCATGCGGCAGAATCAAGTGGTGATGATCGCGGATATGGAAAAGGCGGTATTGATCCGTATCACCAACTCGCCTGCGGCCAATGCGCCAAACCCAACGCTGGCTCATTCCGCTGGCACCAATAGCAAAACCGCCGAATGCGGTGGATTCAAGTTCTCCGATATCACATTCCAAAGCCCTGCGCGCGTTATAGGTTTCGAGCACAAGGCGTTCTATGTGGCAGCGACGGCTAGAAATGGCAGTAACGGCCAGCCTGTTCGCGCGCTGTTCGTGCGCGATACGGTGAGTGGTGTGGCCGAGGAAGTTGTCGAAGGGGTTGAGGCCATGCGCGTGCGTTACGGTGTGGCATTGGCGGGGCGTGATGCAGTTCAGCAGTATATGACCGCCGCTGAGGTGGAGGCCGCTAACCGCTGGGGCGATGTGCGCACCTTGGGCTTTGAGCTGTTGCTGGTTGCTGATGGTAAAACATCTGGCGCTGAAGCCCAGAGCCTGACCTTCGATGGCGCCGCGGTGGTGGCTGATGGTCGCTTGCGTCAGGTTTACCGCACCGTGGTTGCCTTGCGCAACCGTATCGAATGATGAGGCCCTTTATGCCGATAAAACAGCAGCGCGGCGTTGTGCTCCTGGTCTGCCTGGTGATGCTCCTATTGCTGACGATGATCGGCTTGGCGTCGATTTCTGGCAGTACCTTGCAAGAGCGTATGGTCGGCGGTACCCGCGACTACAACACGGCTTTTCAGGCCGCGGAAGCGGCGCTACGGGTGGGCGAAGCCCATGTGCGTGCGCAGGTTGAGGCCAATGCGGATCCGGCTAGTTTGTTCGCGGCCACGACCGATTGCCCGGTACTGACTGCGGCGCAATGGACAGTGCCTAGCAACCAACAGAGTACCCCGAGGCCGCCCACCTGTACGGTAAGCAACTTCTATGGCGCTGCCGGGAGTAGTGCGCCTTTTATCTGCGAAACAGACGGCTCTGTCGCCGAAGATCGAGCGTTTGACTGCCTGAGTCGAACCTTTTTGTTCAATGTCGAAGCCAGCGGTTTCGGCAGTGGTGAGGTGGAAGTTCGCCTGCGCTCCACGGTGGCGATAGCCATTCGTGGTCAGAACTGATCAGAGGGATGCTGAAATGAATATGTCGAAATGCTTATTCGCAGCGCGTGCGATGCTTGCCGGTTTGCTGACTGCAGTGATAAGCCCGAGTGCCATGGCGGCTTTCGCCCCCTCGCAGGTACCGCTGAGTATGGGAGGGCAGGTTGAGCCGAATATTATGTTTCTCCTCGACGATTCGGGCTCTATGCGCTGGGGGTTTATGCCCGATGAGTTGCGCCCTTCCTATATGGAGCCGAGTGACAACTGGTATAACTTGGCGGAATGTACAGGTCAGGGGACCTATGCCGGCGTCAATACTCATCTCTGCTCCAAAAGCACCCGCAATTATTTGACATCCAGTTATCTGAATAAAAGCTATTTTGATCCTGCGGCAACCTATCTGCCGCCGATCAAGAGCGATGGCCAGCGCTTTGCCAATTCCACATTTACCTCCGCTTGGATTGATGGCTATACGGGTGGTGATACCGTGGATTTGAGCAGCAACTATATGGCGATCATGGATAACTATTATGCGGCAGAGAGTACGGTATGCCTGGCGATAGATTGGTGGGGACGCTGCAGCAAATCGCGTACTTACCGAGGCTTTGCCGTTGGTGCCAGTACTGGTGGTGTAGCGGCCTTTTATCATGAGTTCAATAATGGGTCGGGTTGTGCCAGTAGTCCGCGTCTGGACAATTGCTATACCGAACATGCAGTTAGTGCTGCTCAGCAGCAGAATTTTGCCAACTGGTTTTCCTATTACCGGACCCGCATGATGGCGGCCAAGGCCGGGGTGAGCCAGGCTTTCTATGATCAGTCGGGCGACATCCGCGTTGGTTATGGCGCGATCAACTTGACTGGTAACACGGTGGACAATGTCGCTACCGATACCTTGGTGCGCGGTGTGCGGAATTTCGAGAACACCGGGCGTAGTGATTTTTATAATTGGCTGTTTGCCGCTCAAGCTAGCGGTTCAACTCCGTTGCGCCGCGCCCTTGGCTCGGCCGGCGAGTATTTCTCGCGTACCGATGCACGTGGTCCTTGGAGTTCGACACCGGGCGCTACAGGTGGTGAGGAGTACGCCTGCAGACAGGGCTATACCATTCTGACCACAGATGGCTATTGGAATGGCGATGCGGCAGGCAACGAAAATGCCCAGAAAAACGTCGACAATAGCAATGGCTCGACCATCAATGGCGCGGATGGCGAAACTTTCCGCTATATACCCAAGGCCCCTTTCAGCGACAGCCACACCAGTACCTTGGCCGATGTGGCTATGCACTACTGGAATCGCGATCTGCATCCGACTCTTGCTAATAGGGTATCGACTTCTCCTGCTGACCCGGCCTTTTGGCAGCATATGGTGACCTTTGGTGTTGGTCTTGGGGTTTCTGGCTCGGTCGATGCTAAAGATGCCTTTGCAGCGGTCAAAAGCGGCAGTTCGATTACCTGGCCGGATCCTACTAGCAGTGAGCCGGCCAAGATCGACGACCTGTTGCATGCTTCGGTCAACAGTCGCGGCGGCTTCTTTAATGCCCAAGATCCTCAAGCTTTTGCCAGAGCGCTAAGCGATACGCTCAGTTCGATTTCTTCGCGAGATGGCTCCAATACCGCGGCAGTGCCCAATGCGCGCCGGCTTGATAGTGAAACGCTGGTATATGAGGCCCTCTACAGCAGCACCGATTGGTCTGGCACGCTGCTGGCCAAGCGGCCCACCCAGACCAGCGCCGGTATCACCTTTAGCCAAGTATGGGATGCGGGCAGTCTGTTGAGCGCCAGTGGTCGTCGGCTGTTTTCCCACGCGGGGGCGAGCGGCACCAATAGCGGTGTGGCCTTGGCGTGGAGCGGCTTGTCCAGTGCTATGCGCAGTCATTTCGACAATAATCAGACCCTGTTCGACTACCTGATGGGAGCCAAGGCCAATGAGGCGCCAGCGGGTCTCAAGTACCGCGCGCGCACCACGCTGCTGGGCGATATCGTCAACTCGACCCTGGTGATTGCCAACAAGCAGAACTGGGGCTACGAAGGCCGCGTGCCTAAGCCCGGTTCTCAGACCTACAACGCGTTCGTGGCGAGCAAGGCGAGTCATGCTCCGACCTTGTTCGTTGGCGCCAATGACGGCTTCCTGCATGCCTTCAATGCCAATAATGGCCGAGAACTGTTTGCCTATATGCCCAACGCGGTGTTGCCAAATGTGAAGCAACTGGCAGCCAGCGATTACAGCCACCGGTATTTTGTCGACGGTAAACTGCAGGTGCGCGATGCAGTGCTCAATGGTCAATGGAGTTCGGTGCTGGTAGGAACGCTGGGGGCTGGCGGCAAGAGTGTCTTCGCCCTTGATGTGACCGACGCCAGTGCCACTGGCTTCAACGCCAGCAAGGTACTCTGGGAAATCAAGGACGATGCCGACCTGGGCTTTAACTACAGTGAGCCCCTGGTGGGGCGAATGAAGGATGGCAAGTGGGTAGCTATTTTTGGCAATGGCCATGGCAGCAGCAACGACGATTCGGTGCTGTTTATCGTTGATTTGGAGAGCGGTGAGGTCAACAAGGTGCGTGCCGGTACCGCGACTGGAGGCCTGTCGAGCCCGTCCTTTGTCTACGCCACCGACAGCTCGGGGCATATTTTCGTCGACGAAGTATTCGCCGGTGATCTAAGCGGCAATCTGTGGAAATTCAATTTGCAGGGCAGTGGTTCGGGGGGCGATGACTTCGAGGTCAGCCTGAAGTCCGGCAGCACTCCGAAGCCGCTGTATATAGCCAAAGATAGCGCCGGTAACCGTCAGCCGATCACGGTCAAGCCGGAGATCGCGGTGCATCCGAAAGATAGCACTTATGGCCATATGATTTTCTTCGGCACCGGGCGTATGTATAGCGTGGGTGACGTTAGTGATGTCAGCACTCAGACGCTTTACGGTATCTGGGATAAGAAAACCAGTGGCGGCTCGTCGATTGCTTTCACTGGTCGTACCGCGCTGGATGCGCGCTCCATTCTGTTCGAAGGCAGCGCCTTTGATCGTCAGGTACGAGTCCTTGATGCGCCCGTGGACGAGATTGACTGGGGCAGCAAGCGCGGCTGGCTTCTGGATCTGACCTCACCTGTGGCCGGGGCTCAGGGGGAACGCGTGATCTTCTCGCCGCGTATCCTGCTCAATCGTCTGGTGGTGCAGACTGCCATCCCAGCGAGCGATCCGTGCTTGGGTGGTGGTAGCGGTTGGACCTTGGTACTGGATATAGCTAGCGGTGGGCGCCTGAGCTATGTGCTGTTCGATATGAACAAGGATGGCAAGTTTGACGATAGCGATAGGGTGATGGTCGGTGGCGTGCCACTGGATATCTCCGGCATCGGCTCGACTGCAGGTATCCCCACTGGCGGTTATGACCTGTTGGACAAGAACAAATACTGGTTGTGCCGCGGCACCGGGGTGGATGACTGCATCCCCGCAGCCAATACGCTCAATATCATTGAAGGACGGCAGTCCTGGAACCAGTTGCAATAACCGCCCGCCGCGGATAAAGGCACTGCCATAGGCTTAGCCGTGACAGTGCCGAATAGGCTTAAGTTCGTTTGCTTATGGTCTTGCGCCGGCTCTCTGGTCGTTGGCTCAGTCCCTGCGTTGAGCGGTACGAGACTAGTCCGTGCTTCTAACTCCCTGAATTTCAATCTTTCGGATTAAGCAAAATGCGTCTAGAGCAAGGCTTTACCCTTATTGAGCTGATGGTGGTGGTGGCGATAGTGGGTATCTTGGCTGCCATCGCCTATCCCAGCTATATCGAGTACGTGAATCGCGGTAAGCGGGCTGAGGCCAAGGCTGCGCTAATGGAAGGCGCGCAGCTTCTTGAGCGTTATTTTGCCGTGCAGGGTACCTACCTCGATGCGGCTAATAACCTGGCGGCGGTATTTCCTACCGTGGTGGGCGATGCTGGTAGTGCTACCTACAATATCGCTGCCAGTGGCAATCCTACGGCCATCAGCTTCTTGCTTGAGGCAACGGGCGCCAACAGCATGGCAGCTGATGCCTGTGGCGATTTTCGTGTCAGCCACACAGGGGCACGCACGCTAGCCAATGCTACTCGCTCGGCGGACGAGTGCTGGTAGAGCCACTCTTGCGGGCGTATAACGGGCCGCTGCAGATTTTGTGATGCGGCCCGTTTGCTTTGGAGAGTCTATGCCGGTGTTGGTGGTTGGTGGTGGCGCCATAGGAATGCTCAGTGCTTACCTGTTGGCGGCCAGTGGTGCCCAGGTGTGTCTGCTGGATCAGAGTCAGTTAGGCCGGGAGTCCTCCTGGGCCGGCGGCGGTATCGTTTCCCCTCTCTACCCCTGGCGCTACGCTTCGGCGGTGACGGCCTTGGCGCATTGGTCGCAGGATTTTTATCCGCGCCTGGGTGAGCAGTTGTTGGCGCAGACCGGTGTCGATCCCGAGGTGTATGTCACCGGCCTGTATTGGTTGGATCTTGAGGATGAGGCGCAAGCTTTGGCTTGGGCCGTTCGAGAAAACCGCCCCTTACATCGGGTTGAAATGGCGGCCGTGCATCAGGCGGTGCCTGCACTGGCGGACGGCTTCAGCCATGCCATACAGATGGCGGATGTGGCCAACGTGCGTAATCCGCGTCTGGTCAAGGCACTGCGCGCGGCTTTATTGCAGATGCCCAATGTGACCTTGCATGAACAGTGCACAGTGACTGGTTTTATTCGTGACGGTGAGCGGATAACCGGCGTGCAGACCGCAAAGGGTGAGATGCATGCTGATCGAGTAGTGCTGGCGGCCGGCGCCTGGAGTGGCGAGCTGATCAAGACGCTCGGCATCAAGCTGCCGGTGGTGCCGGTCAAGGGCCAGATGATCCTCTACAAGTGCGCCGAGGATTTTCTCCCGGCTATGGTGCTGGCCAAGGGGCGCTATGCGATTCCGCGGCGCGATGGCCATATTCTGATCGGCAGCACACTCGAGCATGCCGGGTTCGATAAGACCCCGACTGAAGAGGCCTTGGCCAGCCTGAAGGCGTCCGCTGTCGAGTTGTTGCCGGCATTGGCCGCTGCCGAAGTGGTGGGGCATTGGGCGGGGTTGCGCCCGGGTTCGCCGGAAGGCATTCCCTTTATCGGGCCTGTGCCTGGACACGAAGGCCTGTGGTTGAACTGCGGGCATTACCGCAATGGGCTGGTGTTGGCGCCGGCATCCTGCCGGTTGCTGGGCGACTTGATGCTGGGGCGTGAGCCTATAATCGACCCGGCTCCTTATGCGCCCGCGGGGCGGCTGGGGCGCGAGCAACGCAGCAGCTGATCCGGCCCAGAGTCGTTCCGACTTCTTAGTCGATGCCCAGTTTCTTTAGCCGGTAGCGCATCGAGCGGAAACTCAGCCCCAGGCGTTGCGCGGCGGCGGTGCGGTTCCAGCGGGTTTCTTCGAGCGCCTGCATGATCAGCTTGCGTTCGATGCTTTCCAGATGATCTTCCAGGTTGTCGATCTGCGCCAGGCTGGTTTCGCCATTTTCGCCGGGGCTGCAGGTGTCGGCCAGGCGTAGGTCGCTGGCGCTGATACGGTCGTCCTCGCACAGGGTGTAGGCACGCTCGAGCATGTTCTCCAGTTCGCGGACGTTGCCGGGGAAGCGATAACTCTTGAGCTTCTCCAGGGCGTCGGCGGCGAGCGTGGCGGCGCTTAGTCCTGTGCCTTCGGCCAGGCGTTTGAGCATGTTGTCGGCCAGCAGGCTGATGTCGTCACGGCGCTCGCGCAGGGCCGGCACATGTAGTTCGATCACATTGAGGCGGTAGTAGAGATCCTGGCGGAAGCGTTCGGCGGCGACCTCGCCGGCCAGGTCCTTGTGGGTGGCGCAGAGGATGCGCACATCGACCACCACTTCCTGCTGCCCGCCCACGGCGCGCACGGCTTTTTCCTGAATCGCCCGCAGCAGTTTGACCTGCATCGGCAGCGGCAAGTCTGCTACTTCGTCGAGGAACAGGGTGCCGCCGTTGGCCGCCTGGAACAGCCCCTGTTTGTCTTCGATGGCGCCGGTAAAGCTGCCTTTCTTGTGGCCGAAGAATTCACTTTCCATCAGTTCGCTGGGAATCGCCCCGCAGTTGACCGGGACGAAGGGCTGTTCGCCGCGCGGGCCTTGCTCGTGAATCAGCCGGGCGACCAGCTCTTTACCGCTACCGGATTCGCCGCTGATATAGACCGGGGCCTGGCTGCGCGCCAACTTGAGGATTTGCTTGCGTAGCGCCTTCATCGGCGGCGACTCACCGAGCAGGCGGCTGTCGACCGGCAACGCTTCGCCTTCGCCGCTGCCCAGGCGCAGAGCTGTGGTGACCAGCTCGCCCAGGCGGCCGAGGACCACCGTTTAGGTCAGGAAGTCGAACGCCCCGGCCTTGAGCGCATTGATCGCGGTATCCAGGCTGCCGTAGGCGGTGATCATCGCCACGGGTACGTGCGGGTGGCGTTGCAGTATATGTTGCACCAACTCCAGGCCCGTGCCGTCGGGCAGGCGCATATCGGTCAGGCACAGGTCGAAGGGTTCCTTGGCCAGCCACTCGCGGGCTTCCTTGACGTTGCGCGCGCTGCGGGTGTCGAGCTTCATCCGGCCCAGGGTGATTTCCAGGAGTTCACGGATATCCGGTTCGTCGTCGACTATCAGGGCTCTCTGGCGGGTCATGGTCAGCTCAGTTTACGCGGGTGGGCGAAGGTGATGCGCAGGCAGCTGCCGCCACCTTCACGCAGTTTATAGTCAAGATGGGCCTGATTGCTTTCGCACAGTTCACGGGAAATATACAGACCCAGGCCGGTGCCTTTGTTTTCCGTGGTGTAGAAGGGCTCGAACAGGTGGTGCAGCTGCTCTTCGGCGACCCCGGGGCCGTCGTCCAGCACTTCCAGCACCGGCAGCTCGCTCTCGGGGTCACGGAACAGCTTCAACCAGACCTGGCCTTGTGGATTCTTCTGCGCACTGTAACGCAGGCCGTTCTCCACTAGGTTGCTGAGCACCTGGTTGAGCTGGTGCGGGTCCATGCGCGTCTGAATACTGCCGTTCGAGGTCTGCAGGTGCAGGGTCTGCCCGGCTTTGGCGCTGCTGCGGAACTCGCTGGCGAAGCGGTGCAGCCAGTATTTCAGGTCCAGCAGCTGCGGCTCGGCCTGGCGTCGGCGTGACAGCTGCAGCACGTTCTCGATTACCAGATTCATACGCCGCGAATGGTCCTGGATGATCTGCGCCAGGCGTTGGTCGGGGCCGTGCAGTTCTTCCGACTCTTGCAGCAGTTGTGCGGCGTGACTGATGGCGCCCAGGGGGTTGCGGATTTCGTGGGCGATGCCAGCGGTCAGTCGGCCGAGGGAGGCCAGCTTGAGTTGTTGGGCCTGCTGGGCGATCTGCGAAATATCATCGAGAAAAACCAGGGTGTGGCGGTGTTCGCCGCGCTGCAGGGCAATAAAGCTGGGCTGCAAGACGCGGCCGTCGGGTGCGCCTTGCAGGCTGCTGGGGCGCAGGCTGGGGTTGTGCTGCCACTGCTGCATGCGCTTGATCAGCTCCGGGCAGTGCGGGTCGAGCAGCTTGCCGGTCAGCTCGGCATGGCCGAGCAGGTGGTTGGCGCCCTGGTTGGCCAGCAGCACCCGGTGTAGCTCGTCCAGCACCAGAATGCCGGTGCGCATGCGCTGCAGAATCAGGGCGTTCAAGGCCTCCAGGTTGGCCACGTCGGCCGCCCGTTGTTCGGCCAGGCTCTCGCTGACTTGTAGGCGCCGGGTCAGGCCTTGCACGAATACCGCGGCGGCAAAGCACAGCGCACCGAGGGCGCCGACCTGTACATACTGGGCGGCGGCGGCCGGCCGGTCGAGGCTGAGGTAGAAGGTCAGGAAGATCATGCCGATCGCCGCCATCGCGGCTATCAGCAGGCCGATACGCCCGTGCAGGAGGATATTGGCGATGGCCACTGCCACAATCAGCAGGTTGCCGATGCCGCTGGGGGCGCCGCCCGCCGCATAGAACAGACCGGAGAGCAGGGTCACGTCGACCAAGGCCAGGCCGAACACCTGGGCCAGGTGCTTGGGCCGGCGCATCAGGGCGATGGTTAGCAGGTTCAGGGCCAGATACAGCCAGCTGCCGTTGTTGAACAGCTCGGGGTTGGCCAGTTGCAGCAGTTCGCTGTCCAGGCCGCTGAAGACCAGCAGCACCAAGGCGATACCGATAGCCAAGCGGTAGAGGTGATAAAGCTGCAGAATCCGCCGGCCTTGTTCCCCGCTCAGTGGGAGGGCATTAACGCTCACCGGATTTGCGGCCTTGTTCAAGGTGGGCCTGGCTGCAGTACCAGTGTTGGTCCAGGGACAGGGCGTGGACGCGTGGGATATGCACGCCGCACTGCTCGCAGCGCACTATGGGTTGTGCGCTTTCGTCCGGGGCTTGCGGTCGGCGCGGGGCGGGGCGGGTAAAGCGTCGCCATAGCCAAAAGGCAGCGGCGATGATGGCGATCCAGAACAGCAAGCGGAACAAGCCCATGGTGCTCTCTTAGTGAAAGTAGAGGGTCAGTTTAGCGAACCCGGCAGTGCCAGCACAGCAGCGAAACATCATGCGGCGCGTTGTTTCCATTGCTAGCGATGCGGGACAATGGCGGCCATAGTGTGACGCTGCCCCGAGTGGTTGTCGCAGCTCGAATTTCTTGGATGGAGGCGGCCATGAGCCAAACCCTGCGGGTCGTGATGGCCCAGTTGAATCTGCGTGTAGGCGATGTGCACGGCAACGTCGAGCGCATCATCGAATCGGCCTGCAGTGCCCGTGATCAGTGGCAGGCGGATGTGATCGTGTTTCCCGAGCTGACCCTGTGCGGTTATCCACCCGAGGATCTGCTGCTGCGCTCCAGCATGCAGCTGCGTATCGAGCAGGCTTTGCAGCGGCTGCAGGACGAAGTGCAGGGCATCTACCTGGTAGTTGGCTACCCCTGGCTGGAGGACGGGCTGCGCTATAACGCCTGTGCGGTGATCGCCGATGGCCAGTTGTTGGCGCGCTACTACAAGCAGAAGCTGCCGAATTACCGGGTGTTCGACGAGAAGCGCTATTTCGAGCCCGGCAATCAGCCCTGTGTACTGGATATCAAGGGCGTGTCCGTGGCTCTGAGCATTTGCGAGGACATCTGGTTTGCCGAACCCATGGCTCAGGCGCGTGCGGCCGGGGCGCAGCTGATGCTGAGCCTGAACGCCTCGCCTTTCCACCTGGAAAAGCAGCGTGAGCGTGAAGAGGTACTGGCCGAGCGCGCGCGCGAAGGGGTCATGCCGATCATCTATGTCAATCAGGTGGGCGGCCAGGATGAGCTGGTGTTCGATGGCGGCAGCTGCGTGCTGGATGCCGGGGGGCAGCTGACCCAGCGCGTGGTGGCCTTTACCGAGGGGCTGTATCCGGTCGATCTGCTGCTCGAGGATGAGCG
Source organism: Pseudomonas sp. (assembly GCF_030696055.1). Lineage (GTDB taxonomy): Bacteria > Pseudomonadota > Gammaproteobacteria > Pseudomonadales > Pseudomonadaceae > Aquipseudomonas. Next base: position 1,255 of record NZ_JAUYNP010000011.1, on the reverse strand, counting down.
GGTCAGGCCGCGGGCGGCCAGTTGCGCGCCGCTGCCGGAACTCGAGGCCAGTGTCTATCAGGCGCTGGTAATGGGGGTGCGCGACTATGTGCAGAAGAATGGCTTCAAGGGCGTGCTGTTGGGCTTGTCCGGCGGTATCGACTCGGCCCTGACCCTGGCGGTGGCCAGCGATGCGCTGGGGGCCGAGCGGGTCGAGGCGGTGATGATGCCCTACCACTACACCGCGCAGATCAGTCTGGAAGACGCCGAAGCCGAAGCCAATGCGCTGGGCGTGACCTATAGGGTCTTGCCCATCGCGCCCATGGTCGAGGCCTTTATGGACACGCTGGCGCCGGTGTTTGCCGGCATGGGTCGCGACACCACCGAGGAAAACCTGCAGGCGCGTTGCCGCGGCACGCTGCTGATGGCGATTTCCAACAAGAAGGGCTATCTGGTGCTGACCACCGGCAACAAGAGCGAAATGGCCGTGGGTTATGCCACCCTCTACGGCGACATGGCCGGCGGCTTCGACGTGCTCAAGGATGTGCCCAAGACCCTGGTGTTCCGTCTCTGCGAGTACCGCAACCGCCTGGGCGCGGTGATTCCGCAGCGGGTCATCGACCGTCCGCCGTCGGCCGAGTTGGCCCCGGATCAGAAGGACGAGGACTCGCTGCCGCCTTATCCGGTGCTCGATGAAATCCTCAAGCTGTATATCGAGTACGACCTGTCGGCCAATGCGATCATCGCCGAGGGCTTCGATGAGGATACGGTCAAGCGCGTGCTGCGCCTGGTCGACCTTAGCGAGTACAAGCGCCGTCAGGCGGCGGTGGGCGTGCGGGTGACGCAGCGCGGGTTCGGCCGTGATCGCCGCTACCCAATCACCTCGGGTTGGCGGGTTGGCGATTGAGGCATTGCCGGGTCACCACATAAGGAAAAGCCCCGAATCTTCCGAGGCGTTTGCTTAATCTGTTGATGAATTGGGCCAAAGCCCCGTACAGCAAGGCCCGCCAAGCAATAAGCCCCTGGAAGATATTTGCCCAGGGGCTTTTCGTTTCAGAGGTCAGAGATAGAGCTGTTCGACAAGCTGCCTTCAACAGATTTACTGAACGGCTCGCGAATCTTCGGGGCTTTTTATTGGCTATGTCCCAATTATGTGTTGCATGGTTCGCCCCATCGCTTCCTGGATGCAGTAATCCGGCTGAATACGCTGTTGGTAACGTTCAAGCATGCGCCGCCAGCCCAGATAATTCGGCAGGTAGCGGGTGGCGACACCATG
>NZ_JAUYNP010000307.1 GCF_030696055.1 Pseudomonas sp. | reverse complement strand
CTCCTATCAAGTGATAGCAGAGTAATAGCCTTTTGCGAGTGACGGCGGTCAGCCCGGGCCTATAAAACTGCGCCGCTGGCGCCGCACCCGTCCAGCTTGCGCAGCGGGCGTTCGCTCTAAGGCCAAGGCGGGTTGGTGCATTGATCGGAAAGTTGGGTGAGGTAGCGGAAAACATCTCTATACTGTATGCATAACCAGTATATGAGCGAGCGATAGCCATGCCCTCCGTACCTCTGCCGCCGCGCGGTCGTGGCACCGCCAGCAACCCGCACAACCGCTTTGCCGCGACTCGCTCGGTGGCCGCGGACGATGGCTGGTTCAGCGAGGTGCCCGCATCGCGCGCCACCGAGGTGCGGGCGGAAACCGCGAAGAGCATCATCACCCGCAACCAGTCGCCGGACCTGCCGTTCGACCGCTCGCTCAATCCCTACCGCGGCTGCGAGCACGGCTGCATCTACTGCTATGCACGGCCCAGCCACGCCTATTGGGATCTCTCGCCGGGCCTGGATTTCGAGACCAGGCTGATCGCCAAGACCAACGCCGTGGCCCTGCTCGAGCAGCAACTGTCCAAACCCGGGTACGTCTGCGCGCCGATCAACCTGGGCTCCAATACCGACCCCTATCAGCCCATCGAGCGCCAGCACCTGCTGACCCGCAACAGCCTCAAGGTGCTGCTCGATTACCGCCACCCGGTGACCATAGTGACCAAGGGTTCGCTGATCCTGCGCGACCTCGACCTGCTCAGCGAGCTGGCCAAGCAGCGCCTGGTGGCGGTGATGATCAGCCTGACCAGCCTGGACGACGAACTCAAACGCATCCTCGAGCCGCGGGCCGCGGCTCCGGCGGCGCGCCTGCGGGCGATCCGCGTGCTGCGCGACAACCAGATCCCGGTCGGGGTGCTCTGCTCGCCGATGATTCCGATGATCAATGACATGGAGCTGGAGAGCCTGCTCCGCGCCGCCAAGGACGCCGGGGCGCAGAGCGCCGGCTATATGTTGCTGCGCCTGCCGCGGGAGGTGGCGCCGCTGTTCGAGGAATGGCTGCAGGCGCATTACCCGCAGCGCGCCGAGCATGTGCTCAGCCTGATCCGCCAGAGCCGCGGCGGCGCGCTGTATGACAGCCGCTTCGGTATGCGTTTTCGCGGCGAGGGCGCGTTCGCCGAGCTGCTGGCCCAGCGCTTTGCCCTGGCCAGCAAGCGTCTCGGCCTGAACCAGCGCGAGGGCTTCAACCTGGATAGCTCACGCTTCTGCCCGCCCGGCGGCCAGCTGGCTCTGCTCTAAATAACCCAAGACGCTGGGCTAGCAGGCCGTTGAAAAATGTAAACGAGGCAGTCGAGACAAGGCAAAAACAGGCGAGGTAGCGGAGTTTACGAGCTGTAAATGAGCATTCCGAGCCTGTTTTTAACGCCGTATCGGCAACGCAGGTAGTTTTTCAACGACCTGCTAGAGATTGCGCGTCACGTTTAGCGCCGCATAGCTTTGCGCCACCGGCATGATCTCTATCGAGTTGATATTCATATGCTCGGGTAGCTGGCTGATCCAGGCCACGGTGTTGGCGATATCTTCCGGGCGGATCGCTTCGACATCCTGGTACAGCGCGGCGACCGCCTCGGCATTGCCGTCCAGGCGCACCAGGGAGAAGTCGGTGCCCGAGCACAGCCCCGGCTCGATATTGCTCACCCGCACCTTGCTGCCGGCCAGGTCCGCGCGCAGGTTCAGGCTGAACTGTTTGACGAAGGCCTTGGTCGCGCCATAGACGTTTCCGCCGGGGTAGGGAACAGTGCCCGCGACAGAGCCTATATTGATGATCAGGCCGCTGTTCGCCGCCACCATGCGCGGCAGCACCTGATGCGTGACCAGGGCCAGGCCGGCATTGTTCACCAGGATGTCGAGCGTGGGAAAACGGCCGAAAATCGTCTGGAAGGCCTGATCGATCGAGGCCTGATCGGTGACATCCATCACCACGGCAAAGAAGCGTGCGCCCAACTCGGCCTGCAGCGCGGTGAGCTTATCTGCGCGCCGGGCAGCCCCTATCACCTGATAGCCATCGGCGATCAGCCGCCGGCAAATGGCCTCGCCAAACCCGGCAGAAGCGCCGGTCACCAATACTGTTTTCATCCCACCACTCCTTTTAGTCTCACGCCTGGCCAGCCTGCTGGCCGTACCAGCAGCCAGTCTATTCTACTCGCGCCATGGCTCAGCCGCGCCGGCTACTAAGCCGGCAGCATTCGACTCCCACAGCTGTTGAGATAAAGCAGAGGGATAAGCAACGGCAGCAGATCAGCAGCGTGGCGAAGAGCGCAGAAGAGGCACTGCAACAGATAAGCGCCTGGCCTGCGGCCAGCTGTTGATCCACGGCTGGGTGTATGACAGCGAGACCAGCGAGATCAAGGCCTATGACGCCGAGCAGGGCGTGTTCCGCCAGATCGGCGACGGCCCGCGGCCGCGCTATTTGCCCAGCAAGGCGGGCAGGTTCGGCCTGGACGCACGGACTCAGCTGGCCGCGCGCGATTCATCCAGCTGCAGTTCCACGCCCAGCTGACGGGACAGACAGGGCCAGCGCTGCCAGGCCGCTTCGGTGTGCGGATCGCTCAAGCGCTCGCGGTAGGCCTGCACCGAGTCCTGGGCGAAGCTGGCGTCATCCAGCATGCCATCCACCGCATGGTGTACGGCTTCGTCCAGCTGGTTGGCGAAGGGCTCGCCGATCAGCTGGTGGGCAATCAGGTTGGCCACAGTGGTATCCAGCGGAATCAGCGGCTGGCCGAGGTGCTTGATATAACGATCGTTGACCTCCTCGACCAGGCGGTGGGCCAGGTAGGCTTCATCGAGCAGCCCCTCGAGCCCTTCATGCCCCGCCATCAGCGCCGGCGGCTGCAGGAAAAACTGCTCGGCGACCTTCAATACCGGCTTGATCTGCGCCTCGATCCCCGCTTCCCGGGCCACCTGATGGGCCGCCTCCAGCACCTCCGGTACCTGCTCGATATAGGCCACCACGAAACGGCTGAGCACGCCCAGGCCATCGGTGCTGGGCAGGCGAATGGCGGGGTGCAGACGGCTCAGCTGAGCGTCCATCTGCCGGGCCAGCTGAGCGCTGCTGGCTTCATGCTGCTGGGCGCGCTGGATCAGTTGGTGCAAGGCGGGGGTGTTCATGACGGCTCCTGAAGTGAGGACATGGGCGTGAACCTTAGCTGGCTGAACGCCGCTGCTAAGACCAGATTGTCATAATTATTTAATAGTTATGCGAGTCAGCTATATCGCGCAGCCATCAGCTTGCGCCATCCCACAGCACTCGCGGCCTCCAGCCAAGGCCGAGGATAAAGCACTTCATTTTGGCTTTCGCGTTGCCAGCTGCAAGTCCCTGTCTATACTCGAACTCGAAAGGCAGTACCTGATAACACCGGATAAACCTCGGCATGGACAGGTTTCGGCAGTTGCCAGCTGTTGCAGGCGCAGAAAAACGCAGATTTTTCAGTGACCTGTAGAGGCAGTCGAACCCTTGGCCGCAGGCGCGTCCGGCGGGATAACAAGAATCATAAGGGGAACCCGCAATGATGCGACATCCACGAGTTTGGATGGGCCTCCTGCTGTGGTTGGTATTCAGCTCGGCTCACGCCAGCTGGGGCGTCAATATGACGCCCGGTGCCACCGAGGTCAGCCGCTCAGTATTTGACTTGCACATGACCATCTTCTGGATCTGCGTCGTGATCGGCGTGATCGTGTTTGGTGCCATGTTCTGGTCGATGCTCGTCCACCGCCGCTCCACCGGCCAAGAACCCGCGCACTTCCACGAAAGCACCTCGGTCGAAATCCTCTGGACCGTCGTGCCTCTGGTGATCCTTGTGCTAATGGCCATTCCAGCGACCAAGACCCTGATCGAGATCTACGACCCCAGCGAATCGGAGCTGGATATCCAGGTCACCGGCTATCAGTGGAAATGGCACTACAAATACCTGGGTCAGGACGTCGAGTTCTTCAGCAACCTGACGACCCCGCAAGACCAGATCAACAACCAAGCCGAGAAAGGCGAGCACTACCTGCTCGAAGTCGATGAGCCCCTGGTGGTGCCGGTCGGTACCAAGGTGCGCTTCCTGATCACCTCGGCCGATGTGATCCATTCCTGGTGGGTACCGGCCTTGGCGGTGAAGAAGGATGCTATCCCCGGCTTCGTCAACGAGTCCTGGACCCGGGTCGATGAGCCCGGCATCTACCGCGGCCAGTGCACCGAGCTGTGCGGCAAGGATCACGGCTTTATGCCGATAGTGGTCGAGGTCAAATCGAAAGCCGACTATCTCGCCTGGCTGGATAAGCGCAAACAGAGCGCCGCGGCCGAGAAGGAGCTGAGCAGCAAGGAATGGACCATGGAAGAGCTGATGGCCCGCGGCGAGAAGGCTTACACCACCACCTGCGCCGCCTGCCACCAGCCCACCGGCGAAGGCCTGCCACCGATGTTCCCAGCTCTGAAAGGCTCGCCCATCGCCACCGGTCCGGTTGCCGATCATATCGGCACCGTGGTCAACGGCAGGCCGGGTACCTCCATGGCCGCCTTCGGCAAACAGCTGTCGGAAGTCGACATCGCCGCGATCATCACCTACGAACGCAACGCCTGGGGCAACAAGGTCGGTGACATGGTCACCCCGAAAGACATCCTCGCGTTCAAACAGGCTCAGGAGTAAGGACATGAGTGCAGTGATCGACCACGGTCATGCCGGGCATGACCATCACCACGGCCCGGCCAAAGGCCTGATGCGCTGGGTGTTGACCACCAACCATAAAGACATCGGCACCCTGTACCTGTGGTTCAGCTTCGCCATGTTTCTGCTGGGCGGCAGCATGGCCATGGTGATTCGCGCCGAGTTGGTCCAGCCCGGCCTGCAGATAGTGCAGCCGGAATTCTTCAACCAGATGACCACCATGCACGGCCTGATCATGGTCTTCGGCGCGGTGATGCCGGCCTTCGTCGGCCTGGCCAACTGGATGGTTCCGCTGATGGTCGGCGCGCCGGACATGGCCCTGCCGCGGATGAACAACTTCAGCTTCTGGCTGCTGCCGGCGGCCTTTAGCATGTTGGTCAGCACGCTGTTTATGGAAGGCGGCGGGCCCAACTTCGGCTGGACCTTCTACGCGCCGCTGTCCACCACCTACGCGCCGGAAAGCGTGACCTTCTTTATCTTCGCCATCCACCTGATGGGCATCAGCTCGATCATGGGCGCGATCAACGTGGTCGCCACCATCCTCAACCTGCGCGCCCCCGGCATGACTCTGATGAAGATGCCGCTGTTCGTCTGGACCTGGCTGATCACCGCCTTCCTGCTGATCGCGGTGATGCCGGTGCTGGCCGGTTGCGTGACCATGATGCTGATGGACGTGCACTTCCACACCAGCTTCTTCAGTGCCGCCGGTGGCGGTGACCCGGTGCTGTTCCAGCATGTGTTCTGGTTCTTCGGCCACCCCGAGGTGTACATCATGATCCTGCCGGCGTTCGGCGCGGTCAGCTCGATCATCCCGGCCTTCGCGCGCAAGCCACTGTTCGGCTACACCTCGATGGTCTACGCCACTGCCTCGATCGCCTTCCTGTCGTTTATCGTGTGGGCGCACCATATGTTCACCGTCGGCATTCCGCTGACCGGCGAGCTGTTCTTTATGTACGCCACCCTGCTGATCGCCGTACCCACCGGGGTGAAGGTGTTCAACTGGGCCAGCACCATGTGGCGCGGCTCGATGACCTTCGAGACGCCGATGTTGTTCGCCGTGGCCTTCGTCATCCTGTTCACCATCGGCGGTTTCTCCGGTTTGATGCTGGCCATCGCCCCGGCGGACTTCCAGTACCACGACACCTACTTCGTGGTGGCGCACTTCCACTACGTGCTGGTGCCGGGTGCGATCTTCGGCATCTTCGCCTCGGCCTACTACTGGCTGCCGAAGTGGACCGGGCATATGTACGACGAGACCCTCGGCAAGCTGCATTTCTGGATGAGCTTCGTCGGCATGAACATGGCGTTCTTCCCCATGCACTTCGTCGGCCTGGCCGGCATGCCGCGGCGCATCCCCGACTACAACATGATGTTCGCCAACTTCAATATGGTCTCCTCGATCGGCGCCTTTATGTTCGGGGCCACCCAGTTGCTCTTCCTGTTTATCGTCATCAAGTGCATCCGCGGCGGCAAGCCGGCTGCGGCCAAGCCCTGGGATGGTGCCGAGGGCCTGGAGTGGACGGTGCCGTCGCCGGCGCCTTACCACACCTTCCAGACTCCGCCTGACGTGAAATAAGGACGCGCGTCCATGAGCGAAACCCTGCCGATCCGCCGCCTGGTGATCCGCCTGTCCTTGGTGGTGGTGGGCATGTTCGGCTTCGGTTTCGCTCTGGTGCCGATCTACGACGTGATGTGCCAGGCCTTCGGCATCAACGGCAAAACCGCCGGTGCCTACCAGGCCGAGCAGCAAGATGTGGATGAGTCGCGCCGGGTGCGCGTGCAGTTTCTCGCCACCAACGCCGCCGATATGGTCTGGGAATTCCGCCCTATGGCCGATGAGGTCTCGGTGCATCCGGGTGACAGCACGCAGATGCTGTTTATTGCCCACAACCCCACGGATAAGCCGATGATCGCCCAGGCGATTCCCAGTGTGGCGCCGTCCAAGGCGGCCGCGTTTTTCCACAAGACCGAGTGCTTCTGTTTTACCCAGCAGGTGCTGCAACCCGGCGAACGCATCGAGATGCCGGTGCGCTTTATCGTCGATCGAGATCTACCGGCAGATGTGCGCCACCTGACATTGGCCTACACCCTGTTCGATATCACTGCGAGTAAACCGCCTGTCGCCCAGGCGACTCCATAAGGAGAACAAGAAATGTCGAGTCACGAGCAGTATTACGTTCCTGCCCAGAGCAAGTGGCCGATTATCGCCACCCTTGGCATGTTGTTTACGGTCTATGGCGTGGGCACCTGGTTCAACGATATGAAGGCGGAGCGGGCCGACTCCAATGGCCCGCTGATCTTCTTTGTCGGCGGCCTGTTCCTCGCCTATATGCTGTTCGGCTGGTTCGGCAATGTGATCAAGGAAAGCCGCTCCGGCATGTACAGCCAGCAGATGGATCGCTCATTCCGCTGGGGCATGAGCTGGTTTATCTTCTCCGAGGTGATGTTCTTCGCGGCGTTCTTCGGCGTGCTGTTCTACGTGCGTACCTGGGCCGGCCCCTGGCTCGGTGGCGAGGGCGACAAGGGCATCGCCAACATGCTCTGGCCCGGCTTCGAATACACCTGGCCGCTGCTCAATACGCCCGATCCCAAGCTCTATCCCGCGCCCAGCGGCATCATCAGCGCCTGGGGCTTGCCGCTGCTCAACACCATACTGCTGGTCAGTTCCAGCTTCACCCTGACCTTTGCCCACCATGCGCTGCGCAAGAATCATCGCAAGCAGCTGAAGCTCTGGCTGGCGCTGACCCTACTGCTGGGCATCGGCTTCCTGACCTTTCAGGCCGAGGAATATATCCATGCCTATACCGAACTGGGCCTGACCCTGGGCTCGGGCATCTATGGCGCGACCTTCTTTATGCTCACCGGCTTCCATGGCGCCCACGTGACCTTGGGCGCCTTGATGCTGAGCATCATGCTGATCCGCATTCTGCGCGGCCACTTCAGCCCGGATAAGCATTTCGCGTTCGAAGCCGCGGCCTGGTACTGGCACTTCGTCGATGTGGTATGGATCGGCTTGTTCACCTTCGTTTATGTGCTTTGAAGGGAGCTGAAAGCCGCAAGCTTTAAGCGGCAAGTCAAAGCGCTTATAGCTTGAAGATTAGGGCTTGCAGCTACCAGCTGACATGCGAGACCAGTTGGCCACTGTAGAAGCCCCAGGCAATAAGGGCTACGGTCAAGGCGGTGAGGGTGACGCGCACAGTCAGCGCGTTCACCACCCGGGAGGTTCGGCCTTCATCCTTGACCAAAAAAAACAGGCCACTGAATAGGCTGACCAGAGTAGCCAGTAGTAACAGGACGATCGCGGCCTTGAGCATGCGTGACTCCGGGGGAAGGGAAATGTGCTACAGCTGCAGTATAGCCCGCCTAATCAGGGCTTTAGAGAGGTCGGCATGAGCGCCTTTCGTCCTGGCCTGTTGCCCAGCGTGCTGGTGCTGCTGCTATTGCCTGGGCTGATCGCCCTGGGCTTTTGGCAGTTGGCGCGGGCCGAAGAAAAACGTGAATTACTGGCCACCCACCAAGCCCGGCAGCTCGCCGCCCCCATCAGCCTCGCTGAGCTTGAGCGGCAGCCAAATCCGGCTTATGTGCGGGTGCAGCTGCAGGGCTATTTCGATACACGGCATAGCCTGCTGCTGGATAACCGCACCCGCGACGGCAAGGTCGGCGTGGAGGTGCTGCAACCCTTCTATGACCAAAACAGCGGCTTGTGGCTGCTGCTCAATCGTGGCTGGCTGCCCTGGCCGGATCGCCGCACCCCCCCGACTTTCGCCACTCCCGACACGCCCTTGAGGGTGCGCGCCACCGTCCATGTGCCCCTGGGCGAGCCCTTGCAATTGCAACAGGAGCAGCCGGCAACTGGCTGGCCACGCCTGATTACAGTGGTCAAACCTGATGATCTCTGGCGGCAACTGGGCCGCGGCGGCCTGAGCTATGCAGCACGCCTGGAGCCCGGCCCGGCTTCATTTCAGGCCGACTGGCCGGTAGTTGCCATGAGCCCGGACAAACACCTCGGCTATGCCGTGCAATGGTTCGCCCTGGCGGCGGCCTTGCTCGGCCTGTTTATCTATTTAGGTCTGCATAACGCGCGGGAGAATCGCCATGCACCCAGCAATCACCCTGCCTGAACTATCCCCCAGCCAGCGCCGCCGCGGCCGCCTGCAGCTGATCCTGATTCTGGCCGTGGTCATAGGCCCGATGATCCTCGCCAGCGCCATGTACCAGTGGCGCTTCTGGGTACCGGAAACCCGCAGCTACCACGGCGAATTGATAGGCAACGGCCAGACCCGCGTGGACCTCGGCGTGAGCGGACCCGCGGAAACCCGCTGGCAGTTGCTGGTAACTGTGCCCGCAGTCTGCGATGCCGCCTGCAAGGAACTGATATTTCTCGCCCGGCAAGTCCATATCGGCCTGAACCGCGAGGTCGGTCGCGCCGCCCACGGCCTGGCCAGCGCTCAGCCACTGACGGCGGATTATGACGCCCAGTTGCGCCGCGAATACCCGCAGTTGGCGCGTTATCAGCTTGAGCTGCAGGCCTATGGCAAAACCGCCGGCCAGGCCGCAGGCGCGCAACTCTGGATAGTCGATCCGCACGGCAATCTGGTGCTGCGTTACGGCGCCAGCAGCAAGGGCAAAGCCATACTCAAGGATCTAGTCTATCTGCTGAAGATCTCGCAAATTGGCTGACAGGCCGCTAAGGATTGACGATGCGCAAACCCGGTTACCGCTTCGCCTTATTTGCCACTCTGCTGGCTGTTGTGGTGGTCATGCTCGGCGCCTACACCCGGCTTAGCCACGCCGGCCTGGGCTGCCCGGACTGGCCTGGCTGCTACGGCTTTATCGGCGTGCCGATGAGCGAACACACCCAGACCCTGGCCGAAGCGCGCTTCCCCGAGGCGCCGGTGGAAGTCGCCAAGGGCTGGTACGAGATGGTCCATCGCTATTTTGCCGGCAGCCTCGGCCTGGTCATACTCGGGCTCGCCGGCCACGCCCTGGTGCGCCGCGGGCGTGACGGCCAGCCGCTGAAATTGCCCTTGCTGCTGCTCGCCTTGGTCGCCCTGCAAGCGGCCTTCGGCATGTGGACAGTCACCCTCAAGCTGTGGCCCCAGGTGGTCACAGCCCACCTGCTCGGCGGCTTCGCCACCCTCAGCCTGCTGTTCCTCCTGAGCCTGCGCCTGTCTGGCCAGGCCGCGCCTCTGCCACGACTGGCCGCCCCCCTGCGCAGCCTGGCCGCCCTCGGCCTACTGCTGGTGATCGGGCAAATTGCCCTGGGCGGCTGGGTCAGCAGCAACTACGCGGCGGTGGCCTGTGTCGACCTGCCCCGCTGTCACGGCCAATGGTGGCCGGCGATGGACTTCGCCAACGGCTTCCACCTGACCCAGCATATCGGCCCCAACTACCTCGGCGGGCAACTCGACAGCGAGGCGCGCACCGCCATTCATATGACCCATCGCCTCGGCGCCGGGCTGCTGAGCCTGGTGCTGCTGTTGCTGGCCTGGCGGCTCAAGCGCAACGGCCTGCCGCGCCTGGCCGCTCTGCTGCTGCTGGCCCTGGCGCTACAGATCAGCCTGGGCATCAGCAATGTGATTCTTCATCTGCCGCTGCTGGTGGCGGTGGCGCATAACCTCGGCGGCGCGCTGCTGCTGCTGTGCCTGGTGCTGATCAATTACCGCGTGCGCAGCGTTGCCGTGCCGGCCTCTCAGGCGACTGGCGAGCACCCTGGCTTGACCGCGCTGCCGAGCAAATAACAAAAATACTAAGGAGAAACCCTATGGCTACTCTACTGCGCGAACAGCAAGCCCACGCCAGCTGGCGTGACTACCTGGAGCTGACCAAGCCGAGGGTGGTGGTGCTGATGCTGATCACCTCCCTGGTCGGCATGTTCCTCGCCACCCGCGCCGGCGTCGCCTGGCAGGTGCTGATCTTCGGCAACCTGGGCATCGGCCTGTGCGCCGGGGGGGCGGCGGCGGTCAACCATGTGGTGGACCGGCGCATCGACTCGATCATGGCGCGCACCCTCAAGCGCCCGGTTACCAGCGGCCGGGTGTCACCGGCGGCGGCCCTGAGTTTCGCCCTGCTGCTGGCGGTGGCGGGCATGGCCCTGCTGCTGACCTTTACCAACGAACTGGCCGCCTGGCTGACCCTGGCCTCCCTGCTCGGTTATGCGGTGATCTACACCGGCTTTCTCAAGCGCGCCACGCCGCAGAATATCGTGATCGGCGGGCTGGCCGGGGCCGCGCCGCCGCTGCTCGGCTGGGTCGCGGTGACCGGCCATGTGAGCGCCGAGCCGCTGCTGTTGGTGCTGATCATCTTCGCCTGGACGCCGCCGCACTTCTGGGCCCTGGCCATCCACCGCAAGGCCGAATACGCCAAGGCCGACATCCCCATGTTGCCGGTGACCCATGGCGAGCACTACACCAAGGTGCATATCCTGCTCTACACCCTGGTGATGTTCGCCGTGACCCTGCTGCCCTATGCCATCCATATGAGCGGGCCGCTCTACCTGGCGTGTGCGGTGGTGTTGGGCGGGCGCTTTCTGCAGTGGGCCTGGGTGCTGTACCGTGACAGCCAACCGCACGCGGCGATCAACACCTTCAAGTACAGTATCTGGTACCTGTTTCTGCTGTTTATCGCCCTGCTGGTCGATCACTACCTGTTGTTAAACCTGTAATCGTTGGTGCCATGACCCGAATCCAGATCACCGTTTTTGCTCTCGTTGCCATAGTCGCCTTGGTGCTTGGCCTGACCGTCAACAAGGTGCTGACCAGCAAGGGCCAGGGTGATCCCACCGCACTGCTGGATGCAGGCATAGTGCTGTTGCCACAAAGCCGCACGCTACCGGAGTTGCAGCTGACCAACCAGGATGGCCAGGCAGTTGCCGTCGACCAGCTTAAGGAGCAGTGGAGCCTGCTGTTCTTCGGCTACACCTTCTGCCCGGATATCTGCCCGACCACCCTCGCCCAGCTGCGCCAGCTGCAAGGCCAGCTGCCGGCAGAAACCCGCGCCAACCTGCGCATGATTCTGGTCAGCGTCGACCCCAATCGCGATACGCCTGAGCAGCTGAAGAAGTACCTGGACTACTTCGATGCCGGCTTTATCGGCCTGACCGGCGAGCAGGCGACCCTGCAGAAACTGGCCAATGCGGTAAGCATTCCCTATATCCCGGCCGATACCAGCAAGGAAAACTACACAGTCGACCACAGCGGCAATCTGGTGCTGATCGGCCCGGACGGCACCCAACGCGGCTTTATCCGCGCGCCGCTAAACAACGCCAAACTGGCGGAGCAGCTGCCGGGCCTGCTGAACGGCCTGGACTGAGCGGCCGCCGTTCAGCCCTGAGTGGCCTCGGCGAGAAAACGCCAGACCGCAGGGTCTGCGCCGAAGGCCACGTTGAAGCGCAGCCAGGGCGTGGCCTCCAGGCCGGGCCGGAAGATGCAGCCGGGTGACAACAGGATGTTCTGTTTCAAGCCGGCGCGGGTCAGGGCCACGGGGTCGAAATCGGCCTGGCCACTGCTGATCCACAGGTAGGGGGTCGGCGCGGCGGGCGCCCAGCATTGCCAGCCGAGTTGTTGCAGTTGCTGGCGGGCGGACAACTGCGCGTTTAGTAGCCGATCGCGTAATTTCTGGCAGCGCTTGCGCTGGGTGCCATCGCTGAGCATCTGCAGCGCCAGCTGTTCACACAGTTGTGAGCTGTACAGCCCGGTGGTCATCTTGTAATGCAACAGGGCTTCGGCCACGGCCGGTTCGGCGGTGACGAAGCCAACCCGTAGCGAGGCCGCCAGGCTCTTGGAAAAGCTGCCGAGGTGAATCACCCGCTGCAGGTTGTCCAGCGCCGCCAGCGGTGGCAGGTTATCCGGCGCCAGTTGGCCGGACACGTCATCCTCAACGATCCAGCAATCATGGGTGTCGGCTAGTTGCAGTACGCGGTGGGCCGTTGCCGGGCTGTAACTGGCGCCGGTGGGATTCTGCAACCAAGGGTTGGTGAAGAACGCCTTGGGCTGATGCAGTTGCAGCAACTCGCCAAGCTTTTCCACATCCGGACCCTGTGGCGTCCAGGGCACGCCTATGGCCTTGATCTTGTGGTCGCGCAGGTTGGCCAGCAGATTGATATAGCCGGGGTCATCCACCAGCACGCAGTCGCCGGGTTGCAACAGGGCGCGGATCACCAAATTCAGCGCCTGGCTGGCGCCATTGGTCAGCACTATATGCTCGGCCTGCGCGGGCACGCCGCGATCCCCCAGATAACGCTGGACCCAGTTGCGTAGACCGAGGTTGCCACGTGATTCGCCATACTCGGCAACCAGGCCATTGGCTCGGCCGAGGGCACGCAGCGCCAGGTGCAGACCGGGTTCATCCAGCCAGGCATCCGGCAGGCCACCACTGCCCGGTTGCAAGGCATCGGCATCCGGATGAAAGGCGTCATCCAGCAACCAGTAGACATCCCCCAGTGGCGCCGAACTGCGTTGCTGTTGCTTGCTCGGTGAAGTCTGCGGCACGAAGAAGCCGTCGCCCTTGCGTGCATCGATATAGCCCAGCGCCACCAGACGATCATAGGCCTGCACCACGGTAAAGGTGCTGACATCGAACTCCTTGGCGGCGGCGCGGATCGACGGCAGCCGCGCGCCTGGCGACAGTTGGCCGTGCTCGATCAGGCCGGAGAAATGCTGCACCAATTGGCCGATTCGCGACGCCTTTCGAGCGACTTCCATGGGGGGTGTACAGCCTTTTCAACCACTACAGGGGCGGCCATTTTAGGCACTGCTGTGTATGGAAAGAAAGCGCAGAGGGCGTAAGTTGGCTGGGCGGTCAGCGCATTCTTTAGAGGAGCTTGGTTCATGCAAACAATAAAAAAATTACTGCTCGGCGTGATGATTTTCGGCAGCTGTGTCAGCGCGCAGGCGCAATCGGGGGTCGTGCGGATTGCCACCGAAGGGGCCTACCCACCGTACAACTTCGTCAACCCGGATGGCAGCCTGGGCGGCTTCGATGTCGACATCGCCAATGCCCTGTGCACCGAGATGAAGGTGCAGTGCAAGCTGGTCAAGCAGGACTGGGACGGCATCATCCCCGGCCTGTTGGCGAAGAAATACGACGCCATAGTCGCTTCCATGGCGATCACCCCGGAGCGTCAGCAGAAGGTGGCCTTCTCCGACAAGTACGAAGGCGGCTACTCCATGCTGTTCGGCAGCAAGGGCCTGACCGATAGCAGTCCGGCTGCCATGCAGGGCAAGGTGATTGCGGTGCAAAAGGGCTCGATCCAGGAGAACTTCGCCAAGGACCATTACGAAAAAGCCGGCATCAGCCTGCACCGTTATCCGGACACACAGACCGCCATGATGGACCTCACCGCCGGGCGGGTGGATGCCGTGGTGCTGGAAGTCGGCATCGTCTACGAGGCCACGAAGGACGCCAGCCTGGCCGACTACCACGGCTTCGGCGAGAAGTTCCAGGACCCCAAGTACTTCGGCACCGGCTCCGGCATCGCCGTGCGCAAGCAAGACCAGGTCCTGCTGGGACAGTTCAATCAGGCGCTCAAGACCATCCTGGCCAACGGCACCTACAAGCAGATCAACGACAAGTACTTCCCGTACAACCAGTACGACTGATGCCTGCGCACCTGGTGCCGGTGTCGCCGCACCAGGCTGTTCTCCCGTTTGGAAAATCCTATGTATCAGCAACAACATGCGCTTGTGGCGCAATCCCTCGGTGCGCCGCGTGAAGTCATCAGCCTGCATTTCGGCCCGCAGGACCAGGGCCAGAAAATTTATCTGCAGGCCGGCCTGCATGCCGATGAGCACCCCGGCATGCTGGTTCTGCATCACCTCAAGAGCCGCTTGCTGGAGCTGGAGGCCGCAGGGCGCCTGACCGGCGAGGTGGTACTGGTGCCGATCGCCAACCCGATCGGCCTCGGCAACTATGTGTTCGGCCGCCAGCTGGGGCGCTTCGAGCTGTCCAGCCGGGAGAACTTCAACCGCCATTACCTCGATCTCGCCGAACTGGTGCGCGAGCAGGTCGCCAGCCAACTGGGCAGCAATGCCGCCGCCAACGTGGCACTGATCCGCCGCTGCATCGGCGAGCGCTTGCAGGCCATCGAGCCGCGCACCGAACTGGAATCGCTGCGTCTGACCCTGATGGCCCTGGCCTGCGCTGCCGATTATGTGCTGGATGTGCACTGCGACAGCGATGCCATGGTGCACCTCTATGTGCACAGCAAGCAGCAGGCGCAAGGCCGGGTACTGGCCGGCTACACCGGCGCGCATGCCACCCTGCATGCAACCGAACAGGGCGGCAACTCCTTCGACGAGGCCTTCACCAGCGTTTGGGCAACCCTGCAGCAGGCCTTCCCGCAACATCCAATTCCCATGGCGACCTTCGCGGCCACAGTCGAGTTGCGTGGCATCAACGATGTCAGCCACGAACTGGCGCGGGCCGATGCCGAGGCGCTGCTGGCCTACCTCGGCCACCTCGGGCTGGTCACCGGTGAGGTGCCCGCGGTGCCCGCGCCGGTCTGTGAGCCGACGCCCTTGTCCGGGGTAGAGGTGCTGAATGCGCCGCACGCCGGCGTGGTCGCCTACCGGGCGCCCATCGGCAGCTGGGTTGAGCCGGGGACGGCCTTGGCCGATGTCATCGACCCCCTCAGCGGCCGGGTCAGCACCCTCACCAGCGGCATTGCCGGGATGTTCTACGCCCGGCTAATCGAGCGCTTCACCGAAGCCAATACCGAGCTGACCTTCGTCGCCGGCCGCGAGCCGCTGCGTCAGGGTTGCCTGCTCGGCGCCTAACGATTTTTCCCGGCCTAGCCGGACAGGCAATAGGAATAACAACAATGACCATGAAGTTTCGTTTCCCGCTGGTGCTGATCGGCCAGCACATGCGTGCGGACACCAGCACCGGCGAGAGCGTGCGCGCCCTCGCCGCCGCCATCGAACACGCCGGCATCGAGGTGCAATGGCTCGATCACTACGACGATCTGTCGGCGCTGGCCCAACAGCAGAACCGCGCCAGCGGCTTTGTCGTCACCCTCGATGATGCCGACCTCGGTAACGATAAGGTCGATGGGGTGATTGCCGGGTTGCGCACCTTCGTGGCCACGCTGCGCCAGCGCAACAACGACATTCCGATCTTCCTCTACGGCCAGACCCGCACCTCGCAACATCTGCCCAAGGAGATCCTCAAGGAACTGCATGGCTTTATCCACATGCACGAGGACACACCGGAGTTCGTCGCCCGCTACATCATCCGCGAGGCGCGCGCCTATGTGGCGGCGCTGACCCCGCCGTTTTTTCGCGCCCTGCTCAACTATGCCCAGGACGGTTCCTACTCCTGGCACTGCCCGGGGCACTCGGGGGGCGTGGCCTTCCTCACGAGCCCGGTGGGTCAGGTGTTTCACCAGTTCTTCGGCGAGAACATGCTGCGCGCC
>NZ_JAUYNP010000291.1 GCF_030696055.1 Pseudomonas sp. | reverse complement strand
GGTGACGGCCAGCAGGGCATAGGCCAGCCATTCGGTCTGCACCGCCCAGTAGCCGAACAGGACCGGCAAGGCGCCGATAAAGGCCGCGCAGAACAGCAGCACGGCCAGGCTGAACAGGCGCGCCGGCCGGTAGCCATGCCGCCAATGGAACAGCGCCACCAGCAGAATGCTCAGCCCGGCGACCGCGCTGAGCAGGTAGACCAGCTGGTTGAATTGCAGGTTGGTGGCCACCAGCAACACCACGCAGAGCAGGCCGATCAGCACCACTTCGGCGCTCAGCAGATAATTCAGCGGCGTACGCGGGCAGACCTGGTGAAAGAAGCTGGCGGTAAACGACAGGGCGCAGATCATCGCCAGCAGCATCGCCAGGTTGGCGATCTGCGGCTGCAGGCTCTGCCATTCGCCCAGCCAGGGCGTGCTGATGCCCAGCAGGCTGATGGCCGTTAGCAGTACGCACGCCTGGGTCGCGGCCAGCCACAGGCCGCTGGCGGCGCGGGTGTAGGCGAAGCGCACGAGGTTGTAGGTCACCAGCATGCCGAGGCAGCCGAGCAGCAGGCCGAACAGCAGCGGGCGAGTGTCGTCGGCGGCCATACTCTGCGCGCTTTGCAGGCTGATGGCGGGGCGCAGGGCATGTTCCGAAGCCAGGCGCAGGTAGATATCCAGCGGGGCATCGGCTTGCGGCAGGGGCAGGAGAAAGTCGCGGCTGGCCAGCGGGCGGCTGGAGAAGGGCAGCTGGCTGCCGGTATGGGTCTGGGCGATCAGCTCATCGCCTTGCAGCACGTAGAGATCGAGATAGGCCAGGTAGGGGGCGAACACCCTGAGCATCTGCGCGTCGGTATTGGCTTCCAGGCGATGGTGCAACCACAGCGCCGTGTTGCCGCCCGAGGTGTACAGATCGGTGAGGTCGGTGGCGGTGAATTGCGCCATCTGCCGGGGCGCGCGGACATCATCCAGTTGCAGTTCGGCGGCGGGGTCCTTGAGGGCCGACCAGAGTTCCTGTTGTTCGGCCTGAGCTGGGCCGGCAATCAGCGCCATCAGCAGCAGGCTGATAAACAGCGGTGTGGCAATCCTCAGCCGGTGCACGGTGAATTCCCTTCAAAAGTAAGTGGTCGGATTATAGCCAAGCTATACAGGGGCGAAATATGACAAAGGTGGCCATTTGGCCACCTTCGCAGGGTTTTAGCTTCAGCCTTCGCCGCGTTCGCGGGCAATGGCGCGGTAGCCAATATCCTTGCGGTAGAAGCAGCCGGGCCAACGGATCTGCTCCGCCAGCCGATACGCCTGCTGCTGGGCATCGGCCACGCTGGCGCCAATGGCGGTGGCGCAGAGCACCCGGCCGCCGGCGGTGACCACCTGGCCATCCTTGAGCGCGGTGCCGGCATGGAACACCTTGCCGTCCAGCGCGGCGGCAGCGGCCAGGCCTTCGATCGGCTCACCCTTGGCGTAGTCGCCGGGGTAGCCGCCGGCGGCCAGTACCACGCCGACAGTCGGGCGCGGGTCCCATTTGGCTTCGACCTTGTTTAGCGCCTCGGCCAGGGCGGCTTCGATCAGCAGCACCAGGGACGATTCCAGGCGCACCATGATCGGCTGGGTTTCCGGGTCGCCGAAGCGGCAGTTGAATTCGATGACTTTAGGCGCGCCGGCCTTGTCTATCATCAGGCCGGCGTAGAGGAAGCCGGTGTAGACATTGCCTTCGGCAGCCATGCCCTTGACGGTCGGCCAGATCACCTCGTCCATCACCCGCTGGTGCACTGCGGCTGTGACCACAGGGGCCGGGGAGTAAGCGCCCATGCCGCCGGTATTCGGGCCGCTGTCGCCGTCGCCGACGCGCTTGTGGTCCTGGCTGGTGGCCATCGGCAGCACGTTGTGGCCGTCGACCATGACGATAAAGCTGGCTTCTTCGCCATCCAGAAACTCTTCGATCACCACCCGCGAACCGGCTTCGCCGAAGGCATTGCCGGCGAGCATATCGCGCACCGCGTCTTCGGCCTCACTCAGGGTCATGGCGACTATCACGCCCTTGCCGGCGGCCAGGCCGTCGGCCTTGATCACTATAGGTGCGCCTTTCTCGCGCAGATAGGCCAGAGCCGGCTCGACTTCGGTGAAGTTCTGGTAGTCGGCGGTGGGGATCTGGTGGCGGGCGAGGAAGTCCTTGGTGAAGGCTTTCGAGCCTTCCAGCTGAGCGGCGCCGGCGGTGGGGCCAAACACGGCCAGATTGCGCGCGCGGAACAGGTCGACAACGCCCGCAACCAAAGGCGCTTCCGGGCCGACTAGGGTCAGTTGCACGTTCTTCTCGGCGAAGTCGGCCAGTTGCTCCAGGGCCAGCACGTCGATGGCGACGTTCTCGCACTTGGGCTCAAAGGCGGTGCCGGCGTTACCCGGGGCGACAAAGACCTTCTCGACTCGCGGGTCTTGGGCGACTTTCCAGGCCAGGGCGTGTTCACGACCGCCGCTGCCGATAATCAATACGTTCATGGGGTCTCTCCTGACCGTAGCCCGGATGCAATCCGGGGCTTCTGAGTGGGGGCGTTCCCGGATTTCATCCGGAGTTGTTGGGCTTCGCGGAGCTCAGCCCAACCTACAAAATTGGCGACTCTGTCGAGGTCGCGATCGGGCTGGTAGATGCAAGGCGTCCGGTCCTTCACCCAGCGGAGTTGCCTTCTGGCAATGAGCATGGGGGGAGGGCCGGACAACGCCGCAGATGCCAGTCCGAGGGCGGCCGATTTTAGTGCCTAAAGTGGCGCATTCCCGTGAACACCATGGCTATTCCGGCCTCGTCGGCGGCGGCAATGACTTCCGCGTCGCGCATCGAGCCACCCGGCTGGATCACCGCGGTGATGCCGTTCTGCGCGGCGTTGTCCAGGCCGTCGCGGAACGGGAAGAATGCGTCGGAAGCCATGACCGAACCGGCTACCTGCAGGCCGGCGTGTTCGGCCTTGATCGCGGCGATACGGGCGGAGTTGACGCGGCTCATCTGGCCGGCGCCGACGCCTATGGTCTGGCGATTCTTCGCGTACACAATCGCATTGGATTTGACGAACTTGGCCACTTTCCAGGCGAAGATCAGGTCATGGATTTCCTGCTCGCTCGGCGCGCGCTGGGTGACTATCTTCAGGTCTTGCGCCTTGATCATGCCGATGTCGCGGCTCTGTACCAGCAGGCCGCCGTTGACCCGCTTGAAGTCCCAGCCCGGCGCGCGTTCGGCCGGCCATTCGCCGCATTCCAGCAGACGCACATTGGCCTTGGCCGCTACTACGGCGCGGGCTTCGGCGCTGATTTTCGGCGCGATAATCACTTCGACAAACTGGCGCTCGACTATGGCCTTGGCGGTTTCGCCGTCCAGTTCGCGGTTGAAGGCGATAATGCCGCCGAAAGCCGATTCGGTATCGGTGGCGTAGGCCAGTTCGTAGGCCTGGCGGATGCCGCCTTCGGCGTCGGTGGCCACGGCCACGCCGCAGGGGTTGGCGTGTTTGACGATGACGCAGGCCGGCTTGACGAAGCTCTTCACGCACTCCAGGGCGGCGTCGGTGTCGGCCACGTTGTTGAACGACAGTTCCTTGCCCTGCAGCTGCACGGCGCTGGCCACGCTGGCCTCGCCTTTCTGCGTTTCCACGTAGAACGCCGCGCTCTGGTGCGGGTTCTCGCCGTAACGCATTTCCTGCGCCTTGACGAACTGGCTGTTGAAGGTGCGCGGGAAGGCGCCGCGCGCTTCGGTGCTGAGGCTGTCGCGGCTCTGGTCGATGGTGCCCAGGTAGTTGGCGATCATGCCGTCGTAGGCGGCGGTGTGCTCGAAGGCTTTCAGCGCCAGGTCGAAGCGCTGGGCGTAGGTCAGGCCGCCGGCTTGCAGCGACTCGACTATGCCGGCGTAGTCGCAGGCGTTGACCACTATGGCCACGTCCTTATGGTTCTTCGCCGCGGAGCGGACCATGGTTGGGCCGCCGATGTCGATGTTCTCGATGGCGTCGGCCAGGTCGCAGCCCGGTTTGGCCACTGTGGCGGCGAAGGGGTAGAGGTTGACCGCCACCAGGTCGATCGGCTTGATGCCGTGTTGTTCCATCACCGCGCCGTCAATGGCGCGGCGGCCGAGGATGCCGCCGTGGATTTTCGGGTGCAGGGTCTTCACCCGGCCATCCATCATTTCCGGGAAGCCGGTGTAGTCGGCGACTTCCACGGCGGCCACGCCGTTGTCCTTGAGCAGCTTGTAGGTGCCGCCGGTGGAGAGGATTTCCACGCCAAGGGCGACAAGCTCGCGGGCGAACTCGAGGATGCCGGTCTTGTCGGAAACACTGATCAAGGCGCGGCGAACGGGGAGGCGGGTGGTCTGGTCGGTCATTTCAGAGTCCATCAGAGCAGAGGTATCAGCAAAGGAGTTATCAGCAAAAAAGGCGGCTCATGTGGGCCGCCCTTTTCGGGAGTTCGGGGTTACAGCAGGTCGTACTGCTTGAGCTTCTTGCGCAGGGTGCCGCGATTCAGGCCGAGCAGCTCGGAGGCCTTGGTCTGGTTGCCCTTGACATGGTTCATCACGGTTTCCAGCAGTGGCGCTTCCACTTCGGTCAGCACCAGGTTGTAGACGTCGCTGACGTCGGCACCTTCGAGGTGGGCGAAGTAGTTATGCAGGGCCTTCTCGACACTGCCGCGCAGGGTTTGCCCTTCTTCGCTCGGCGTATTGAGATGCTGTTTCAAGCTGCTGTTTTCACTCACGGGAGCCATTTCACTTCCTAAAGTCTCGGTCAACATCGTCATGCGGCCACCCCTTCTCCATTATTATTCCGCTCACTGAAAAACTCGCGAACGTTGGCGCACTGCGCGTCCGTACTGTCCAGACGATTGAAGTGGGCGCGAAACTCCCTGGCGCCCGGCAGGGTTGCGAGATACCAACTGACATGCTTGCGGGCGATGCGTACGCCCATTACATCGCCGTAGAAGGCGTGCAGTGCAGCCAGGTGTTCAAGCAGAATCTGTTCCACTTCGAGCAGGCTGGGCGCCGGGAGATGCTCACCGGTACGCAGGTAGTGCTCGATTTCACGAAATATCCACGGCCGGCCCTGGGCCGCGCGACCGATCAGCAGGCCATCGACGCCGGTGGCGCGCAGTACCGCGCGGGCCTTTTCCGCTGAGTCGATATCGCCATTGGCGAATACCGGAATCGACACCGCCTGCTTGATCGCGGCGATGGTGTCGTACTCGGCCTCGCCCATATACAGATCGGCGCGGGTGCGGCCATGCACGGCCAGCGCGACTATCCCGGCGTCTTCGGCGATCTTCGCCACCTCAATGCCATTTTTGTTCTGTCTGTCCCAGCCGGTGCGGATCTTCAGGGTCACCGGCACGTTCACCGCGGCGACCACCGCCTGCAAAATCTCGCGCACCAGGCTTTCATCTTTCAGCAGAGCGGAGCCGGCGGCCTTGTTGCAGACCTTCTTGGCCGGGCAGCCCATGTTGATATCGATAATCTGCGCGCCCAGTTCGACATTGCGCAGCGCCGCTTCGGCCAACATCTGCGGGTCGCCACCGGCGATCTGTACCGAGCGCGGCTCGGGATCACCCTGGTGGACCATGCGCAGGCTCGACTTGCGGGTATTCCACAGCCGTACGTCACTGGTGACCATCTCCGACACCACCAAACCCGCGCCCATGCGCTTGCACAGCTGGCGAAACGGCTGGTCGGTGACGCCCGCCATGGGGGCGAGGATCAGCGAGTTGGGCAATGTATAGGGGCCGATGCGTAGCGCCGACATAAGGCTTCCCTGCTCAAGAGACCAGCTGTTGAGACCAATAGGACTGTGCGAAAAAGGGTGGGAATCATACCCGCTCTGAATGACTGGAGAAAGGCTGTTTTGAACAAATTCTGAACAGCTGCGGGCTTATAGCCAAGGGTTAGGTCGCGGCGGATTTCCAGGCGCTCCGCCGGCTGCCGCTTATTCCGGCGAGTGGAAGCTCAGGCTGTAATTCACCGCCTGGGTGCCAGGATCGAGGATATCCAGGGAGATATGGATGGGGGTCTGCGGCGGCATTTCGGCGTTGCCGGCCAGCTCGCCGGCCAGGTATTCGCTGGGTTTGAAGCGGCGGCTGGCCAGTAGCTGGCCGGTGATATCGGCGAAGCGCATTTCCAGCAGCGGGAAGGGCTGGGAGAAGGGCGCGCGGTTGTAGAGAATGGCGTCGACCACCAGGGCGCCGCTGAACTCCGGGTGGCTGCGCACCACCAGGTTGCTGCTCTTGATCTGCTTGATATCGACCTTGGACGGCAGGTTGCAGCCGAGTGCCGGGCAGATCTGCTCGAACCAGGGGCGGTACTGGTCCTGGCGGGCCAATTCGTCGAAGTGGTAGAGCACATATTGGCCGCTCAGGGCAGCGGCGCCCAGCAGGTTCAGCAGGCCCCAGGCCAGCCAGCGGCCCCAGGGCTTGTGCGGCTGCCGCCAGTCCAGCTGCAGCGGCTCCTCGTCCAGCTCGAACAGGTGCTCGTCGCGCAGTGCGGGTTCGCTGCGGGCGCTTTTCGCGGCGCTTTTGCCCGGGGCGGGCGCGTCCTCTTCGCTTTCGTCGTCTGCTTCGGCAAACAACGGCTCGCGCTCGGCGTGCAGCTCGATATGCTCGATTTCCGGCTCTAGGGCGCGGCGATCGGTGGCGCTAAAGCTGGGCTCGGCGTGCGGGGTGCGGGTTGTCGCTGCTGGTGCTGGTGCTGGTGCGGCCGGCACTGGGCGCGGTGCGGCGACTATTGGCGCCTGCGCCGGCGGCGCGGGCTTGGCTGGCTCGTCGCGCAGCAGGGCTTCGGCCCAGCGCTCATCGTGGGGGTCGTGCTCGGGCTGCGCGGGGGCGAGGAAGGTCTCGGCGTGTTTGGGCGCCCGCTCGACCGCCAGAAACTGCTTGGACAGCTGTTGTTCCTGTGCTTCCAGCTTGGCCAGTTCCTCGTCGAGATCCAGATCGTCGAGGTCCAGGTCGTCGTGAATCCACTGAGTGTCGATGGATTTCTTTACCGGTGCAGGGCTGGGGTTACTGCTTGGGGTCGGAGTCGGGTTCGGAGCTGGCGGACGCGGCGCGGCTGCGGGCGTGCTAGGCCTTGTGACGGGTGCCGGCTGGCTGCTGGCCGCTGCCAGTTGGCCTTGCTCGCGCAACTGCTGCGCCGCATTGAACACATGCAGGCAGGCCCCGCAGCGCACGGCACCATGGGCGGCGCCCAGCTGCGCGAGATTGACGCGAAAGCTGGTGCGGCAATGGGGGCACTGGGTGACGAAACTCTGGGTCATGCGGCGATCCGGCTAAACAAGGCGGCTAGTCTAACGCAAGTGCTCAGCAAAGCAGCAGTGCTGCACGTGCGGGCGCTATCAGCGCCGTACGCCGCTGATACGTACCCACCCGTCCTTGTTCGCGGTGGGGTCGAGGTCGAAGGCGTCCTGGTAGGCGGCGCGCACTTCTTCCGCCTGTTCGGCGAGGATGCCCGACAGCGCCAGGCGTCCGCCGGTTTTGACCAGGCTGGTGATCTGCGGCGCCAGCGCCACCAGCGGGCCGGCGAGGATATTGGCGACCACCACATCGGCCTGTTGCTGCGGCAGGTCGGCGGGCAGGTAGACCGGGAAGCGCGCCGGCTCGATGCCGTTGCGCCCGGCATTGTCGCGCGAGGCTTCCAGGGCTTGTGGGTCGATATCGGTGCCGACGGCCTGGGGCGCGCCCAGCAGCAGGGCGGCGATGGCCAGGATGCCCGAGCCGCAGCCGAAATCCAGCACGCTGCACTGGCTGAGGTCCTGGCCGTCCAGCCATTCCAGGCACAGCGCGGTGGTCGGGTGGGTGCCGGTGCCGAAGGCCAGGCCCGGGTCGAGCAGCAGATTGACCGCCTCCGGCTCGGGCGCGGCGTGCCAGCTCGGCACTATCCACAGGCGCTGGCCGAAACGCATGGGCTGGAAGCCGTCCATCCAGCTGCGTTCCCAGTCCTGGTCGGCTATCACTTCGGCCTGGTGTTCCGGCAGTTCGGCGCCGGTGAGCAATTGCAGGTGGGCGAACACGGCGTCAGCCTGGGTGTCGGCTTCAAATAGCGCCAGCAGATGGGTATGCGACCACAGCGGCGTGGTGCCCAGGTCCGGCTCGAAAATCGGCTGGTCTTCGGCGTCCATAAAGGTCACCGAGACGGCGCCTACTTCCAGCAGGGCGTCTTCGTAGGTTTCGGCCTGCTCCGGGATGATGGCGAGACGGACTTGTAACCAGGGCATGGGAAACCTCGTGAGCGCTGTGGCGTGATGGGGCAATTGGGCGCGCAGCTTACTTGAACCAGTGGGCCGGCTGCCACCGCATGCATCGACCGGAAACGACAAGGGCCGCCCAATGGCAGCCCTTGTCTGTGCGCTACGCCGAAGCTTAGTGCTTATCCATACCCAGTTTCTTTTCCAGGTAATGGATATTCACGCCGCCTTTGCAGAAGCCCTTGTCACGCACCAGGTTGCGGTGCAACGGTACGTTGGTCTTGATGCCGTCGACCACTATCTCGTCCAGGGCGTTGCGCATACGGGCCAGGGCTTCGTCGCGGGTGGCGCCGTGGGTGATCAGCTTGCCGATCAGCGAGTCGTAGTGCGGTGGCACGGTGTAGCCGCTGTACAGGTGCGAGTCGACCCGCACGCCATTGCCGCCAGGGGCATGGAAGTGCTTGACCTTGCCGGGGCAGGGCATGAAGTTGTCCGGGTCTTCGGCGTTGATCCGGCATTCCAGGGCATGGCCGCGGATCACCACATCGCTCTGCTTGAACGACAGCTTGTTGCCGGCGGCGATGCTGAGCATCTCCTTGACGATGTCGATGCCGGTGACCATTTCCGACACCGGATGCTCTACCTGCACGCGGGTGTTCATCTCGATAAAGTAGAAGTGGCCGTCTTCGTAGAGGAACTCGAAGGTGCCGGCGCCGCGGTAGCCGATCTCGATGCAGGCGCGCACGCAGCGGTCCAGTACCTCGGCGCGGGCTTGTTCGTCGATGCCCGGTGCTGGCGCTTCTTCCAGAACCTTCTGGTGCCGGCGCTGCAGCGAGCAGTCGCGATCGCCCAGGTGGATGGCGTTACCCTGGCCGTCGGACAGCACCTGGACTTCCACGTGACGCGGATTGCCGAGGAACTTCTCCAGATAGACCATGGGGTTGCCGAACACCGAGCCGGCTTCGCTGCGGGTCAGCTTGGCCGATTTGATCAGGTCTTCTTCCTGGAACACCACGCGCATGCCGCGACCACCGCCGCCGCCAGCGGCCTTGATGATCACCGGGTAACCGACTTCGCGGGCAATCGCCAGGGCGGTTTCTTCGTCTTCCGGCAGCGGGCCGTCGGAGCCAGGCACCACCGGCACGCCGGCGCGTTTCATGGCGTTCTTGGCCGAAACCTTGTCGCCCATCAGGCGAATGGTCTCGGCTTTCGGGCCGATAAAGGCGAAACCGGAGTTTTCCACCTGTTCGGCGAAGTCGGCGTTTTCCGCGAGGAAGCCGTAGCCGGGGTGAATGGCGGTGGCCCCTGTGACTTCGGCGGCGCTGATGATCGCCGGAATATTCAGGTAGGACAGCGCGCCGGAGGCCGGGCCGATGCACACCGACTCGTCGGCCAGGCCCAGGTGCATCAGCTCGCGGTCGGCGGTGGAGTGCACCGCGACCGTCTTGATGCCCAGCTCTTTACAGGCGCGCAAGACGCGCAAGGCGATCTCGCCGCGGTTGGCGATCAGAACTTTTTCCAACATCGCAGGCTCTCCGCGCTTCAAACGATGGTGAACAGGGGCTGATCGTATTCCACCGGCTGGCCGTTCTCGCCCAGGATGGCGTCGATCACGCCGCTGGACTCGGCCTCGATGTGGTTCATCATCTTCATCGCTTCGACGATGCAGAGGATGTCGCCTTTCTTCACGCTCTGGCCGACTTCGACGAAGTTGCTCGTAGTCGGGCCGGAGGCGCGGTAGAAGGTGCCGACCATCGGCGAGCGCACTACGGTGCCGTTCAGCTTGGCGGCGGCCGGGGCGGCTTCAGCGGCGGCGGCAACCGGTGCGGCGGCTGCAGGCGCTGGCATAGGAGCCGGGGCCTGGGCATAGATCGGCTGCTGCATATAAGCCGGCTGCTTGCTGTGACGGCTGATACGTACCGATTCTTCGCCTTCGCGAATCTCCAGTTCGTCGATGCCGGATTCTTCCAGCAGCTCGATCAGCTTTTTGACTTTACGAATATCCATAGTGGTTAACTCCCGGTGAGGTCAGGGGCACTTAAGTTCAAGTTGTTCGAGTGCAGCCTCCAGGGCCAGCCGGTAACCGCTGGCGCCAAGGCCGCAGATCACCCCTACAGCTACATCGGAAAAGTAGGAGTGATGGCGGAAAGCTTCGCGTTTGTGCACGTTGGACAGGTGCACTTCGATGAATGGGATGCTCACCGCCAGCAATGCGTCACGTAATGCGAAGCTGGTATGGGTAAAAGCGGCGGGATTGATCAGGATAAAGTCGACACCTTCGCCTTTTGCGGCGTGAATGCGCTCGATCAGCTCGTACTCGGCATTGCTCTGCAGGTACAGCAGATGGTGGCCGGCCTCGCGGGCGCGGCGCTCCAGGTCGAGGTTGATCTGCTCCAGGGTGACGGCGCCATATACACCCGGTTCGCGGGTGCCGAGCAGGTTGAGGTTGGGCCCGTGCAGTACCAGAAGGGTAGCCATGATCGGAGTTTCCTTGTTTTTGCGCTGCGCCGGACTATGCCGCAGGCAAGGCGAGACTGTCCAGTTGTCAGCAATAGCCGGCACGATAAGCGTAGATTGCGCCAAGTATATGACCGGAGAAGCTAGAAGCGTTCCCGTGCGCGACTCAAACGGGCGGCGAAGGTTTGCGCATCGATCTCACCTACGACACGCAAATCCTGCCATTCGTCACCCTTGGCATCGAACAGCAGGATGGCCGGTGGGCCGAACAGCCGGTAGCGGTCGAGCAGGGCGCGTTGCGCGGCGTTGCTCTCGCTCATATCGAAACGCAGCAGCCGATAGTCGCCCAACTGGGCAGTGACTGACTCGGCGTTGAGCACTTCGCGTTCGATCACCTTGCAGCTGAT
>NZ_JAUYNP010000286.1 GCF_030696055.1 Pseudomonas sp. | reverse complement strand
CACTTTGGTGCACTGGCCTGTTTGGTACGACCTGTAGCGTATCGGCTCATCCGGCTTCCTAGGCGGAGCTGCCCAGGTTGAAGTGCCGCACCTGGGCATGCAGGCGCTCGGCCAATACGGCGAGGCTCTGGCTGGCCTCTGTGACCTCGTTGGAGCCCTCGGTGTTATCGCTGGCCAGGTCGCGAATCATCTCGATGCGCTGGCTGATGTCGTGGGCCACTGCTGCTTGCTGCTCGGCCGCGCTGGCGATCTGGATGGCCATTTCGCTGATCTCGCGATTGGCCCCGGTGATGGTTTGCAGCGCCTGTCCGGCTGCCGCGGCCTGACTGGCACCGGTTTCGGCCTGGGTGCGGCTCTGGCTCATGACGCTGGCGGCTTTCTGCGCACCCTCTTGCAGACGCTCGATCATGCCCTGGATTTCCATGGTGGAATCCTGGGTGCGCTTGGCCAGCGAACGCACTTCATCGGCTACCACGGCAAAGCCACGACCCTGTTCGCCGGCGCGGGCCGCCTCGATCGCGGCATTCAGCGCGAGCAGGTTGGTCTGGTCGGCGATGCCGCGAATCACATCGAGAATGCTGCCAATATTGGCGGTGTCCTGCGCCAGGCTGTGCACCACGCTCGCGGCATCGCCGATGTCATGGGACAGGGTGTTGATGGAACTGACCATCTGCCCGACCAGTTGCTGACCGCTATTGGCGGCCAGGTCGGCGCGTTGTGCGGCTTCGGCGGTTTGGCTCGAGTGACGGGCGACTTCCTGCACGGTCGCGGCCATTTCGGTCATCGCGGCGGCCACCTCGGTGGTGTGCAGCTCCTGTTGCTTGAGGTTGTGCTGGGTGGTCGTGGTGGTGCTGGTCAGCTGCGAGGCGGAGACACTCAGTTGGGTGCTGGAATGCACCACATTGCTGACGATCTCGCGCAGTTTGCTGACCATCTGGCTGAACGAATGGGACAGCACGCCAAACTCACCGCCGCTCTGGGCGCCGAGGTGGGTGCCCAGTTCGCCAGCGGCGACCTTGCACGCCTCGTCGCTCAAGCGCAGCAGGGCGCCCGTGACCTTGCGCCGAATGGCGAAGATGCCCAGCACGGAAATGATCACCAGCAGCACCACCACTGCAGTTACCGCCGCCATATAGCGCTCACCGATCTGGGTGTAGTGCAGCACGCTGTCACCGGTGCGCTTATCCAGCAGCTCGTAGAAGTCATCCACCGGCTGCATGATCTTGGCTTTTTCCGCGTGATACTCGGCGTTGTGCATCAGCTGACTGGCGAGGGCCAGGTCTGGCTCGCCTTGGCGAGTGAAACCGCCCTGGCCGTCGGCGAAGCGGCCTTTCACCGCATTCATCGCCGCGGTTTCGATCAGCACCAGGGTGTCTGAATTGGCCTGGGCCTCGGCCAGCTTGTCCAGTTCGGCCGCGCTGAAGCCTTGGCGGCGCATCAGTTCGAGCAGTGGCAGGGTTTCGCCATTAGCCCGCGGCGCGGCGTGGCCGGCGGCGATAAAGTCCCAGTACAGGCGTTCGGATTGCTGCGGGCGCGGCCGTTTGCCGTTACGGATATCCAGCACTTGCCAATATTGCTGCTCAAAGCGCGCATCGCCACTCATGGCGTAGGTGCGGGCCAGGCGGGTGAGGTCATCGGAGCTTTGCCGCAGTTCGTCCGCCAGCAGATAGGACTGATAGCGGTTTTCCTGGCTATCGGTCAGCTGGCCCTGGTTGATGATCATCAGTATCACCAGGACGGCGAGCAGGCTGGTGCAGAAGATGATGGTGGCGAAAATAAGGGAAAACAGACGCTGCACGGACATAAGGGCTCTCCTTGGCGTATGTGGGTGACTTCCTGTCAGAAAGGCAGTGGCAGTGCTGGGCTTTGAATGCCTTTCTAATGCAGTGAGTGGTGTTCGTTAGTGGTGCGTTGCGCACCTGTCTGGTGCGAAGTCTGTCACAGCTTTGTCTAGAATCAACAACTTTGCAAGTAAACGAATGGCTCTATTCCAATACTCAGCGCTGAGCATAAGACCTCTGTGGGTGATTTGTTCCGACACAGAGTTGCTTGCTTTATAAAGATGCATTGCTGGTTTGTGGCTTTATAAATAAGAAGAGTGCGCGGCATGATTGATCGCTGCCGTGTCCGTGCAACAGCAAGCAAGTTAAAAAAGCATAAGGCAGTCAGGCTGATACTGGCTGGTTATAATCCGGCCCTGGCAAGGGGGGATTTATGGGCTTTATCGATAACCATCTGTGGCAACAATTTGCGGCTATTGCTTGGTTTCTGTTGTGTTGGGGCGGCTATAGCCGCTATGCGCAGTTCAAGGGTCGAACAACGCCCTGTCTCGCCAGTGTCTTGCATCTTTATCGGGAGGATTGGATGCGCCGCATGTTGCTGCGCGAAAACCGCATAGCCGACGCCAATGTGATAGGCAATCTGGAGCGTAACGCCTCATTCTTCGCCTCCAGCACCCTGATTATCCTGGCCGGTATTCTCACCGTCCTCGGGGCCTCTGATCGCGCGGTGTCGCTGCTCGCCGATCTGCCTTTTGTCCAGGCGGCCAGCCGGGAAATGTCCGAGGTCAAGTTGCTCTGCCTGGGCATGGTGTTTGTCTACGCTTTCTTCACCTTCAGTTGGTGCATGCGCCAATACAACTTTGCCGCGGTGCTGGTGGGTTCGGCACCGATGATGGGCGAGCGGCATGTCACCGAGCAGGAGCGCAAGGCCTTTGCCGAGCGCACCGCGCGGGTGATTTCGATGGCGGCTAACCAGTTCAACCAGGGCTTGCGTGCTTATTACTTCGGCATGGCGATCCTGGCCTGGTTTATCAACCCCTGGTTTTTCATGCTGGTCAGCGCCGGTGTGGTATTGGTGTTGTACCGCCGCGAGTTTCATTCCGATGTACTGGAAGTCATGGTCTACACCCAGACCCCGGCATTCGAGCCGCCCAAGGAGAAAAGCGCATGAGTCTGCCGTTTTGGTGCATCTTTATCAGTGCGTTATTGATCTATCTGGCCAAGGCGCCGGTGGCCAAGGCCATGAACGAGGAGGGCGGGGGTTACGACAACCATCATCCGCGCGCTCAGCAAGCCCGCTTGACTGGCTTCGGTGCGCGGGCGCTGGCGGCCCATATGAACAGCTTCGAGGCCTTCCCGCTGTTTGCCGTGGGCGTACTGATGGCTCATGTGACCAATAACCATGGCCCGCTGGTGGATATTCTGGCCGTGACCTTTGTCGTCGCGCGCGTGCTGTACCTGGCGCTCTACTGGGCCGACCTGCATTGGCAGCGTAGCCTGGTCTGGGCGGTGGGGCTGCTGTGCAGCCTGTTACTGATGCTGGTAGCCGCGCTATAAAAGCGGCACAAAGAATCAGGCCCGCATCATGCGGGCCTGATTCTTTACAGCCTGAGAGTTACTGGGCGTCTCCTGCGTCTTTAACCTCGTCGCCGGCTTCTTCGATGGCGTCAGCCGCATCGTCGACCGCCTCTTCGATCTTCTCGCCAGTGCTCGGCTCGGTGCCCATCACCGCATCGGCTTTGTCTTCGCTGGCTTCGCCGGTTTCGTCGATGGCATCACCCATGGATTCAATCGCTTCGGCTGCGGACTCCTTGGCCGACTCGACTTTGTCTTCCGGGGTCTTGTCGCAGGCCGCCAGGCCCAGCATGGCGGCGAGAAGCAGGGCGTAAGTGAAGGGTTTTTGCACGGTTGGTACTCCTTGTGGATGTTCGTCGTTGCCGGGTTGCCCCACGCATAACCGATTAAACAACGCGGATTCGCCGAAGTTCCCTGTGAGTTGCCTTGTTTCTGCGCGACGCTAGTGTGCCGGATTTAGCCTGAGGCGCTATCATGCGCACCCTTTGTGCCCTTGTCCTGGGATTGAAATCATGAGCGACTCCCCCCTTGTTGAGAGGGCGCAGCGTTTTCTCGCGGTATTGCGCCATTGCCAGCTGCTCGGCATGAGCGTGCATAGTGCCGACCCGCAGGGCTTGATCCTGCGCTTGCCCTACAGCCCGCAGATAGTCGGCAATCCGGAAACCGGGGTGATCCATGGCGGCGCCATTACCACCCTGATGGACACCACCTGCGGTATCTCCACGGTGTGCGTGCTGCCGGAGTTCGAGATCTGCCCGACCCTGGATCTGCGTATCGACTATATGCACCCGGCCGAGCCGAATAAGGATGTCTACGGTTTCGCCGAGTGCTACCGGGTCACGCCCAATATCATCTTCACCCGTGGTTACGCCTACCAGGATGACCCGTCCCAGCCGATCGCCCACGTGGTCGGGGCCTTTATGCGCATGGGCAAGCAGGCGCAAAGCGCCAAGGCGCTTAGCAGCATGCAAGGAGCCAAGCAATGAGCGCCCTGAACCTCAATCAGCTGGTGCGCGAGGCCCACGAGCAGAACAACTACGACTCGCTGATCAGCCTGATTCCCTATGCCAAGTTGCTCGGCATCGAGTGCCTGCGGCTGGGCGACGATATGGTATTTCGTTTACCGGCCAACCAGGATTGCATCGGCAACCCGACCTTGCCGGCGCTTCATGGCGGGGTGATCGCCGGGTTTATGGAGCATTCGGCGATGCTGCACCTGCTGATGTTTATGGGCATTCCCCATTTACCGAAAATCATCGACTTCTCGATAGATTACCTGCGCGCCGGTCATTATCGTGACACCTACGTGCAGTGCCAGGTGTGGCGACAGGGTCGCCGTGTGGCCAACGTGGCGATCACCGCCTGGCAAACCAAGCAAACTGAACCTATCGCGACCGCCCGTGCTCATTTCAAGGTCGATGAGCCTTAAGCCCCGGGCCGCCGCTGGATAAGTTCGCCCCTATACAAGGACTACTGAATGGATGCGCTGCTGATTCTGGGTGGCTTGTTGCTGATCCTCGCCGGGTTGGTCTGGCTGGTGATGCGCGCGTTCGCGACCAGCCTGCTGTGGGGCTGGGGCAGCTTGCTGCCGCCCTTGACCCTGCTCTATGTGCTGCGCCACTGGCGTTTGGCGCGGCCGCCGCTGGTGCTCAGCGGCCTGGGCTTTATTCCGCTGATAGTGGGTATGACCCTGCTCGCCAGTCAGGATGCCCAGCGCCTGGAGGCCATCCTCAGCCTGCAATGGCTCAAGGCGGAGGTGCTGGCACCGGCCGAGCTGGCCATCGCCCTGAATGGCGAGTTGCATGGCCGGCCCTTTATGCCGCAGCAGGGCGAGTTGATCGACGGCGTGTTGAGCCTGCGCGAGGGGCAGGATTTCTTTGCCCAAAGCGAGCTGATCATCCGGCTGCCGCAAACCAGCAAAGGCCCGCTGCGTCTGGATGTACTGCCCGCCGATAAGGGGGTATTGCCGGAGGTGGAAATCAGCTGGCTGCTGCCCGAGCAGGAGCTACCCGAGGCGCGGCGCTTGAGCCATGGCTACACCCTGCACCTGGATCTGCAGCCGCTGGCGCCGAACAAGCTGGCGGGCGATTTTCATCTGGTGCTGCCGCCTCAGTTCAAAACCAGCCTGAGCGGCCGGGTCGAGCTGTTCAGCGATGGTTTGCGCTACAAGGCTGGCAAGGTCGATCGGCATGTCGACTCGGCCGATACCCTGGCCTATGTGATTGAGGATTACCTGCAGCGGCGGTTCGTCACGCGCCAGGTCAAGCTGTACAAGCTGGCGGCCGTCACTTTCCCGGCCGAGCGCTTTGACCTGACCGTGCAGGCGCTGATCGAGGATCAGCCGCAGCAACTGCCCCTGCAGCTGAAAAAGACCGAGCAGCGCGGCTGGGCAGTGGCGGACGACAGCTTCGCCAGCTTGCCGGAACCGCAGGTCGCGGCAGTGGCACCAAGCCGCGCTGTGCTGGCCGAGGCGGCCAGCCCCGAGCGTGTCAGTCGCCCGCTGGATCGTCGTCTGCGCTTTAGCCTGGATGCCTTGCTGCGTAACCCCAACCGTTACCAGAACCTCAGCATGCGGGTGGCGACCGAGCGCGGCAATACTGCCGAAGGACGCTTTCAGGGCGTCGATCAGGACGGCCGGATCATGCTGCGTCAGCGCATGAAGGGGCAGGGCGAGGCCAGCTATAGCCTGCGCCCCGAGGAAGTCAGTCGCATCGAATTGCTCGAGCCTTAATCTGCGCTAGCCAAGCACTTGAAATTTCACGGCATGCCCCCACCTGTATGACATCCGCCGCGCTGCGGCTTAGTCAACAATGTGGAGTTAGAGACCATGAGTGTGGAAACTCAAAAAGAAACCCTGGGCTTCCAGACCGAGGTGAAGCAGCTGCTGCACCTGATGATCCATTCGCTGTATTCGAACAAGGAAATCTTCCTCCGCGAACTGATTTCCAACGCCTCGGATGCCACCGACAAGCTGCGTTTCGAGGCCTTGGCCAAGCCGGAGCTGCTGGAAGGCGGCGCCGAGTTGAAGATCCGCGTCAGTTTCGATAAAGAAGCCCGGACCGTCACCCTCGAAGACAACGGCATCGGCATGAACCGTGAAGAGGCGGTCACCCACCTGGGCACCATCGCCAAGTCCGGCACCGCCGACTTTATGAAGCACCTGTCCGGCGACCAGAAGAAGGATTCGCACCTGATCGGCCAGTTCGGCGTGGGCTTCTACTCGGCCTTTATCGTCGCCGACCGGGTCGACGTATTCAGTCGTCGCGCCGGCCTGCCGGCCAGCGAGGGGGTGCACTGGGAATCCCATGGCGAAGGCGAATTCAGCGTCGCCAGCATCGACAAGCCGGAGCGTGGTACCCGCGTAGTGCTGCACCTGAAAGCCGCGGAAGACGAGTTCGCCGATGGCTGGCGTCTGCGCAATATCATCAAGAAATACTCCGACCATATCGCCCTGCCGATCGAGCTGCCGAAAGAGCCCCTTTCTTCTCTGGAGAGCGGTGAAGACGCGCCGGCCGCAGTCGAGTGGGAAACCGTCAACCGCGCCAGCGCCCTGTGGACCCGTCCGCGTACCGAGATCAAGGACGAGGAATACCAGGAGTTCTACAAGCATATCGGCCACGATTTCGAGAACCCCCTGAGCTGGAGCCACAACAAGGTCGAAGGCAAGCTGGAGTACAGCTCGCTGCTGTACGTGCCGGGTCGTGCGCCGTTCGACCTGTACCAGCGCGAAGCGCCGCGCGGCCTGAAGCTCTATGTGCAGCGCGTGTTCGTCATGGATCAGGCCGAGTCCTTCCTGCCGTTGTACCTGCGCTTTATCAAGGGCGTGGTGGATTCCAACGACTTGTCGCTGAACGTCTCCCGGGAAATCCTGCAGAAAGACCCGATCATCGACTCGATGAAGTCGGCGCTGACCAAGCGCGTGCTGGACATGCTGGAAAAACTGGCGAAGAACGAACCCGAGCAATACAAGGGCTTCTGGAAGAACTTCGGCCAGGTGCTCAAGGAAGGCCCGGCGGAAGACTTCGCCAACAAGGAGAAGATTGCAGGGCTCCTGCGCTTTGCCTCCACCCGCACTGAAGACGGCGAGCAGAGTGTCGGCCTGGCCGAGTACATCGCGCGCATGGCGGAAGGTCAGGACAAGGTCTATTACCTCACCGGTGAATCCTACGCCCAGGTGAAGAACAGCCCGCACCTGGAAGTCTTCCGCAAGAAAGGCATCGAGGTGCTGCTGCTCACCGACCGTATCGACGAGTGGCTGATGAGTTACCTGACCGAGTTCGACGGCAAGCATTTCGTCGACGTCGCCCGCGGCGACCTGGATCTGGGTAAGCTGGATTCGGAAGAAGACAAGAAGGCCCAGGAAGAAGTCGCCAAGGCCAAAGAAGGCCTGGTCGAGCGCCTGAAAAACGCGCTGGGTGAGCAGGTCGCAGAAGTGCGGGTTTCCCATCGCCTCACCGACTCGCCAGCCATTCTGGCCATAGGCGAACAGGACCTGGGCCTGCAGATGCGCCAGATCCTCGAGGCCAGCGGGCAGAAGGTGCCGGACTCCAAGCCGATCTTCGAATTCAACCCGGGCCACCCGCTGATCGAGAAGTTGGACGCCGAGGCCGATGAAGAGCGTTTCGCCGACCTCAGCCATATCCTCTTCGACCAGGCGGCACTGGCGGCTGGGGACAACCTGAAAGACCCGGCGGCCTATGTGCAGCGCTTGAACAAGTTGCTGGTCGAACTTTCCGCCTGACACCTGCAGTTAAAAATTAAGCCCGCGCAAGCGGGCTTTTTTCTGGGTGCGGCGAACATGGGCGCTACTGTTGCAGGGCTAGGGCGCAAGCCAGCCAGTACTGGATAGCCGCAAGTTGGGGGCAATTGCTCAGCTATGGCGGTGCGGTACATTCCTTCACCAATCCGCAGGCCAATATGCCGGGGCGCAACCCATACCACCCGCTAGTGGCCGCACGTGTCTATCGGGCGCGGAACCAGCTGTTCGACGAGCTGTTTTCCGTGCCCTGAGTGGGTTTCAGCGCGGCAACTCGATACGCGCGCTTTCACCTGGGACCGTTGGCCTCCTGGCGCGGTTGGATAAGCATTAGCCCGCTCATGCCCTGGCCTCCTCCAGGCGGGTGCTGATCTGCACCTCGCTGCTGCTCAGCAGCTTGTGGATCGGGCCTATGTCGATAGGGTGTAGCAGGCCTTGTTCATTGCTGATGTGGATCATGGCAACTCCAGGGCAACAGGTTAAGCCGCAAGCCTAGCCCGGCGCGATCGAGCAAGGTACATGGGCGATGACTCATAGCTTAACCGCAGTGGACTATTGGCACTGTCATTGCCCTGTCATGCAGCTGTCATAGGCTTGCGCCATCTAAAACAAGGAGCGAGATATGCCATATACCCGTTGCAGTGCGTTGGCCGCACTTATGCTGATGACTGGCCTGGTGCAGGCCGAAGTGCGCGTCGAGGGAGAGGTCGAATACGGCGTCTTCGCCAGCGATTACCAGGACTTTCAGCCCGGCGAACGGGTCCTGAGCCAGAGCAGTCAAGCGATAGAGCGTACCGAGGTGATTCCGGCCAAGCTGGGCACCAAGTTCGGCATGCGTTACAGCCTGGCGGGCAAGGCCAGCGATGGTGCGCCGTTAACCCTGCTCTACCTCACCCCTGGCGTCACCACGCCTGACGGCGTGCGGCATGACAAGTTTGTCGTCATGCAGAAGTTGGTGCCCGGAGCCCCTCAAGACGTGATGGCTTTCGAGTTCAGCGAAACCCATGAAATGGTCCCGGGCGAGTGGCAGTTCCTGGTGTTTCAGGACGACCGCAAGCTGGCCGAGCAGCGCTTTATAGTGCGTTGAGTGTTAGGGTCTGTTGCCGTTTCATCGCGAGCCGCGTTGCCGCGAGAAATGGCCCCCGGTTAGGCGCAGGACGCAGGTAATGGCATTCCCTTGCCAAGTCTTGCAACAACAGCGGGGGCATTTTTCGCGCAACCCGAAGGGCCGGGCCTGTTTTTGCGCGATGCGGCGTTTCTCGTCGCTCATTTGGAACAACCAAACCGCGCTCCTCGTGCCTTGCCTCGCGCAAAAACAGGCTCCGTCGCGGCCGCGAGTGAAACGGCAACAGACCCTAGTGGCACAAACGACAAGGCCACCCAATTGGGTGGCCTTGTCGTTTAGCGCATTTGACGCTCGGGCGATTTACTTGCCTGCCCAGCGCTTCAGCACCAGGGTGGCGTTGGTGCCGCCGAAGCCGAAGCTGTTGCTCATCACGGTATCGAGCTTGGCGTTCTCGACAGTGCTGCGCTGGATCGGCAGGTCGGTCATTTCCGGGTCGACTTC
Organism: Pseudomonas sp.; assembly: GCF_030696055.1. Classification (GTDB taxonomy): domain Bacteria; phylum Pseudomonadota; class Gammaproteobacteria; order Pseudomonadales; family Pseudomonadaceae; genus Aquipseudomonas. The sequence continues at coordinate 10,050 of NZ_JAUYNP010000286.1, read as the reverse complement.
GTCGATATTCACCGAGCCGGCGATAAAGTTGCCTTCCATCATCAGCATGCAGTAGATCGCTTCCTGCACGCCGGCGGCGCCCAGGGAGTGACCCGTGAGGCTCTTGGTCGAGCTGATGGCCGGAGCCTTGGCGCCGAATACTTCACGCACCGCGCGGCTTTCCGCGAGGTCACCGACCGGGGTCGAGGTGCCGTGGGTGTTCAAGTAGTCGATCGGTGTGTCGACCGTGGCCAGGGCCTGCTGCATGCAACGCACCGCGCCTTCACCGCTCGGGGCGACCATGTCGTAGCCGTCGGAGGTGGCGCCGTAGCCGACGATTTCCGCATAGATCTTGGCGCCACGCTTGAGGGCGTGCTCCAGCTCTTCGACCACCACCATGCCGCCACCGCCGGCGATGACGACACCGTCACGCTTGGAGTCGTAAGCGCGCGAGGCTTTTTCCGGGGTTTCGTTGTACTGGGTGGAGAGGGCGCCCATGGCGTCGAACAGGAAGCTCTGGCTCCAATGTTCTTCTTCGCCACCGCCGGCAAATACGATGTCTTGCTTGCCCAGCTGGATCTGCTCCATGGCGTTGCCGATGCAATGGGCGCTGGTGGCGCAGGCCGAGGAGATCGAGTAGTTGACGCCCTTGATCTTGAATGGGGTGGCCAGGCAGGCGGAAACGGTGCTGCCCATGGTGCGCGGTACGCGGTACGGGCCGACACGCTTGACGCCCTTCTCGCGCAGGATGTCCATGGCTTCCATCTGGTTGAAGGTGGAAGCACCGCCGGAACCAGCGATCAAACCAACCCGTGGGTTGGAGATTTCATCGCTGCTGAGGTTGGCATCCTTGATCGCCTGTTCCATGGACAGGTAGGCGAAGGCGGCGGCATCGCCCATAAAGCGATAGACCTTGCGGTCGATCAGCTCTTCCAGGTTGAGGTCAACCGAGCCGGACACCTGGCTGCGCAGGCCCATCTCGGCATAGGCAGGATTGAAACGAATGCCTGACTTGCCAGCACGCAGGCTGGCAGAGACGGTGGCTTTGTCATTGCCCAGGCAGGAAACGATACCCAGGCCGGTAATCACGACGCGACGCATGCGGGGAGTCCTTTAGAAATTGTCGGTAGAGGTGAACAGGCCAACACGCAGGCCTTCGGCGCTGTAGATCTCGCGGCCATCGACGCTGACGGTGCCATCGGCGATAGCCAGGACCAGGGAGCGGGCAATGGTGCGTTTGATATGGATGTTGTAGGTGATTTTCTTGGCGGTCGGCAAGACCTGGCCGAAGAACTTCACTTCGCCCGAACCCAGGGCACGGCCACGGCCGGGATTGCCCTGCCAGCCGAGGTGGAAACCAACCAGCTGCCACATGGCGTCGAGCCCGAGGCAGCCCGGCATCACCGGGTCGCCTTCGAAATGGCAGGCGAAGAACCACAGGTCCGGGGTGATATCGAGCTCGGCGACTATTTCGCCCTTGCCGTACTTGCCGCCGGTTTCGCTGATGTGGGTGATGCGGTCGATCATCAGCATGTTCGGCGCGGGCAGTTGCGCATTACCTGGGCCGAACAGTTCGCCGCGGCTGCAGCGCAACAGGTCTTCCCGGGTGAAGGCGTTTTGTTTGGTCATGCGAGCTCCTCAATATGTCCCATGCGCCAGGGCTGGGCGAATCGTCCTGGCTGGCGGCGCAGTCTGTGCGCCCTCCAGCAGCCTAGTCATAGACTGTTGCGTTGTGGTGAAAGTCACAGCGCGGTAAGTACAGTTGTGCTCTGGCTTCGACATCTTGCCACAGCGGCGTGGCTGAAAAAGCCGATATGGATCAAGCCTGCAGCACTTTAGTCCGGCTGGCTACCCGCCGAAGGTCGAGGCACCAGCCAGCGCTGCAGTATCCGTTGCAAATCCGCGCGCTTGAAGGGTTTGGCCAGGTAGTCGTTCATCCCGGCATCCAGGCAGGCTTCGCGGTCACCCTGCAGGGCGTTGGCGGTCAGGGCGATGATCGGTATCGCGGCGCGGCCTGGCAGGCGGCGGATCTGCCGGGTGGCCTCATAGCCATCCATGATCGGCAGACGGCAATCCATCAGGATGCCGGCAAAGCTGCGTTGGCTGACGCTGTGCACGGCCTGGGCGCCATCGGCCACCAGGCTGACCTTATAGCCGAGGCTGCGCAGCATGGCTTCTATCACGGTCTGGTTGACCGGGTTGTCTTCGACCAGCAACACCTCTTGGCCCTGACCCTGGGCGCCTTCCAGGGCCCTGTCCGGCAGCACTGGGTGTGCCTGCTGGGAGAAGGGCAGCGGTACTTCCAGGGTAAAGACCGAGCCCTGGCCTTCCTGGCTTTGCGCGCGCAGGGTGCCGCCCATGCGCTCGGCCAGGGTGCGGGCAATCGGCAGGCCCAGCCCGGTGCCGCCGTAACGTCTTGAAATAGAAGAGTCGGCCTGCTGGAAGGCGTCGAACATATGTTCCAGGCGCTCGGGGGAAATGCCGATGCCGCTGTCGTGTACCGCGCAGCTGAACCACAGCACCTGGTTATCCAGGGCTTGCCAGTGGGTTTCCACGCGGATGCTGCCTTCTTCGGTGAACTTCAGCGCGTTGCCGATCAGGTTGACCAGGATCTGCCGAATACGCGTCGGGTCGCCTTGCACCTCCAGCTGTTCCAGACCGCCTTGGGTCTCCAGTTGCAGTTGCAGGCCGCGCTGCTGGGCGCTGTGCTGGAACACCTGAATCGAGCTTTGCAGCAGGTCGAGCACGTTGAACGGAATGCGTTCCAGCTCCAGGGCGCCGCGCTCGATGCGCGAGAAGTCGAGAATATCGTTGATGACCTTCAACAGGTGCTCGGTGGATTCGGTGGCCAGCGCCGCGTATTCCTCCTGTTCCTTGGTCATCTCGGTGGTTTCCAGCAGCTGCAGCATGCCCAGTACACCGTTCATGGGGGTGCGCAGTTCGTGGCTCATCATGGCCAGAAAGTCCGATTTGGCCCGGTTGGCCAGCTCCGACTGCTCGCGGGCCTGGATCAGCAGGGTCATGGCCCGCTTCTGCTCGTCGCTGGCGCTGGCCAGGCCATTGGCGAGGTTGTTGATATGCCGCGCCAGGGCGCTGAGCTCGCCATTGCCGATTTCCGGCAATGTGGTCTGGTAGTTGCCAGCCTGAATCGCGCTGACGGCCTCGCCCATGGCGCTCAGGGGTTGCGACAGGTGCCGGGCCAGGCGGCGTGCCAGGAGGAAGGTGAGGACCAGGGCACAGAGTGCCAGCAGGGTGGCCTTGAACAGGATTTCCTGTTGCCGGGTATTGAAGGCGTCATTCGACATGCCGACCACCACATGGCCCAGGTAATCGTCGAGCAGAGGGTCCTGCTCGATTTTTTTCTTATAGAGGGAGGCGTTGTTCAGCTCGGCGGCTTGCAGGCGAATGGGCGCCTGGAAAACCTCCACCTGGCTGCTGGCCTGGTCGCTGCCTGGCGCTTGCTCGACATACACCAGGATATTGCCCCTGTGGTCGCGTACTTCGAGAAAACGCACATGAGGGGTTTTCAGGGTGGCTTGCAGCAGCGATTCGAGCACTTCCAGGTTGCCGGAGATCACCCCGTACTTGCTCGCCGGCGCCAGTTGGCTGGCGATCAGCTGGCCATTGTGGGTGAGCTCCTGACGCAGGTCCTGCAGGCGGGCAAAGGTGAAATAGCCGGTCAGCAGCAGGGTCAACAGCAATGCCGGGCCGACGCTGATCAGCTGCGTGCGGGTATGGATATCCCAGCCATGGCGCAGCTTCATGGGGTTTCTCCGCATGACCTCAAAGCGCACGGGCTGAAGTCGGGGAGCCACAGATTGACTGAGGGCTCGTCGCTGGCCAAAGCTATCGGCCAGAGAGCATAGGGAGGAGCTTGGATGCTGTTAATCACGCAACAACCTTGTCAGCGTTAAAGCTTGCATGTTAACCGAGCCCGAGGGCTTTGCCAGTGCCAGTGCGGCGGCTAAACACTGGTCGCTGACTCATGGCTCCGTATAATGCGCCAATTCAGCACTCTAATAATGGCCTAACACGGATGCTCTATGACTGATCAGCACCCCATCGCCGTGCTTGGCGGCGGTAGCTTCGGCACGGCGATTGCCAATCTGTTGGCGGAAAATGGCCAGCGCGTACTGCACTGGATGCGTGACGCGCAGCAGGCCCAGGCCATTCGTCTGACCCGCGAGAACCCGCGCTACCTCAAAGGCATCAAGATTCATCCGGGGGTGGAGCCGGTGACCGATCTGCCGGCTACCTTGCAGGCCTGCCAGCTGATATTCGTGGCGCTGCCTTCCAGCGCCTTGCGCCAGGCGTTGCAACCGGTTGCCGAGCTGCTCAGCGGTAAGTTGCTGATCAGCACCACCAAGGGCATCGAGGCGCAGAGCTTTCTGCTGATGAGTCAGATTCTCGAGGACATCGCCCCCCAGGCGCGCATTGGCGTGCTCTCCGGGCCCAACCTGGCGCGCGAGGTGGCCGAGCATGCGCTGACCGCCTCGGTGATCGCCAGCGAAGACGAGGATCTCTGCCAGCAGGTCCAGGCCGCGCTGCACGGCCGCACGTTCAGGGTCTATGCCAGTGGCGACCGCTTCGGCGTCGAGCTTGGTGGAGCGCTGAAAAACGTCTATGCGATCATCGCCGGCATGGCCGCGGCCATGGGCATGGGCGAGAACACCAAGAGCATGCTGATCACCCGCGCCCTGGCGGAAATGACCCGCTTCGCGGTCAAACTGGGCGCCAACCCCATGACCTTCCTCGGCCTGGCCGGGGTCGGCGACCTGATTGTCACCTGTTCGTCGGCCAAGAGCCGTAACTATCAGGTGGGTTTCGCCCTTGGCGAAGGGCTTAGCCTGGAGGATGCGGTGGCGCGCCTGGGCGAGGTGGCGGAAGGGGTGAACAGCATCCGCGTGTTGAAGTCCAAAGCCGAGGAATTGCAGGTGTATATGCCGCTGGTCGCCGGTTTGCATGCCATCCTGTTCGAGGGGCGCACCCTGGAGCAGGTCATAGGGGCGCTGATGAGTGGTGATCCGAAGACCGATGTCGACTTTATTCCCACTACAGGTTTCTGAGGTTTTGCCTTTCTGAAGCGTTCAAGGAGATTGCCATGAGTGACGAAAACCAAGAGCTGCAGCGCGAGTCCATACTGCTGCGCATCCTCTGGATGCTGCTGTTCGCCATAGTCTGGCAACTGGCGGAGCTGCTGCTCGGCGCCGTGGTGCTGTTGCAACTGGGCTACCGCCTGTTCTATGGCGCGCCGAATGCCGGCCTGTTGGGCTTTGGCGACAGCCTGAGCCAGTACCTGGCGCAGATCGGCCGCTTCGGCACCTTTAACTCGGATGAAAAGCCCTGGCCGTTCGCCGATTGGCCGATCCCGCAGGCGCCCAAAGGTGAGGCGCCCCACGTGCTGGAGCCGGCTGCGCACCCGGCGCGCGACGAAGAGCCCAAGCTGTGAGTGCAGGCCTATGAGGTTGTGGCTGCTCCGCCATGGTGAGGCCGAGCCCAGCGCCCGTAGCGATGCCGAGCGCAACCTGACGGCCCATGGCCGGCAGCAGGTGCGTGAGGCGGCCGTGCAGCTGCAGGGGCGGCCATTAGGCGCCATGCTGGTCAGCCCCTATGTGCGGGCGCAACAGACCGCGGCCCTGGTGGCTGAGACCCTGGGCTTTGGCGGCGCGGTGCAGACCGTGCCCTGGCTGACCCCCGACAGCGACCCGCGCCAGGTGTTGCTGCAGCTGGATGCCTACCCGCTGGATGAGTTGCTGCTGGTGACTCATCAGCCCCTGGTGGGCGCGCTGGGTGGGCTGCTGGTGCATGGCAATCGCCAGCAAGCGCTGCCGATGTATACCGCCAGCCTGGCCGAACTCGAGGGCGAGATGGCGGTGGCGGGGCTGATGAACCTGCTCGCGCTGGTGCATCCGCCGCGCGGGTAACGCGCGACTACAGAGCGAAACATTTCTTCACTTGCGGCTCGCCTTTGTGCGTGGAATAGTCCGACCAAGCAATTGCTTGGTTGGCTCCACAAAAACAACAAAGGAGGAAGCCCTGTGGCTGATGCAAACCGTTTGCCGCTCGAGGTGTTTTACCAGCGCGAAGCGCGACACCCGAATAAACGCTATATGGTGCAGCCGCTGCCGGGCGGCCAGCTGCAGGAACTGACCTGGGCCGAGGTTGCCGAGCAGGCGCGCCGCGCGGCCAATTGGCTGCGCAGCCGGGAACTGCCGCAAGGCAGCCGCATCGCCATTCTGTCCAAGAACTGCGCGCACTGGATCATCAGCGACCTGGCGATCTGGATGGCCGGGCATGTCTCGGTGCCGCTCTACCCGAACCTTAGCGCCGACTCGGTGCGCCAAGTGCTGCAGCATTCCGCCGCGGCGCTGGTGTTCGTCGGCAAGCTGGATGACTGGCCGGCCATGGCTCCTGGCGTTCCCGAGGGCGTTGCGAGCATCGGCCTGCCGCTGCGTCCGGCGGGCGAATTCAGTTTCACCTGGGATGAACTGCAAGCCTGCACGCCGATTCAGGACAGCCCTAAACCGACGGCCGATCAGTTGGCCACCATCATCTATACCTCCGGCACCACCGGCACGCCCAAGGGCGTGATGCATCACTTCAGCAACTACGCGTTTGCCGCCAGCCATGCCACCGAGTTGTTCGGTGTCGGCGAGCAGGACCGGGTGTTGTCCTACCTGCCGTTGTGCCATGTGGCCGAGCGCATGTTTGTCGAACTGGCCTCCCTCTACGGCGGGCAAACGATCTTCTTCGCCGACAGCCTGGATACCTTCCTGGAAGACCTCAAGCGCGCGCGGCCGACTGTGATCTTCGGCGTGCCGCGGATCTGGACCAAGTTCCAGATGGGGGTGTACAGCAAGATGCCGGCGGCGCGCCTGGATTTCCTGCTCAAGCTGCCGCTGATCGGGCGTATTGTCGGCAAGAGGGTGCTGGCCGGCCTGGGCCTGGATGCGGTGCGCTACGCCTTGTCCGGCGCGGCCCCTGTGCCCGAGGCGTTGCTCAATTGGTACAAGCGCCTGGGCCTGGATGTGCTCGAGGTCTACGGCATGACCGAAAACTGTGGCTACTCCCATGTGTGCCGGCCGGGCAAGTTCAAGCAGGGCTGGATCGGCCAGCACAGCCCGGGTGTGGAGGTGCGCATCGCCGAGGACGGCGAGGTGCAGGTGCGCAGCGGCGCGACCATGCAGGGCTACTACCAGGACCCGGAGAAAACCGCGGAAACCCTCACCGCAGACGGCTACCTGCGCACCGGCGACAAGGGCGAGCAGGACGGCGAGGGCAACCTGCGCCTGACCGGACGGATCAAGGAAATTTTCAAGACCAGCAAGGGTAAGTACGTGGCGCCGGCGCCGATCGAGAACCGCCTGGCCGAGCACTCGCGCATCGAGCAGGTCTGCGTGGTCGGCGATGGCATGGCGCAGCCCATGGCCCTCTGTGTGCTTTCCGAGGTTGGCCGGCGCGAGGCCGCCAACGGCGCCCGGGGCGAGCTGGAAAGCAGCTTGCAAAGCCTGCTCGAGGAGGTCAATCAACACCTGGACAAGCATGAGCGCCTGCAGCGCTTGGTGCTGGTCAAGGATATCTGGGCGGTGGATAACGGCTTCCTCACCCCGACCCTGAAGATCAAGCGCAGCGTGGTCGAAGGCACCTATGGCGCGCGCTTCGGCGAATGGACCGCGCGCCGCGAAGCGGTGCTCTGGCACGAGTGACCGACCGAGTCAGCAGGCCGTTGAAAAATGTAGGCGAGGCTGCCGAGACAAGGCAAAAACAGGCGAGGAAGCGGAGTTTACGAGCTGTAAATGAGCATTCCGAGCCTGTTTTTAACGCCGTATCGGCAACGCAGGTAGTTTTTCAACGGCCTGCTAGCCGCTCCATTGAGCCCGATAACCCACCAGTACCCAGCCGACTGGCGGGCCTCCCATCAGATTTGGCCATAGTGCCGTTATTCATTGGCCGTTTTGTCATTGCTGTGCGGCCATGGCTGCCGGACAATCCTTGCTACTTTCTTGCATAAGCCCGTCGCCATGATCCAGCCCGTGTTTTTCGCCCATGCCAACGGCTTTCCCTCGGCCACCTACGGCAAGCTGTTTGCCGCCTTGGCGCCGGATTATCAGGTGCAGCACCTGGAGCAGCACGGCCACGACCCGCGTTTTCCGGTGAACGATAACTGGGGCAATCTGGTCGATGAACTGATTCACCACCTGCAGCAAAGCCCGCAGCCGGTGTGGGGTGTCGGCCATTCCCTGGGCGGGGTTCTGCACTATCACGCCGCGCTGTTGCGTCCGGAGTTGTATCGCGGGGTGGTGATGCTCGACTCGCCGGTGCTAACCCTGGCCGACAAACTAGTGATATGCGCGGCCAAGCGCTTCGGCTTTATCGACCGCATCACCCCGGCCGGGCGCACCCTGGGCCGCCGTGAAGAGTTCGTCGACCTGGCCGAGGCGCGCGGCTATTTCGCCGCCAAGAGTCTGTTTCGCCGTTTCGACCCCGAGTGCCTGGAGGCCTATGTGCAGCATGGCCTGCAGCCGGTGGGCAAGACGCTGCGCCTGCGCTTCGATCCGGCCACGGAAATCAGCATCTACCGCAGCGTGCCGCACACCAGTCCGGGCCGCCCGCAGCAGTTGCAGGTGCCGCTGGCCATGGTTCGCGGGCGGCATAGCCGGGTGGTCTTGCCGCATCACACCCACCTGGTGCGCCGCGTGCCGCAAGGCGAGTACCTGACTCTTGCGGGCGGCCATATGTTTCCCCTGGAGCGCCCGCAGGCTACCGCCGAGCTGCTGAAAAAGCTGTTCCAACGCTGGTCCGGCCAACCCCTCGATGAGCAACCCGCATGAGCCTGAACTTTGAAGAAGTGCGCCTGAGCCTGCCGCATATCGAACTGGCCGCTCACCTCTATGGTCCCGAGGATGGCCAACCCCTGATCGCCTTGCATGGCTGGCTGGATAACGCCGCCAGCTTTGCCCGCCTGGCGCCCAAGCTGTCGGGGATGCGGATTGTCGCCCTGGATTTCGCCGGCCATGGCCATTCCGACCACCGTCCACCGGGCGCCAGCTATGCGATCTGGGATTACGCGCATGACGTGCTGCAGGTCGCCGAGCAATTTGGCTGGCAGCGTTTTTCCCTGCTCGGCCACTCCATGGGCGCCATAGTCTCGGTGTTGCTGGCCGGGGCCATGCCCGAGCGGGTCGAACGCCTGGCGCTGATCGATGGCCTGATTCCCTATACCGGTGAGCCCGACAGCGCGCCGCAAAAACTCGGCGAGGCGCTCAAGGCGCAGCTGGCCCTGGCCGGCAAGAGCAAGCCGGTGTATGCCGAGTTTGCCCGCGCCGTGGAAGCGCGCATGCGCGGCGTCGGCGCGGTCAGCCGCGAGGCGGCCGAGTTGCTGGCACAGCGCGGCCTGATGCCGGTGCCCGGCGGCTACACCTGGCGCACCGACAGCCGCCTGACCTTGCCGTCGCCGCTACGCCTGACCCAGGCCCATGCCATGGCTTTCGTGCGGGCGCTGCAATGCCCGGTCAAACTGATCATGGCCGAGCAGGGCATGCTGTTCGCCCAGCCCAGCTTCAAGGCCTTGCTCGGCGACTTACCGCTCGAGGTCATCTCGCTGCCGGGTGGTCACCACCTGCACCTGGATGACGAGGCCGGGGCGCAGCTGGTAGCAGACTGTTGCAAAGCTTTCCTGCGCGCGTCTTGACTTGCCGAAGGCAACTGGGGAAAGGTGTGGCGGATTGTCATGGAGATGCACATGATCGACCTGTACACCGCCGCCACCCCCAACGGCCATAAGGCGTCTATCGCGCTGGAAGAGCTGCAGCTTCCCTATGCGGTCCACGCGCTGAGTTTCGACCAGCAAGAACAGAAATCCCCGACCTTTCTCAAGATCAATCCCAATGGGCGGATTCCGGCCATAGTCGACCGCGACAACGGCGATTTCGCCGTGTTCGAGTCCGGCGCCATCCTGCTCTATCTCGCCGAAAAAACCGGCCAGTTGCTGCCCAGCGACGCCAAGGGCCGCTCGCGGGTGATCCAGTGGCTGATGTTTCAGATGGGCGGGGTCGGCCCCATGCAGGGCCA
>NZ_JAUYNP010000282.1 GCF_030696055.1 Pseudomonas sp. | reverse complement strand
GATGAATATCCCCAACCTGCTTACCGTTCTCCGTGTTCTGCTGATTCCCTTCTTTATTCTGCTGTTCTATCTACCGTTCAGCTGGAGCTATTGGGCAGCCAGCGCGGTATTCGCCTGTGCCGCGGCCACCGACTGGCTGGATGGCTATCTGGCGCGGCGCCTCGAGCAAAGCACGCCGTTTGGCGCCTTCCTCGATCCGGTTGCCGACAAGCTGATGGTGGCCGTGGCCCTGGTGCTCCTGGTCGACGAGCATTCCAACCTGTGGCTGACTCTGCCGGCGGCCATCATCATAGGTCGCGAGATTGTGGTGTCGGCTCTGCGCGAGTGGATGGCGGAACTGGGTGCGCGGGCGCAGGTGGCCGTCTCCAACCTGGCCAAGTGGAAAACCGCCGCACAAATGGTTGCCCTGATCGTGCTACTGGCCAACCCGCCGGTATTCACCTCCTGGGTGGTGCTGGGTTATGCGCTGCTGATCATCTCCGCCGTGCTGACCCTGTGGTCGATGGTGCAGTACCTGATGGCAGCCTGGCCGCACCTCAGCCCCACCGTCAAAAAGAAATAAGTTTTTTGAATCAAGGGCTTGACGGGGCGCGTTGAAACTATAGAATGGCGGCCGTCAGCACGACAAGCGGGAATAGCTCAGTTGGTAGAGCACGACCTTGCCAAGGTCGGGGTCGCGAGTTCGAGTCTCGTTTCCCGCTCCAATTTTAACGGGCCGTTTAAACGGCCCGTTTAGTTTCAAGGCTGAGTAGCAGAGTGGTTATGCACCGGATTGCAAATCCGTGAACGCCGGTTCGATTCCGACCTCAGCCTCCAATTAGAAAAGCCTCGTAAATCCATGATTTACGAGGCTTTTTCATTTTAAATTGCAAGCCTTGCGAGGCGCGCACTGGCTGTATATAGTCCAGACCTCGCGACACCAGCTCTACCGCCCGAATGGCGAAATCGGTAGACGCAAGGGACTTAAAATAGGTCTGTTGTCTGATAAAAATCCATGAAAATCAATGATTTATAAGGTCTTGATCTTGGTATGTAGCAGATATGTAGCAAATTGTTAAAAAAGCCCCGATGGTGAAATCGGTAGACACATCAGACTTAAAATCTGACGACCGCAAGGTCATGCCGGTTCGATTCCGGCTCGGGGCACCATATAAATCAAGGGTTTAGCGAAAGCTAAGCCCTTTTTTGTTTCTAGCGGGCTATCACCGGGCTAGCACAGCACCAACAAAAGAAAACCCCGCACTGATCGCTCAGGCGGGGCGTAGGGCGCGGATTAGCTCTGCGGCGTACTCGGCCTCACCTTTGACTGAAACTCAGCGCCAGCAGCCTGCCAGGGGTACCGAGGCGAACCAGAATCGCGGCGGCGTCTCGCCGTCATGTGGCACGACCACGATTAACGCATCATGCCCATGCGGCGCGGCCTGGTGCGCTCACCAGGAGCTGGGTCGGACAGAGGAGGCCAGGGAACTGGTCGGCGAGAAGCGCGACATACTGGCGCTGCGCAAGGTGCAGCGGCAACTGAGAGCGATCAATGCACGCATGGACATGGTGCGGCTCAGCGCCTGGGAGTTGGATCGTCTGCAGGTGTTCAAGAACCGGCTGACGGAGATGGTAGGGAAGCGGATCGAGACGGTGAGGGCACTGTAGTGAGTGGCGCGGGGTATAGGTTCTATCAGAGCACGGGTGCTAACATACACCCATGCTTATCACTCATAACCGCGAAAAACTGATCGAAGTCGTGAAGTTTTTCGCCCAGAACACGAACCGGCTTGGCAAGATCAAGCTGTTCAAGTTGTTGTATTTTCTCGATTTCACCCATTTCCGCGACACTGGCCGTTCTGTGACCGGAATGGACTATTTCGCCTGGAAGAAGGGGCCTGTACCGGTGGCGTTGTTCGAAGAAATTGAGCAACCAGGCGATGAATGGAATGGGCAGGTGAAGTTCGAGCCAATCAAGGTCAAGAAGGGTGTCATGCTCACGGTCGACGCCCTGAGCGACTTTGATCGCACGCACTTCTCCAAGCGCGAGCTCAAGATCATGCAAGCTCTGGCAGAGCAGTTCAAAAATACGCTGGCCGAAGACATGATTGAGGCCACTCATCTTGAGAACTTGCCTTGGCACCAGGTGTATGAAGTGCAGGGCCGCAAGCAAGCACAAATCCCCTACACCATGTCATTGCTTGCTCAGGACGCGGAGTTGATGGGTGAGGCCATCCACGACCGCGATGAGATGATTTCAGCGCTAAGGGCTTGAGATTGGTTCCAGGGAAGGTTTTGCTGCATCGCAGCTTTGTTTTTGACGATGGCACGACCAAGGACAAATACTTGGTCATAGTTGGTCGCGTCGACGCGACATTGCTGGCAGTCAAAACCACTTCAAAAGGGCACCGCTACCGCAACGATTTTGGCTGTCAGTCAGCCAACCGTTTTCCAGCCTTCCTGCTAACTGCCGGCTGCTGTTGTTTCCCCAAGCATACCTGGGTATGCCTTGGTGACTTTTACGAGTTGGATGCCAACGAACTGGCGCAGAAAGTCGCCCAAGGTCAGGTCTACCCGTTTGGAGTGCTTCCAGCTGAGCTTCTTCGCAATATTCAGTTCTGTGCGAAGGGGTGTGATGATATTTCTGCTCATCAGGAAAGCTTGATTGATCAGTCGCTTTGAGCACGGCTAGGGGCCTCAACCGGTCGGCGCTACCTCCGCCTGCAACTACTCCTTCCCGCATGAAAGCAGGCCCAGGCCATGGCGCCGAACAACAGCATCGGCACCTTGACCATGCAGAAGAGCGGGATGCCGGCCACACTCACAGCTACCGTGCCAAGTGGCCGAGCAGGCTGCTGTGCAGGGGCTCGGGGTCGCCGCCACAGTCTCAGCTGGCCGGCCTAATCATCCTCGCTGTCGCCACGCCGCAACGGAAAACCACGCAGCTTCCCGATCCGGCCCGGCCAGGTGCCTGCGATGAATTTCTCGCTAACCCAGACGGGATTTAGGCCGGCCATCAGACACACGAAACGCAGCTCCGGGCCGCACTCGACTACCTGCGCCAAAGCAGCCTCGCCATCGCGTCGGCTACCGCCACGCGGCTTGCCGCCAGCCCTACGCCTAGCGGCGTCGTCGAGAAGCTGAATCAACACCATCAGCCATAGGCGCTGATATGGCTCAGGGCGTGGGGCTTCGTCCGCATCCTCCAGGCCAAGCGATTTAGGCATTGCCCGGCCACTCTTGCCCGGCCACGCGGATCAGCGCGGCGGGCTGCTCCATGATCCAGCAGCCGCGCACGAACAGGCCGGCCCGGCAAAACTCGGAACCGTGGGCCACCCACAGTCGAATCAGCTCGGCGTCCTGCATATGTTCGGCACCGGTTCCGCTCTCGAACAGCTCCCGGACTCGGGCGGGTAGTTTGTTGCTATTGCGGCTGCGGAGTCTGCGGTCTAGCGTGGGCATCACTCACCTCCAGCAAGGTCGAGTTTCAGCGCCCGCGCGTGTGCCAGCATGGCGGCCCGAGCCTTCACCTCGATGGCTAGCAGAGGATGCGCTACCGGCTGCCCCGAGCCGCCGGGCACAATAGGCCCGTCCTGCTTAAGCTGGGCATGGCACTGTGCGGCCCGGTCGGCGGCCTCGCACATGGATCGCAGGATAACCAAGCTGGTGCCGCCAAGGTCGTACTCAGCCAGCACCGTCTTCCACAGCTCGCGGCCTGCTTCTTCGAGGGTGGCCGGTGGTTGTATTTCAGCCATATGAATGACTCCATCTGGTTTCCGGTTTCGTTAAAAAATGCCCGAAAAATGTGCGCAAAGGGTCGGTCGCGGTCCTTTGTTTTACGTTATTTGAAGGGTCTAACGCCCCCCCGGTGTACTTGATAGCCAAAACCTATCGAAGCCTGTTCAGGTGCGCAGCGATCAGGTCGAGGTCGTCGGTGATCAGCAGGGCATCCTCGGTGCCGGCCTTCACCAACCGATACCGACCACCGAAACGGCGCTTGGCTGTCGGGTCACGCGCCCATCGAAGCCAGAGCCCGACCGCCTTTGCCCGGTCGAGCAACGCATATACTTGGGCCGGTGGCGGCGGTAATACGGAACGCCAGCCGGGTTTGTGTGCAGCGTCATCGCCCCAGCCGCCATGCCATTGAAATTTAGGCATCGGCCAAACCCTCCAGGCCCAGCTCGCGGCCCAGCAGATCGGCCAGCAGGCCGGGCACCTCATCGGGATCTAGCTCGCTGTCGAGGTCGTCCGGCTCGAAGTACGCGTCGGCAGCCAGGCCGCACAGCCGCTGAAACGTGCGGCCGTCTAGCCAGTCAGCGTGCTGGCCGATGAGATGGCCAAGTGCGTTCAGAATTTCAGCTTCGTTATCGCTGCGATTCATTGCTTCGCCTCCAGCTCGGCCAAGCGAAGCGCCAGACCTTGCATGGTCAGCTCAGCGACTGTCAGCCTGTCCTGCAGATCCTGGATCAGCTCCAGGTTGTCGGCCTGCTCGGCGTCGAGTTGCTTAAGCCTGGGGGCCATCGCCTGCGCCAAGCCACGCGCCAGAATTTCACGATCGGTCGTGTTCATGGGATCACCAGCCCACGCTATTCAGGTAGTGCACAGAGCCGGGCGCGGCCTGCCAGTTGATCTGACGCAGCGCGCGGTAGGCGACTGTATTCGTCTGGTACATCGACACGGACTCGCCGGTCGCGGCACCGCTCGAATCGCCCAGGTCGAGGGTCGCGGAACCGCTAACAGCCAGCTCAAGCCCATAGTCGTCCGCTATCAGCACGCGGGCTGCGTCAATGATGACAACCACGCCGGCCGGGACAGCTCGGTGCGCGACGTGGGCGATGCCTGCCAGCTCGCCGCCACGCGCGCCGGTTGTCTCGAAGCCAGCGGCATGCAGCTGCACGCCATTTTTAGGGCTGGTCAGGATCGCGCTGGTCGAGAGGTCGCCGTCGAAGCTGTCGATCAGCGCCGATATGTCGTTTGCCGGGTTGTTCGATCCGCTGCCTGGGGTGACGCCATACAGGACGCCGGCCGGCGATTCGTCGGTGCCTGCATCGTCACCGATGAACGCGAGCGACTCGGCTGCCGCGATGGCGCGGGTCAGGTCGGCGGTCACGAAAGCCTCGCCATCGACCATCAGCGCGTACTCGCGTGTCGCCGGAATAATCGAACCGACTTTCCGCGACTGCAGGCGCACCTGATCGAAGCTCATCGACCCTGCGGGAATCAATCCGCCCTCGGCCACAAAGCCAGCGCCATCACTGTAGTTTTGTACTAACACTGGTGTTGCGAACGGCACGCGGCGCATCGGCTGGACAGCTCGAATCTGCGCTATCAGCGATTGTCGAGCCGCCAACTGCAACAGCTCACGATATGAGTAATTTGCCTCAGGGCTGACACTTTCGGGAGTTAGCGCCCAACTTTTCAGTATCCGTGCTGCTGCCGATTCTGGGCCACCGCGCGCAATAGCAATTTCGATTGCTTGAGCCGGGCGACTATCTGCCGCGATTAAACATTGAAGTGCCTTAACAACATCGTGCGCATTACGCATTGGTATATATCTCCGTAACTCACAGTATGCGAGTGTTGTAGATATTGTCCGCTGGTTAATATGAAACAGCCATTGCGCCAACTTGCGTTAACTTACCTATGCTTAATAAAAACTCTCGAAACTTTCTTCTATATAAGTGGCGAGTTCGGAAAGCCTGTAGCTAATACGCGTTCTAGATCCTGCGCCTATTGCATATGCTCTAGGGCCGCGACCCTCATGCCGCGCTTGCTTAAGTCCGCCCGGAGTTGTACCAAGTAACTGCGCTGCAACTTCCTCGCTCACGCGTAAATCGCCGGTCAGGGTGGCGCCAAGTTCGTTAACGGCGGCGATCAGTTGTTTCTCTGTTGAGGCGATGCGGGCTTCTAGAGATTCGGTCATTGGAGTTACCTGTATAATTCTTTGGCGGCGGGTTGTTGCTGTTTAACTGCGACTATCGCGACACTAACGCGACACTTGCTGTCTCTGTTAAAACCCGCGTAATAGAGCGGCTGATAGACTTAGCGCGACAAAAATACGGATACACAGAAACACCCTGTCTTTATTGGTGTGTGTGTATATGTGTCCTTTTTGTCTCTATTAGTACTGGAACAGCTCTAGCACGGGGCTTGCGAACCGCGACAGGGGGCTGTCGCGGTTTGTCGCGCTAAGCCGGGCAATACCGAACTGCTCCGCGCTCGCCATGTATCTTGCGCACCCCATGACTTTCCTGGAGTAGCCTTAGAACGTGCTGGCGGTCGCCTCCTTTCGTTCTTCCAAAGGGGCGGCAGAACTTGCCCAGTTCCGCCTCGGTCATCGCGTAGCCACGTTTGTGCAGCACCTGCACAACAGATTCCGCCACCGCGTCCAGCGTGCCGCCTGCGAGGATGCCCTCGGCCCTGCAGAGCTGGAGCACCCCCCACTGCAGGCGCTCGACATAGGCAAAGGCCCAATGAATATCGCGCGCTTCTACCTCGTCTTGTCCGTCCGACAAAGCCAGGATTTGGGCAATCTTGAGCGCATGCTCTGCATCACGATTCCGAAGCTCGCGCGTCGTCTCCGGCTCATGCTCCAGGGCGTCCTCAAGTGCATCTGCACGGCGCCGCCATACTTCTCGCGCTTCGCCATGCCAGCCCATACGGGACGGCGGTTGATCGCCCTGACTGCCCCGTTTCATCTGCTCTAGCGCCCAGGGTTTCCACCACTCAGGCACGCCCGCGCCAAAGTCGGGGTCTTGCCGGTGGCCGTTCCAATCGTCCAGGGTCGCCAGCAACATCCGGTTGAGCTGCCCGGCTGCGGTCATTTGCGCGGATAGAGCTTCACCAAGCATGGCCGGCGTTGTGGCGCCTACCGATGAGAAGTGCGGCCATTTGATAGGGCGCAGATCCGTCGATCTGCCCTCTTTGCGCCGCCGTCTAGGGCGTAGGGAAGGGTTGTCTGGCGCGCTGAACAGTTCGAGCCAGAAACCACCCAAGTCGTGCATATGCCCTTGTCGGTGATCGCCCATGCCGCGGAGCAGGTGCCCGACTTCATCAATCGCGGCCAGCGTTGCCGGCTGTTCCATCAGGTGCTCGTGCAGGGCTGGACGGCTAGCAAACTGCCCGCTGATCGTTTCGGCCATCCGCTCACCGAGCGCGCTAATCAATATCGGCGGCGCCTTCACTAGACAGTCTTTGCCGCGTCCGGTCTGGGCGCATATCACTGTCAGCAGGTTCTGCCCGAGGCCAGTCGGCCCCAGAAAGTGACGCCCGTATAGATGACCGGCCACCGTCAGCACTACGGCAGCAGCACCCAGCGGCGAGGGTCGTTTCATGCGCTTCAGAAGCCAGCACTGTAGATCGCCAAGCCGGCCGGGCAGCTCGCTGTCTACTTCATCCACGGCGAGGGCTGGCGCCGCAACTGTATGCAGTTCGGCATCCTCAAGCGCGATAAGCTCCTCTTCATCCTTTGGCTTGAATACGAATGGCCTGTCGAGTCCCTGAAACTCTGCTTCGCGGCGAAGTGTTTCGGCATTGTCTTGTTGATATAGTTCGTCAGGCACAGACTCGGGCAGCCAGTCGGGCTGTACTTCTAGCGAAATGTCGGCTGGGTTATAATCTTCGGGCACACTTTGATATTGGGCCTCGATGCTGGTTGCACCCAGATCTTGGCCTTCTTTTCGGTCGGTCATTAATGGCGCACCTCGCCGGTGGTAGAGATGCGTGCATTGGCTTCGATCCAGGCCAGCACATCCGCTGCGCGGTAGCGGACATTGCGCCCAAGTTTTACAAACACTGGGCCATCGCCTGCCCATCGGGCACGTTCACACCAGGCAATAGACTTGCCGAGATATTCGGCTAAGTCTTTCTGGCTCATTAGCCGGGGTAGGCTTACTAGTGTCTCGGTGGGAGTGTTAGCTGTGTTGTTGCTGGAGTTGCTTAATACTGTGCTGTGCATGAATAGACCCTACCTGCTTTGAATATAGGGCCATGCTCACCGTGAAAAAGGGGCTAACGGCGTTAGCCCCACATGCTTTTTATGCCTCACTCCAATAGTCGCGCAGTGTGCTGAATGGGTATTCTTTTGTTGTCAGTAGTTCCTCATCTCCTGCATAAGGGTCTACGTCGTCCATCACCTCAAACCGCTGTTTATCTTGCCTTTCGTTTGGGTTGAGGGTGTTAAGGATCAGCCTTTCTTGCGGTTCGCGTTTCCATGCCGCCAGAAAATCCGCAAATGCCACCCCGCTGCCTTTCTCCGTCTTCATGAGGGCGACAATGCGCTGCTTCATAGGATTGCGTCCTTTAAGTCGCGGGTTGCTGGCGTTCTTTGCATTCTGCTGGCTCACCCTTCTCTCGATCAGTTCGCGCGTCGCCTGCTCAATTGGGCTGAGGTAATCGTCCACTGTCCATTTATCGGTCGCGCCGTCGGCCAGCACGTCACGGACGACAAGCATCAAGTCAAGCAGGCCTGGCGACTGCTTAAAATTCGG
>NZ_JAUYNP010000278.1 GCF_030696055.1 Pseudomonas sp. | reverse complement strand
TCAAGCAGCTGGTCGATGAAAACCACGTGCATGGCTGGGACGACCCGCGCATGTCGACCTTGAGCGGCTACCGTCGCCGCGGCTACACCCCGGCCTCGATCCGCACCTTCTGCGACATGATCGGCGTCAACCGCGCCGGCGGCCTCGTGGACGTAGGCATGCTGGAATTCGCCATCCGTGACGACCTGGACGCCAATGCCGCCCGCGCCATGTGCGTGCTCAAGCCGCTCAAGGTGGTCATCACTAACTACCCTGAAGGTCGGGTCGAAAACCTCGAACTGGCGCGCCACCCCAAGCAGGAGATGGGCGTGCGTGTGCTGCCGTTCAGCCGCGAGATCTATATCGACGCCAGCGACTTCGAAGAAGTCCCGCCGGCCGGCTTCAAGCGCCTGATCCCCGGCGGCGAAGTGCGCCTGCGCGGCAGCTACGTGATCCGTGCCGATGAGGCGATCAAGGATGCCGCCGGCAACATAGTCGAGCTGCACTGCAGCTATGACGAGAACACCCTGGGCAAGAACCCCGAGGGTCGCAAGGTCAAGGGTGTGATCCACTGGGTGCCGGCGGCGGAAAGCGTCGAGTGCGAGGTGCGTCTGTACGACCGCCTGTTCCGCTCCGCCAACCCGGAGAAGGCCGAGGAGGGCGCCAGCTTCCTCGACAATATCAACCCGGATTCGCTGGTGGTGCTCAAGGGCTGTCGCGCCGAGCCGTCGCTGGCGGGTGCCGCACCGGAAGAGCGCTTCCAGTTCGAGCGCGAAGGCTACTTCTGCGCCGATATCAAGGACAGCAAGCCGGGTGCGCCGGTGTTCAACCGTACCGTAACGCTGCGCGATTCCTGGGCTTAATCAAACCGAATGCGCCGTAAACCGGGCCGGCATGCTGGCCCGTGGTTTTCCAAGGAATGCCGATGCTCTCGATCTACAACACGCTGACCAAAAGCAAAGAAGCCTTCAAGCCGCTGGATGGCGACCAGGTGCGCATGTACGTCTGCGGCATGACCGTGTACGACTACTGCCACCTGGGCCACGGCCGCAGCATGGTGGCCTTCGACGTGGTGACCCGCTGGCTGCGCCATAGCGGCTATGACCTGACCTACGTGCGCAACATCACCGACATCGACGACAAGATTATCAACCGCGCCAAGGAGAACGGCGAGGCCTTCGAGGCCCTGACCGAGCGCATGATCGCCGCGATGCACGAAGACGAAGCGCGCCTGAACATCCTCAAGCCGGACCTGGAACCGCGCGCCACCGAGCATATCGCCGGCATGCACGCGATGATCCAGACCCTGATCGACAAGGGCTACGCCTACGCGCCGGGCAATGGCGACGTGTATTACCGCGTCGGCAAGTTCGCCGGCTACGGCAAGCTGTCGCGCCGCCGCGTGGAAGACCTGCGCATCGGCGCGCGCATCGAGCCGGACGAGTCCAAGGAAGACCCGCTGGACTTCGTGCTGTGGAAGGGCGCCAAGCCCGGCGAGCCGAGCTGGCAGTCGCCTTGGGGCGAGGGGCGTCCGGGCTGGCACATCGAGTGCTCGGTGATGTCCACCTGCTGCCTGGGCGATTCTTTCGATATCCACGGCGGCGGCAACGACCTGGAGTTCCCTCACCACGAGAACGAGATCGCCCAGAGCGAGGCGGCCACCGGCAAGCCCTACGCCAACGCCTGGCTGCACTGCGGGATGATCACCATCAACGGCGAGAAGATGTCCAAGTCCCTGGGCAACTTCTTCACCATCCGCGAGGTGCTGGAGAAGTACCACCCGGAAGTGGTGCGCTACCTGCTGATCGCCAGCCACTACCGCAGCCCGATCAACTACTCGGAAGAGAACCTGCGCGAGTCCAAGCGGGCGCTTGAGCGTTTCTACCACTCGCTCAAAGGTCTGCCGCAAGCGGCGCCTGCCGGTGGCGAGGCCTTTATCGAGCGTTTCGCCCAGGCGATGAACGACGACTTCAATACCGCGGGTGCTTGCTCGGTGTTGTTCGAGTTGGCGAGCGAGATCAATCGCCTGCGCGGCAGCGATCTGCCCGCGGCGGCCGGTCTGGCGGCGCGCTTGAAGGAGCTGGCCGGTCTGCTCGGCGTATTGCAGCTGGAACCTGAGGCTTTCCTCCAGGCCGATGCCGCGGGCAAGGTCGATGCGGCCGAGGTCGAAGCACTGATCCAGGCCCGCCTTGACGCCCGCGCGGCGAAGAACTGGGGCGAGTCCGACCGCATCCGCGACCAGCTCAGCGCCATGGGCGTGGTGCTGGAAGACGGCAAGGGCGGCACCAGCTGGCGCTTGGCCGAGTAAGGCATGCGCTGCTATTAAACAGGCCGCTCTCGAGCGGCCTGTTTATTTATGGCTACAGAGCATTCCGAGCGGTGCAGTTTTGGCGGGCGTCGTGCTGGTATCTACCCGCTGTTTATCCATTGCGCCGGGATGATGCTTTACTCGGCTCGACCCGCCAGTTACTGCGCCTTGCCGGGTCGCAATCAGGCCGAACGGTTTTTTCTGCGGCCATAGAAGCAGAAGGGAGATTCAATGCACGTCAGCCGTCTATCGCGAGCCCTGGTTGCGTTTTTGCTAGGGGCTGGAGCCTTGTATCTGCTGCTCTGCGTTGCTTTGCTGGTGTTCCAGCGCTCGTTTATCTACTTCCCGCAGCCCCGCGCTATTGATAACCCCGCCACGCTGCTCAAGCTGCCCCTAGAGGGTGCCGAGGTGCTGGTTTCCACCCGGCCACTCGAGGGCCCGAATGCCTTGATCTACTTCGGCGGCAACGGCGAGGACGTCTCCCTCAACCTGCCCGATTTTTCCCAGGCCTTCAGCGATCATGCGCTCTACCTGCTGCATTACCGAGGCTACGGCGGCAGCGGCGGCTCGCCCTCCGAAGAGGCTATTCAGGCCGATGCGCTTGCCCTGTTTGACCAGGTTTATGCCCAGCACCCCTGCACTGTGGTGATGGGGCGCAGTTTGGGGGCGGGCGTGGCGGTGCATCTGGCCAGCCAGCGGCCAGCAGCCCGTTTGGTCCTGATTACGCCCTACAACAGCATCCAAGAACTGGCGCAGAGCCGGTTTCCTTATATTCCCGTGCAGTGGCTGCTTAAGGACAAATTCGAGTCCTGGAAATATGCACAGCAGATCCGCGTGCCAACGCTGTTGATCGCGGCGGAACAGGACCAGGTCATTCCGCGCGCCAGCACCGATGCGCTCTTCAGCCATTTCGCCAAGGGTGTGGCTGCGCTCAAGGTTATTCCGGCTGCGGGGCACAACTCGATAGCGCAACGCCCGGAGTACCTGAGGCTACTTAAGGGCGCGTTATGTAAGGGCTAGCGCAGTGTCCGCCTGTTTTTGCCTTGCCTGCGCTCGCGAGATAGTGAACCGACTCTTAGGGATTGGCGTTTGGCCACCGTTCATTTGAGCCGTTATGCAGCAGGCCTTAGAACCTGTTCACGATCTCGCGAGCTAGAGATAAACGGTGGCGAAAACGGCCGAGGAAGCGGAGTTTACGAGCTGTAAATGAGCATTCCGAGGTCGTTTTCAACGCCGTTTAGCCGACG
>NZ_JAUYNP010000033.1 GCF_030696055.1 Pseudomonas sp. | reverse complement strand
GCTTTTGCCCTTCCCGGATTTCATCCGGGCTACGAGGTTGTGCCAGCGCAGAAATAAAGATTGAGCAACGCCAGTTGGGCCAGGATACGGGGTCCCCTCAGAAGGCCGAGTGGAATCCCTGTGTAAGGGGTTGAGCGGCATGGATGCCGCGAGAGCTGCGATGGGCCAGGGATGGCCCTTCGCAGCGTGCCCCTGAAACAGGGATGGAGCGAGGGAACCCTGGCGCAGCCAGGGCCGTATGTGGGGCGCGCTTTCTCTTTGGTTACTTTCTCTCTGCGCGCGCAAAGAGATACGGAGCGAAGCGGAGTAACAGCCGTAGGCTGACCCGAAGGGCGAGCGCAGCGAGTCAAGAACTCGTCCGACAGGACGAAATCGGTCGAACGGCGGACGCTGGAGGTCGCCACGTCCCGACTCTTGAGCAAGCGATCCGCGTTGGGTATCGCTTAGCTCAACCCAACCTACGGGACTGCCAATAGCCGGGCGAACGCGGACACTCAGGCAGCGCTGGAAAGCATCCCAAAAGAATCTCACGCCAGCACCTTCTCAACCGCCTCGACCAACACCGCAGGCGAAACGAACTGCATCTCGCGGGTGGCGATCTCCACCGCCACCTGCACGCTGCTGCCGCGGGTCATGCGCTCGCCGGTCGCCGCATCGCGGATCAGGTAATTGATCTTCAGGCGGTTTTCCCACTCCACCAGGTTGGCGCGCACGACTATCCTCTGGCCGAACTGGGCGCCACGGATATAACGGACCTGCAGGTCGATCACCGGCCAGGCGTAGCCGGCGTCGCGCATCTGCCGGTAGTTGTGGCCGAGCTTGTCGAGCAGGGCGCAGCGCGCCTCCTCGAAGTATTTGACGTAGTGGCCGTGCCAGACGACCTCCATCATGTCGACGTCGAAGAAGGGCACCACCAGTTCGACCTCGGCCTGCAATACGCCTTTGCTACGCATGAAAGGCCCCTCCGGACTGGGCCTGCTTCCGTAGGAGCCAGCTTGCTGGCGATGCTTTTGCGTGCAGGCGGATCGCCAGCAAGCTGGCTCCTACACAGGCTGATCGCCGATTACGCATACAGGCACCAGTGCTGGTCGCGGATACGGGTCAGGCACAGGCGCAGTTCGCCTTCCAGGGCGCGGTCTTCGATCACCGGCGGAAAATCCGCGGCCAGCTGTTCACGCATGGCCAGCAGCGGCGCGGGGATGTCGTTCTTGCCGTTGCGCAGGCGCAACCACACGCCCTGGTTGGCGGCCAGCAGGGTGGCGGCGGCGACCTGTTCGCATAGCTCCAGGCTGCGCAGGGCGTCGCGCGCGGCGATGGTACCCATGCTGACCTTGTCCTGGTTGTGGCACTCGGTGGAGCGGGAGAACACGCTGGCCGGCATGGTGTTTTTCAGCGCTTCGGCGGTCCAGGCACTGGTGCCGATCTGCACGGCCTTGAAGCCGTGGTTGATCATCGCGGTAGCCTCCGGCGCGCCGGACAGGTTGCTCGGCAGGCCGTGGTTGTAGCGTGAGTCGACCAGCAGGGCGAGCTGGCGGTCGAGCAGGTCGGCGACGTTGCCCACCAGGTTTTTCAGGCTGTCCATGGCGAAGGCGATATGGCCGCCGTAGAAGTGCCCGCCGTGCAGCACGCGCTCGGCTTCGGCGTCGATCAGCGGGTTGTCGTTGGCGCTGTTCAGCTCGGTCTCGATGAACTGGCGCAGCAGGCCCAGGCTGTCGGCCAGCACGCCCAGCACATGGGGCGCGCAGCGCAGCGAGTAGCGGTCCTGCAGGCGGTGCAGCGGCGCGGTCGGCGCGTCGATGGCCAGGTCCTGGCGTAGCCAGGCGGCCACCCGCATCTGCCCCGGGTGCGGCTTGGCGGCGAACAGGCGCTCGTCGAAATGTTCGGGGTTGCCTTCCAGCGCCACCACGTTGAGCGCGGTGATGCGGGTGGCCAGCTTGAGCAGGTACTCGGCGCGGGAGAACGCCTGGCAGGCCAGGGCGGTCATCACCGCGGTGCCGTTCATCAGCGCCAGCGCTTCCTTGGGGCGCAGGGTCAGCGGCGTCCAGCCCAGCTCGCGGTGCACCTCGGCGGCGCTGCGGCGCTGGCCACGGAACAGCACCTCGCGCTCGCCGGACAGGGTGGCGGCGACATAGGACAGCGGTGTGAGGTCGCCGCTGGCGCCCACCGAGCCTTCTTCCGGAATCAGCGGCAGCACATCAAATTCGAGAAAGGCCTGCAGGCGTTCGAGCAGCTCCACGCGCACGCCGGACACGCCCTGGCACAGCGACTGCAGACGTGCGGCGAGCACGGCGCGGGTGCTGGCTTCGTCGAGCAGCTTGCCCAGGCCGCAGCCGTGGAAGGTGTAGAGGTGGCGCGGCAGGGCCTCGACCTGGTGCAGCGGCACGGCCACCACGCAGGAGTCGCCGTAGCCGGTGGTGACGCCGTAGATCACCCCTTCCTTGTCCAGCAGGCTGTCGAGAAAGCGCGCGCCCTTGGCGATCTTCTCGCGGTACGCGGCATCGCTCTGCAGCTGCGCCGGCGCGTGGCGCTCGGCCAGGGCGACGACCTGCTCGATGCGCAGGGGCTGTTCGCCGAATACGATGGGATCAGGCTGATTTGTCGTCATCTTCATTCCAGAACGGGTAGAAATTGAACCATTGCAGGGGGGCGTCCAGGCAGCGGCGCGCCAGTTGTTCGGCGTAGCGCTGGGTCCAGGCGCGGATCACGCTGTCGCGTTCGCTGCGCTTCCACTGGATGCGTTCGGCGAAGGGTTCGATGATCACCTGGTAGCGACCGTCGATCTTCAGGCAGTTGAGCAGATTGACCGAGCATTGCAGCAAGCCGGCCAGCAACCAGGGGCCTTGCGGGAAGGCCGCCGATTTGCCGAGAAAGTCCACGCTGAGGTTGCGCCCGCCGTGCAGCGGCACGCGGTCGCCGGCGATCGCCAGCCACTCGCCACGCTCCAGGCGCTCGGACAATTGCAGCATGATCGCCGGGTCCAGTTCGCTGACCTGGATCAGCCGCAGGTGCGTGGCGCCGGCATCAGAGAGCAGGCGGTTGAACTGTTCGGCGTGTTTGGTATGCACCAGCACGTTCATCCGTACGTGCTCGCCCAGTTCGGCCAGGGCGCGGCACACCTCGAGATTGCCCAGGTGCGCGCCGACCAGCATCTGTCCGCGCTCCTGGCGATGCAGCTGGCTGCGCAGGCCGTGGGGGTCGATCAGGTTGATCTGCTCCAGGCCGAGCTTGCCATTCCACACATCGAGCTTGTCCAGCAGGGTCTCGGCGAAGGTCATAAAGTGGCGGAAGACGCTCTTGTGCGTCGGCCGCAAGGCGTCGCGTCCGCTCCAGGCGGCCAGGTTGGCCTGGTACTGCCAGATGCTCTGGCGCGCCTGGCGGCCGAACAGAAAGAAATACCCCACGATCAGGTAGATCAGCGGGCTGATCAGGCGGCGGCCGAGCAGGCGTGCCAGCACAGCGGTGAATTTCATCAGGATAAAGCTGCCGCGCTCGCGCTGGCCGGCCCAATGCGGTTTGCCACTCATCCGCGCCACCTGCGCCAGAGGATCAGCGGCGCGCGCAGCAACATGCCGAAGAACAGCTTGGCGTGCATCTTGGAGATCAGCGCGTTGTCCAGCCACAGGCGAAAGTGCGAGAGGCCGTCCAGCGGGTAGTGCACCTTGGTCGGGAGCCAGTGCATCGGCTGGTTGCGCCAGGCCAGGCGCACCAGGATCTCGGTGTCGAAGTCCATGCGCCGGCCGATGGCGACGCTGTCGAGCAACGCCAGGGTAGGCTGCAGCGGGTAGATGCGAAAGCCGCACATGGAGTCGCGGATTGACAGCGACAGGCTGTTGATCCACACCCAGACGTGGGTCAGGTAGCGCGCATACAGACGGCCCTTGGGCACACTGTCATCGTACTGCGGGTAGCCGCAGATCAGCGCCTGGGGCTCGGCTCGGGAAGCTTCGATGAAATGGGGCAGGTCAGTCAGGTCGTGCTGGCCGTCGGCATCCACCTGCAGGGCGTGGCTAAAGCCCAGGCGCTGCGCCTCACGCAAACCGGCCATCACCGCGCCGCCCTTGCCCTGGTTGAGCGCCAGGCGCACCAGATAGGTCTCGGGTTGAGCAGCCAGTCGATCCATCACCGCCGCGCAGGTGGGGCTGGAGGCATCGTCGACCAACACGCACGGCAGCCCGGCGCCGCGCAGGGCGTCGACCACCAGCGGCAGCGCGTGCTCGTGGTTGTACACCGGGATTACCGCGCAGGGCTTATGCATGGCAAGGCTCCACGCCATTGCCGGGTGCGGGTAGCGCGTAGGTTGGCGCTGAGGCACGAAGCCCAACATGTGCGGCGCTGGTCGTTGGGCTTCGCAAGCTCAGCACCAACCTACGGAAGTAGGCATGCGCCATGATCATTGCGCAGCCCCCAGCAAAATACGCCCGGACGAGCAGGCCGCCTCGCCGTTGCGGTAGGCGAAATACAGCTTGCCGCGGGCCGCGTCGAAACGCAGCGTCAGCTGCAGGCGGTCGCCGGGGCGCACCAATTGCTGGAACTTCAGCATTTCCATGCCGCAGAAGCGTGGCGGTAGTTCCTCGATCAGGCGCCGCGCCAGTTGCTGGGCCCAGTCGATCTGCACCACGCCCGGCAGCACCGGAGTCTGCGGGAAATGCCCGCTGAAATGCGCCAGGTCCAGGGGTACGTTCAGCTCCAGCAGCCATTCGCCGTCCTGCTCAACGCTCGAGAGTGGCTCGACCTGGGTCGGTCGCGGCGCGGCCAGCAGCGCCTCGACCTCGGCCTGGGGCAGCTTGCCCTGGCTGTTGTAGGGCAGCTGCGCCAACAGGCGCCAGCGCCGCGGCAGGGCGATGGTTTCGCAATGCCCGGCCAGATGGCGGCGCAGGGTCTCGGTCAGGTGGCGCCGGCCCTGATTGCGCAGGGCATGCAGGCCGGCCGGGCTCAAGGCAACCAGCGCGCCGAGGGAGGCGCGGCCTTCCTGCACCACGCCCAGGCGCGCATCGGCGACCCAGTCGTGGCCGAGCAGCGCCTGTTCCAGCATGGGCAGGGAGATGCGCTTTTCTTCCAGTTTGATAATCCGATCCAGACGGCCGCGCAGGATAAAACGCCCGTCGGCCTGCAGCTCGGCGGCATCCATGCTCTGCTCGACATGCCCGGCCGGCAGATAGGGCGATGCGATGCGCAGGGCGCCTGCGGCGTTCAGTTCCAGCTCGACGCCTGCGAACGGCTGCCAGGGCTCACCACCCTGACGCCAGGCGACTCCGCCGGTTTCCGAGCTGCCGTAGATTTCCGTCGGCCACTGCCCCAGTTGCTTCTGCAGCAGCTGCGCCGCCTCGCTCGGCAGCGCGCCGCCGGAGGAAAATACCTGGCGCACCCGGCTCAGGGCCGGCCAATCCAGGTTGTCGCCCATACGTTTCAATAGAGCAGGGCTGGCCACCCACACAAAGTCAGTGCCGCTGGCTAGGCTCTTGCGCTGCAGGTCCTCGGGGAATGGCTGGGCGCGGCGCAGGAAGGGGCGGCCGGCGCATAGTGGCCACAGCACGCGAAATAGCAGGCCGTAGATATGCTGGGCGGCAACGCTGCCGAGGATAGTCGCGGCGCCCAGGTTGGCGCCCCATAGTTGTTCCAAGGCTTCGACTTCATTGGCCAGCTGGCGCAGGGACTTGTCGATCAGCTTGGGCTCGCCGCTGGAGCCGGAGGTGCACAGGGTCAGCCGGCACCGGTCGAGATCCAGCTGGGCGGCCGGCAGCGCCGAGGTATCAGCCATATTCAGCTCGGCCAGGCTATCCAGCCATAGATCGCATTGCGCACCCAGGCGCTGACGGGTCTGCGCTTGCGCGTCGGCCGGCAGCAGCACCTGCACGCCGGCGCGCCAGGCGGCGAGCAGGGCGATGGCCAGCTCGCCGGCATCTTCCAGATACAGGGCGATGCGCTGGATGCCGCGGGCCTGCAGCACGGCGGCCAGGCTCAGGGCCTGCTGGCGCAGGGAGGCCTGATCCATATCCGGGGTGACCGGGCGGCCCGGGTGGGCTTCGCTCAGCAGGCGGTCGAGGCTAAGCCAGTTCATTCAAATTTCCTTAGAGCCAGCTCTAACACGCTGGCGAATCAGCCACTCGATGGCAAACAGCAGGCCCATCAGGCCGTAGGCGATCAGCCCGGTATACAGGGTCCACCAGCTCAGCGGTGCCCACAGGTTGAGGGCGATCACCACCAGGCCGTTGGCGAGAAAAAACCAGCACCAGACCTGGGTCACGCTGCGCGTATAGCGCACCGCCCGCGCGGGCAGGTTCGGGTCGCTGAGGCGCGCGAGGCGCTCGACCAGCGGCGGGCCGAACCTCAGGCTGAGGCCGAACAACGCCAGCAGCAGGGCATTCAGCAGCACCGGGTACCAGCGCAACAACGCAGGCGTGCCGGCCAGGCCCAGCAGCAGGCAGAACCCCAGGGCCACCCCGGCCATCCAGCGATTACCGGGTTTGCCCCGTTGCGCTATGGCGCGGGCCAGCCACAGGCCGCCGAGCAGCGCAGCGAACAGACGCGGCGACAGGTGCTCCATGCCGTAATACACGGCAAAGGGGTAGAGCAGCCCGGCCACCAGCAGGAGCAGGCCAAACAGGCGACTCATTATTCGGCGGCTGGGGCGTTGACCAGTTGCAGCACCGCCTCGACCACGTCGCCGACGGTACGCACCGCCTTGAACTCCTCGGCGGCGAGCTTCTTGCCGGTCTGGCGCTTGATATGGTCGATCAGGTCGACCGCATCGATGCTGTCGATTTCTAGGTCCTGGTAGAGGTTGGCCTCGAGGGTGATGCGCTCGGCATCCAGTTCGAACAGCTCGACCAGGGCATCGCGCAGGGTGGCGAAAATCTCTTCACGGGTTTGCATCGGCGTGCTTCCTCAGGCGGGTTGTTGCGATGAGACGAATGCCGCCAGGCTGGCCACGTTGGCAAAGTGCTTGCGGGTGTCCTTGGCGTCGGCGTCGATCTTGATGCCGAAACGTTTCTGGATGGCCAGGCCGAGTTCCAGGGCGTCCACCGAATCCAGGCCCAGACCTTCGCCGAACAGAGTCAGGTCGGCGGCGATATCTTCGGCGGCCATGTCTTCCAGGCCCAGGGCCTCGATGATCAGGTGCTTAATCTCCAGCTGTAAATCGCTCATCTTTAGCGAGCTCCTTAATAAAGTGTTGATGCAGGGAATCGTTGAGTTTGCGTGAGGCCAGCGGGGGCGGCCCCAGGGCGTTGAACTGCTGTGGGTCGATATCCTCGCCCACCCGCAGGCGAAAGTGAAAACGCCGCGACGGAATGCTGTACCAGGGTTCGGCCTTGGTCAGGGTGGTCGGCGTCACGCTGATCACCACCGGGGTGACGATGCGCGCACCGCGAATAGCGATGGCCGCGGCGCCGCGGTGAAATTCGGGGTTGTGCCCCGGTGTGGTGCGCGTGCCTTCGGGGAACACGATCAGGGTCTGGCCGTCCTGCAGAGCGGCGGCGGCCTCGTCGAGCATGTCCAGGCTGCCGCTGTTGCTGATAAAGCCGGCGGCGCGGATCGGCCCGCGCATCGAGGGATTGTCCCACAGGCTCTGCTTGACCACGCAATTGGCGTTGCGAATAAAGGCGATCAGCACCACCACGTCGATCAGCGAGGGGTGGTTGGCGATCACCAACTGCCCGGGCTGGCCGAGGCGCTCGATACCCTCCACCTCATAGGTCAGCACGCCGCTGTGGTACATAAAACGCACGAACTTGTAGAAGGTCCAGCTGACCACGGCGCGGGCGCGGCTGCGCCGAGCCAGGGCATCGCCCGGCAGCAGGGCGAGCAGCGGGAAGACCAGCACGCGCAGCAGCACGCCGCCTATACCGAACAGGCTGAAACTCAGGGTAGTGGCGATCAGGCGCCAGGCATAGGGCGCGCTGTGGCGGCTCAGGCCTTGTTGCGTGACCATGTCCATTGCCGGTTCTTCCAGTGATGTTGCAGGGAGGTCTGGGCGCTGCACAGGGCGCGCACCAGATTAAGCGCATGGGGCCATTCGCTGCGGCCACCGCTGGTGCCGTGCAACTGCAGTTGCCAGTCGTCACCCGGGGTCAGCAGCAGGGCGACGGCATAGGAAAAGGGCACGTCGTCGATAAAAGGCGCATAGAGTTCGGGCGGGGTCTCTTCGGCTATCACCAGCAGCACCGCGGGCGCGCCCTCGGCCAGCAGGCCGCAGGCCTCCAGGATGGCGTGTTCCAGGCCGTCGCCGGCGGCCGCCAGGGCGGTCATTTCGCTGCAGTCGCCGCGCTGGATCGACCACAGGCCGATGATGGCGTTATGCACCGACAGGCTGAACTGGGTCGGCGACAAGGGCTCGCCGCGCGCCAGGTCGCCGAGAATGGCCAGGGTGCGCGGGGT
Organism: Pseudomonas sp.; assembly: GCF_030696055.1. Classification (GTDB taxonomy): domain Bacteria; phylum Pseudomonadota; class Gammaproteobacteria; order Pseudomonadales; family Pseudomonadaceae; genus Aquipseudomonas. Next base: position 9,892 of record NZ_JAUYNP010000033.1, on the reverse strand, counting down.
TTCGCCGTGGCGGCAGGCAAACACCATGGGCACCGGCCCGCAGGCTTCGGCCAGGGGCCAGGCGACATGGAAGGCCATGCGCGCCAGGCGGCTCAAACGGCGGCGTTGCATGGCTGGGAGAAAGCTGGCGTCGGGTTGCTCGCCGTTATCCGGCAGGCGTGAGGGGGCCTGATGCCAGGCGCACCAGTCAGCCGTGCTGTCCAGGCCGGGGGCCCAGGCACGCCATTGCTCGATCCTGAAATCTGTCACGCGGAAGGCTCTTTCCGGCCCAGTGCTGGGCGTCCATGTCGGCTACTGCCTGCCGCCGCCTGCGCGAGCGTGGCGGTGGGGATGGCGAGGTGCCGGCATTATCCAGGCCGCGCGGGTCGGGCGCAAATCGGCGGTGAGCCGTTCTGACCGGAGGTTGCGGCTAATTTGCCGAAAATCTCCCCCTTGCCAGGTACTTTGCATAGAATTCATCACCATTTCGGGACACAGGGGGTGTTTTATGCGGCGCGTGATTTTCAATCAGAAGGGCGGGGTGGGTAAGTCCAGCATTGCGTGCAACCTGGCGGCGGTCAGCGCGTCCCAGGGCTATCGCACCCTGTTGGTCGATCTGGATACCCAGGCCAATTCGACCCATTACCTCACCGGCCTGACTGGCGACGACATCCCCATGGGCATCGCCGAGTTCTTCAAGGGCACCCTGTCCAGCGCGCCGTTCGGCAAGAAGGGCACGGTGGATATCTACGAGACGCCGTTCGACAACCTGCATGTGGTGACCGCCACCGCCGAGTTGGCCGACCTGCAGCCCAAGCTGGAGCAGAAGCACAAGATCAACAAGCTGCGCAAACTGCTGGATGATCTGGGTGACGATTACGAGCGGATTTATCTGGATACCCCGCCGGCCTTGAACTTCTACACGGTTTCCGCACTGATCGCCGCCGATCGTGTGTTGATTCCCTTCGATTGCGACAGTTTCTCCCGTCAGGCGCTGTACGGCCTGCTGCGTGAGATCGAGGAACTTAGGGATGACCACAACGAGGGCCTGGAGGTCGAGGGCATAGTGGTCAACCAGTTCCAGCCGCGCGCCAGCCTGCCGCAGCAGCTGCTCGATGAGCTGATTGCCGAAGGCTTGCCGGTATTGCCGGTCAACCTGATGAGCTCGGTGAAGATGCGCGAGTCGCACCAGGCCTGCATGCCGCTGATTCATCTGGACCGTAGCCACAAGCTGACCCAGCAGTTCGTCGAGCTGCATGATTTGCTGAATAACGCAGACTGACTCTGAGCGGACAACAAAAAAGCTGCCGAGGCAGCTTTTTTGTTGTCCGCAAGAAAGACCTACCGCACCACCAGAATGTCGCAGGGCGCCTTGTGCAGGAAGTGCTGCGCCAGGCTGCCGAGTAATGCTTGGGACAAGGCACTGCGCCCATGGCTGCCGAGCACCAGCAGTTCGGTTTGCTCATTTTTCAGCTGGGCCTGCAGGCAACGCAGGATGCCGCCCTGTTGCACCGAGTGGCTAAGGGTCGGGCCCTTGGCCGGCAGGTTCTGCGCCTCATCCAGTATAAGCTGGTCGATCAGGGCCTTCTGCGTGGCCAGTTGGGTGTCGATTTGCTTGGGCGTGCCCTTGTCCGGGTCGAACACATGCAGGGCATGCAGCTCGGCCGATTCCGGTAGCAGGCGATAGGCCTGACCCAGGGCGCTGCAGGCGCACAGCGAAAAGTCGATGGCCGCGAGCGCGCGCTGGTACGGCTTGAAATCATTGCGCGCCACCAGCAGCAGCGGCACCGGGCAATTGCGGGCGATGCGGTCGAGGCTGGTGCCGGAGAAAAAGTCGTGGCGCTGATGATGCGCGCCCAATACCAGCAAATCGCAATCCGACTCATGCAATTGCTGTAACACCATTTCCGAAGGCTTGCTCCCGGTGCGGATCAGCAACTCGCTGCCGGGCGGGGCGTACTGGGTCAAGCTGCGGTCCAGTGCTTGCTTGGCCTGTTCGTGTTCCTGGCTGCTCTGGCTCGGGTCGAGCACGTGCAGCAGGGTCAGTTTGGCTTTGAACTGCTTGGCCAGTTGGGTGGCGCGGCACAGGGCCATGTCGGCCGTATCGCGCAAGTCATGGGCAATAAGAATGTGCTTGGGCATGGTCGGCGCTCTCCTGCCGATACCTTTCGGCAAATTTATTATGAGCTCGGGAGATAGCTGGTCTTTTGATCTATGGCAAGGCCAGGTGTCAGCGTACGCGCAATTGGTACAGGCCGCGACTCTCGGCTACCACTTCACCACTGTCATCGGTCAGCTGCAACTGCAACAGATAGTCGGCCTTGCCCTGTTCGCTGGCCTGCTGTTGCAGGCGCTGGATTTCTTCGTCGGCGATGCGCGCCTCGACGCGGATGTCGCCGGTGGCCGGCCGGCGAAAGCGCAGGTTCATCTCCTTGACGATCGGGTAGAAACGCTGGGCATCGAAGCTGGTGAGAAACAGCGCGCCACCGGGAATTTCCGCCAGGGTGAACAGCGCACCGGCGTACATGCTGCCGATATGGTTCTGGTTGCCGGCCAGGGGCATCCGCAGGCGCACATGGCCGGGCTCGAGCAGCTCGGCCTTAAGCCCGCTGCGTTGGACGAAGGCGATCTGTTCTTCGGTCAGTTGGCGTATCAACTCAAGTGGCATCGACATGCGCGGACTCCCTGGCTGCTGGTCCGCCCAGCCTAAAGCCTGGCCGGCGCGCGGGTAATGACCGGCATGCCGCTTCGGGGTTGACCGATTCGCTCACAGGCCCTGTTGGCGCAACCAGCCGAGCAGCTGGGGCAATGGCAAGGCGCCACTCTGGCGTGCCACTTCGACTCCTCCCTTGAGCAGGATCAGGCTGGGGATCGAGCGGATGCCCATTTCGGCGGACAGTTGCGGGTTGGCCTCGCTATCCAGCTTGGCCAGGCGGCAGCGACCTTGCAGCTGGCTGGCGGCCTGCTCGTAGATCGGCGCAAAGCTGCGGCACGGGCCGCACCAGCTGGCCCAGATGTCGATCAGCAGCGGCAGGTCGCCCTTGTTCTGGGCGTCGAAGCTCGCTTGGGTCAGCTCGAAAGGCTTGTCGGGCAGCACCTCGGCCTTGCAGCGCCCGCAGCGCGGGGCATCGGCCAGGCGCTCGGCGGGAATGCGGTTGAGGCCATTGCACTGGGGGCAGGGGATCAGCAAAGGATCGGGCATGGGCGACTCCAGATTCGGGATAGTTCTAATCTGGAGCCGGCGGCGCGAATATCAAGGCAGGCGTTCACGCAAGTTTGTGTTGGGTGATCTGTAGGATGGGTTGAACGCAGCGATACCCATGCGGATGTGCCGCTGGCCCAGGCCTGGATTTAGGCCAAAGCCATATAGATGTTGTAGGAGCTGATCAGCACGATCAGGCAGCCGACTATGCACAGCAGGGTGCGCGCCGACAGCTGCTTGCACAGCAGGGCGGCGAAGGGCGCGGCGAACAGGCCGCCGAACACCAGGCCGGCCACCAGCATCCAGGTGTCCGGTTCGCCGGCCAGGAGGATAAAGGAGGTGGCGCTGGAAATGGTCAGGAAGAACTCGGCGAAGTTCACCGTGCCTATGGTGGTGCGCGGGTCGCTGCCGGAGCCGAGCAGGCTGCTGGTGACCACCGGGCCCCAGCCACCGCCACCGGCGGCGTCGACGAAGCCGCCAAACAGCGCCAGCTTGGCCACATGCTTGGGCTCCTTGCGGTGGATGATGTGGCGATAGGCCTTGCTCAGGATATACAGGCCCATCAGCAGCAGGTAGGCGGAGATAAAGGGCTTGAGCACCTTGCCGTCGAACTGGGTGATCAGCACCGCGCCGAGGATGGCGCCGATGACGCCCGGTAGCAGCAGGCGCAGGAACAGCGACTTGTTGACGTTGCCCAGCTTGACGTGGGAGATGCCCGACAGGCCGGTGGTGAACACTTCGGCGATATGCACGCTGGCGCTGGCGGCGGCAGGCGAGGCGCCGGCGCTGAGCAGGAAGGTAGTGGCGGTGATGCCGTAGGCCATGCCCAGGGCGCCATCGATGACCTGGGCGAAGAAGCCGACGGCCACCGCGCTCCAGAAAATCGGGCTGTTCAGCGTGCGCTCGATGATCTGCATCCCCGTGCTGCCGCCGTTGTTGCCGAAGAACAGGCGCCAGGCGAGAAACAGCAGCAGGCCGGCCAGGGTCAGCACGGCGAACCACATGGCCGAACGCAGGACCGGGTGGTCGCTCGGGTGGCTGACGAAGTCTTCCACGGGAGGCAAGCCGAAGGCTTCGTGCTCGGCATTGAGCGGGCTGGGGCTGAGGTCGAGATCGCGAATTTTCATGCAGTGATAGGCCTGACAGTGTGCGGTAGAACAGGCTGGAATGGCGTTGCGGGCAAAGATAAGCGGCTTTGCTTAGATAGTCTAAGAATGTTTGTAAAGGTTTATATGCCTTTTCGGTTTAACAGACGTGACTGTACCCCCGTCTCAACCGCGCACTGTGCCTGTGCTTCAGGCGCCTGCCTGGCTAGGCTCGAGTCTTTGGCTGGAGGTAGCCGTTATGCGTCAGTTGGGCATTTTGGGCGGCATGAGCTGGGAGTCCACGGCGAGCTATTACCGCCTGCTCAATCAGGGTGTGCGCGAGCGCTTGGGCGGCCTGCATTCCGCGCCCTTGCTGCTGCATTCGCTGGATTTCGCCGAGATCGCCGCATTGCAGCAACGCGCCGATTGGTCGACCGCCGGCCAGCTGCTGGCCACGGCCGCCCAGGGCCTTGAGCGGGCCGGGGCGAGGGCCTTGCTGCTGGCCAGCAACACCATGCACAAGGTGGCGCCGGCCATCGAGGCGGCTATCGACATCCCCCTGCTGCATATCGGCGACGCCGTCGGCCAGGCGCTGCAGCGTCAGGGCGTGACCCGCGCGGCGCTGCTCGGGACGCGCTTCACCATGCAGGAGGATTTCTACCGCCAGCGCCTGGCCGAACGCTTCGGCATCCAGGTGATACTGCCCGCGGCGGCGCAGATGGCGGAGATCGACCGGGTGATCTTCGCCGAGCTGTGCCAGGGCCAGTTCCATGCCAGTGCCCGCGACTTTTACCTGAGCTGCCTGCAAGAGCTGCGCGGCCAGGGCGCCGAGGTGGCGATTCTCGGTTGCACCGAAATCGGCCTGCTGCTGGACGGGGATTCGGCGCCGCTGCCGTTGCTCGACAGTTGCGAGCTGCATGTGGCGATGGGCCTGGAGTGGTTGCTGGCGGAGTGACCGTAGGGCGGACATGCCGCTTGCGCCTGGCCCGCTGTGCTGGACCAGGCGTAGCCCTGTCCAGCCTACGACTCTGTTCTAGCGATACAGCTCCAGCGCCTGCACCTGGAGGCGTTCGCTCGCCGCGAAGCGCTGCTCGATCAGACTGGCGATTGCCGCCTGCTGATCCTGGGCGCTCAGGCCCGATTGGTGAATGGCCGCACGCTCCTGGTCATAGCTGGCGAGGCGCCTGTTCCAGTCGGCCTGCCGTTGGTCCAGTTCGGCCAGCGCCGCCGCGGCTTCCGCGCCCAGGGTCTGGGTGCGGGTCTGGAACAGCTGTTCGGCGCTGGCGCCGTTGTGTTTCAGCGCCTGCGTCGTTTCATACAGCTGGGTTTGCTGGGTCGCCTGGGCGCGGGCCGCGCGCATCGGCTCGGGCAGCTGCTGCTCGAGCTGCGTCAGTTCCTGCTGGCGCTGGGCGGCATCGAGCGCCTTGTCCTGAGCTATGGCCAGGTATTGCTGCATATAAGTGTCGTAGGCCTCTTCTTCCTGGAAGAAGGCGCGGTGTTCCTGCGCGGAGAAATGCGCTTGGCGCAGGGTCTGCAGCCCTTGCTGGCGCTGCGCTATGGCCTGCAGGGAATAGGTGCCGCTGGCGTCCGCGAGCACCGGGCTGCGGTCCAGGTCGGCCAGGGCGATCTTGTAGTCGAGGTAGCGTTTCAGCAGGTCGCGGGCCTGTGCCAGGGCCGGCCCCTGCAGCTGCTCGGCGAGGGCCAGGCTGATGCGCGTCAGGCTGGTCTCCAGCGGCTCTTCCTGCAGCGCCGAGAGGTAGAACTCGAACAGGTGGAGAATATCGGCCTTGGGCAGCAGATTGCCGGCGGCGTCGGTCTGCAGTTGCACGTCGGGGCTGCTGCCCTGCAGCGAGCGCGGCAGCGGCGGCAGCTTGGCGAGCGCCTCGAGCGGCTTGACCTGCACGGCCTGGTTGGTTTGCCGGGCCTGAGCGGCGCTGGGCTCGAGGTCGGCGACGGCAGTGGCCGGCTGCGCCTGGGGGGATTCGACCTGGCCGTCCGGGTCGCCGGAGAGCAGCAGTCCGAGCGTGCCGCCGCCGGCCAAGACGCCCAGGAGGGCGGACAATAGAAGGGGCTTACGGGTGAGCATGGCGTGTCCTCGACCTGCTCCAGCCGTCGCCGGCTGAAGCAGGAACCACAAGCTTAGAGGCCGGCCTGCTTGAGGCGGGTGGCGTGGTTCTTGAAGAGGGTCTTGGGGTTGGTCTCAAACCAGGAGACCACGCCGAACACCTGGTTCTCGATGTCGATATGGTTCATCCAGTAGCGGTCCTGGATCACCTGGCCGAAGTGGTTGGCGCAGACCCCGGTGACGCCGTCGTTGGCCTGGCCGCCGAAGGCCAGGCTGGTGATGGCGAACAGGGCGTCGGAAGGGTCGAGCACATTGGTCAGCGGCGAGCCGCCGCCCCAGGAGTACAGGCGGATATTCTGCCCGCCGATGCTTACGCTGTTCGGCCCGACGCCGCACTCTTGAGTCGGCAGGCCGGCCGGGAACTGGGCGTTGAAGGCGGCCGCGCCCGGTTTGTTGAACTCGCCGAGCATGGCGTAGATGTCCGACTGGCTCGCCTTGTTATCGGAGAAGAAATTCACCAGGTTGCCCACCGCATTGGCGAACACCTCGAAAGCCACGCCCTGTAACGTGCCCTGGGGCGCGACCCCGGTGACCACATCGGCCAAGGGCGAGCCGGTGTGCGGGGTGGCCATGGTGGTCACCGAGGCCACCAGGTCGGGGCGTACGTTCATCACATAGCGCGAGGTCATGCCGCCCTGACTGTGGGCGATCAGGTTGAACTTCTGGATGCGCCCGAGGGACGCCACCTTGATGCTGTCCAGCTGCTGGATCAGCTGATTGCCGCGCTCCACCGAGTTGTCGAAGGCATTGATCTTCGGCACGTAAACCTCGGTGCCCTGGGCCTGCAGGGTGGCCGGGATCTGGTACCAGTAGTCGACCATGGCGATGCTGTCGAAGGCGAAGATGCCCGGCACCAGTACCACTGGGTTGGCGGTGTAAGCCGCCTGGCAGGCGACGGAGATGCTCAGCAGCAGGCTGCTGAGGGCGGTCAATAGGATCTTTTTCATACGCTTCCTCTCGGTAGTCCTTATGGGAAGGGACCAGGCATCTTTGCCACTGCAAGTCCCGGGCTATGGCGGCGAGGATTCTAGGCAGGAGAGGAAAGCCTTGTATGTCACCTAAACGGGTGGGATGGCACGCTGCCAGTGCGGCCCGTTATGGCGAGTAGGACCATAGCCCGGAAGCAATCCGGTAGATTTAGCCATGACCGCCCCGGATTGCATCCGGGCTACGGGGGCGTGAGTGCGGGGCCGGTCAGGACGAGCAGCTGATCTCCAGATGCTTGCCCCATTGCGGGGGGCGCTGGGCGTAGCGCTCGTAGCCGGGTTGTTCTTCGAACGGCCGGCTGAGCACCTGGTGCAGCTCGCGCACCGGCGCGTAGTCGCCCTGTTCGGCGGCTTCGATGACCTGCTGGGCCAGGTAGTTGCGCAGAATATATTTGGGATTGACCCCGTGCATGCGCAGGCGGCGTTGCTCCTGCTCGGCGCCGTCCTCGGCGCTGCGCGCGCGGTAGTCGGCGGCCCAGGCGTCGAAGCCGGCCAGGTCGGTGAAGTCGTCGCGCAGGCGCGCCAGGGCCTGGGCCGGCGCACTGTCGCCCAGCTCGCGGAAGAAGTTGTTGTAATCCACCGCGCTGCCTTGCATCAGTTGCAGCAGGCGCTGGATCAATGCCTCGTCGCTCTCGCAGCCGCTCAGCCAGCCCAGGCGGCGGCGCATCAGGTCCAGGTAATGGGTCTGGTACAGCGGCAGGAACAGGCCGAGGCTGTCGCGCAGCGCCTCGACTTCCACCAGCGGCGTCAGCGCCTGGCCCAGGGCCGCCAGGTTCCACTGGGCGATCGGCACCTGATTGCTGAACGAGTAACGCCCCGAGTCATCGGAATGGTTGCAGATATGCTGGGCATCGAAATCATCGAGGAAGGCGTAGGGGCCATAGTCGAAGGTGATGCCGAGGATCGACATATTGTCGCTGTTCATTACCCCGTGGCAGAACCCATAGGCCTGCCAGTAGGCGATCAGTTCGGCGTTGCGCTCGAGCACCTGGCGGAACATGGCCAGGTAGGGTTGTTCCTGCTCCAGGCAGTCCGGGAAATGACAGCTCAACACATGCTCGCCGAGTTGTTTCAGCAGTTCAGGCTGCTGGGTGTAATAGAAGTATTCGAAGTGGCCGAAGCGCACGTGGCTCTGCGCCAGGCGCAGCAGCATCGCCGCGGTCTCCTGCTTCTCGCGCCATACCGGGGTGCTGGAGGCGGTGACGCACAGCGCCCGCGAGCTGGGGATGCCGAGGGCATGCAGGTACTCGCTGGCGAGGAATTCGCGGATCGAGCTGCGCAGCACCGCGCGGCCATCGCCCATGCGCGAGTAGGGCGTCTGTCCGGCGCCCTTGAGGTGCAGGTCCCAGTGCTCGCCGGCCTCATTCAGCACCTCGCCCAGCAGCAGGCCGCGGCCATCGCCCAGGCGTGGGGTGTAGCCGCCGAACTGGTGCCCGGAATAGACCATGGCCCGCGGTTCGGCCTCGTTCCACAGCTTGTGCCCGGCGAACAGCTGGGCAAACACCTCGCTGTCGGCCTCGGCCGGGTCGAGGTCGAGCAGGGCCATGGCGGCTGTGCTGGCGACCACCAGGCGCGGCTCGGCAATCGGCTCGGGCAGCACAGGGGTGGAGAAGGCATCGCCCAGGCGGGCGAAGCGGTTGTCGAAGGTCAGCTCGCTCAGCGACTTCACGGTCAGGCTCCAGCCGGGCAGGTGCTGCCCGGCTCTGATAATCGGATCAGGTCAGCCTAACAGGCCGTTGAAAAACTACCTACGTTGCCCCTCTTGATAAAAGAAAGGGGCGTTAAAAACGGCCTCACAGCCGAAGGCTGAACGCGCTTTAGCGCGACCCCGAAGGGGTGAGCGAAGCGAATCAAATGCTCACAGTAACGGCCGTTTTGACCAGCCTGCGGCTGTTACTGCGTAGCGCCTTGTCTCGGCTGCCTCGCTTACATTTTTCAACGGCCTGTAAGCCGACCTGGGCGCCACTTAAAGCGGATCTATCGCGGGCGCCGGTGGCGGCAGGCTGGGTTGCTGCGAGTCCGCGGCGGCGGTGGCGGCCACCATCTGCCCGGTGCTCAGGTTGAGTTCCTGGCCTTCGAGGTTCTTGATCATCACCTCGACCTGATTGAACGCCATCTCCACCTTGTGCTCGCGGAAGGTCAGGGCGATGCGCGTGAGGATCTCGTCGGTGGCGGCGTTGCGGTCGCCCAATTCGCGCACATGGAAGCGCAGCTCGTAGTCGAAGGTGCTGGCGCTGATGGTCAGGAAGAACAGCATGGGCGCCGGGTCGCGCAGCACCCGCGGGTTTTCCTCGGCGGCCTGCATCATCAGTTGGCGCGCCAGGGCCAGGTCGGTCTCGTAGGCCACGCCGATCTTGACTATGACCCGGGTGACCGTGTCGTTCAGCGACCAGTTGATCAGCTGGTCGGTGACGAAGGTCTTGTTCGGCACGATGATTTCTTTGCGGTCGAAATCGGTGATGGTGGTGGCGCGGATGCGGATGCGGCTGACCGTGCCGGACAGGTTGCCGATGGT
>NZ_JAUYNP010000272.1 GCF_030696055.1 Pseudomonas sp. | reverse complement strand
GCTTGCGGGTACATCAGCGACAGCGGCACCCAGGTGCCGTGATCCAGCGGGCGCTGGTCGTCGAGTTGCGCGGGCAGGTTGGCTGCGGCCAGCAGCCGAATGATTTCCGCCGCCAGTTGCGGGCTGCCGGGCGCCGGGTACTGCACCCGATAGAGCGCGGCGGGAAAGCCGCCAAAGTCATGCCAGGTCTGTGGCTGCGCCGCGCCGCCGACACGCAGCTCGTTGCTTTCCCAGTGCGCGGACACCACCACTATGGCGCGCGGCTTGGGCAGTTCGCTGGCCAGGCGGGCGAGGGCGGGGCCGCTGGCGCCGGGCTGTAGGGCCAGCATGGGGGAACCGTGGGAGATAAACAGACTGGGTAACATGGCAGACTCCTAAGCTATTGCCCTTATCGTCTATCGATTTGTCTGGCATAAAAAGCGCAAATACTCGGGTGGTTTGATCGTTTGGTTAGATTGGTCGCTTGGTTTGCTCGGAGTCGCTTGGTCTTGGCCGGCGCTTTCGCTCAGGATTGGCGACTGGATATTTCTAGGGAGTCAGCATGCACGCGGAGTTTTGGCAGGCGCGTTGGACGCGCAGTGAAATCGGCTTCCATTCGCCTGAGGTCAATCCTTATTTGCAGCGCCATTGGCCTAGTCTGGGGCTGGCAGAAGGCGCGCGGGTGCTGGTGCCCCTATGTGGCAAAAGCCTGGATCTGGCCTGGTTGGCAGGCCAGGGTTATCGCGTGCTGGGCGTCGAGCTGGCGCAGAAAGCGGTCGAGGACTTCTTCAGCGAACAGCAACTGCAGCCGCAGATCAGTCAGGTGGGCGACTGTGCGCTGTATCGCGCCGGCGCCGTGGAGATCTACTGCGGCGATTTCTTTGCCCTGACGGCGCAGCAGCTGGGCGATTGCACGGCGCTGTATGACCGCGCCGCGCTGATTGCCTTGCCGGCCGAGATGCGTGGGCGTTATGCAGCGCATCTGACGCAGCTTCTGCCCAAGGGTTGCCGGGGCCTGCTGGTGACCCTGGATTACGAACAGGAACAGATGGATGGGCCGCCCTTTGCCGTGCCCGATAGCGAGGTGCAGCAGCTGTTCGCCGAGGCCTGGCAGGTTGAAACGCTCGAGAGCGGCGATGTGCTGGGCGAGAACTGGACGTTTCTTCAGCGCGGGTTGCAGCGCCTGGATGAGCGGGTATATCGACTGCACAAGAGCTGAATCTCAGGCAGAAAAAAATGACCGGGAGACATTTTTAACGTCGCGTAGCGACGGCCCGAAGGGTGGCGGCCAGGGATGGCAGCCATAAAAATGGGCGACTCTAGAGTCGCCCTTTTTTGTTTTTGCTGACTTAGCCGCGCTGACGCAGGGCTTCGATACGCTCTTCCAGCGGCGGGTGGGTCATCAGCAGGCCGGCCAGACCGTGTTTGAGGCCGCCGTTGATGCCGAAGGCGGTCATGCTGCTGGGCATGTTCACCGGTATTTCCTGCTCGGTGCGCAGGCGCTGCAGGGCGGCGATCATGGCGCCGGTCCCGGCCAGGCGGGCGCCGGCCTCGTCGGCCTTGAACTCACGTTTACGCGAGAACCACATGACGATAATGCTGGCCAGGATGCCCAGTACCAGCTCGGCGAAGATGGTCGCGACGAAGTAGCCGATGCCCGGGCCGTCTTCGTTCTTCAGTATGACCTTGTCGACGAAGTTGCCGAAGATCCGCGCGAAGAACATCACGAAGGTGTTCACCACGCCCTGGATCAGCGCCAGGGTGACCATGTCGCCGTTGGCCACATGACCGATCTCGTGGGCCAGCACGGCTTTCACTTCATCCGGCGAGAAACGCTCCAGCAGGCCTTGGCTGACGGCTACCAGGGCGTCGTTTTTGTTCCAGCCGGTGGCGAAGGCGTTGGATTCGTAGGCGGGGAAGATGCCGACTTCCGGCATCTTGATCCCGGCGTCGCGGGCCAGTTCTTCCACGGTTTGCAGCAGCCACTGTTCGTGACGGGTGCGCGGTTGGGTGATGATTTCGGTGCCGGTGCTCATCTTCGCCATCCATTTGGAGATGAACAGCGAAACCAGCGAACCGGCAAAACCGAAGACTGCGCAGAAAACCAGCAGGCTGCCATAGTTCTGGCCGGTAAAGCGGTCGACCCCGAGCAATTTCAGGGTGATGCTGGCGATGATCAACACCGCAATGTTGGTGGCCAGGAACAGCATAATGCGCATCATGGTGGGTTGAGACTCCTCACGGGAAAGATCTGGGGTTATGCCGGCTATATAAGGGCGCGCCCCCCGGCACTTCAACCGGGGGACTATTTCAAACTATGTCGCTTGCACCGGTCAGGCTGCTTTCGAACAGCAGGCGGGCGAGACGGGCGATGCGTTCGCTGTGGCGTTGCCCCAGGGCTTCGCGCAGTTGGAAGGCCAGGGTGGCATGTACCCGGCGGATGCTCGGCGGCAAGGCGTCGCCTTCGCGCAGGGCGTGGGGTATGCCGCGGGTCAGGCGCAGAAAGCCCTTTTCAGTCAGCACGGCTTGGTCCAGGGCGTCGTAGCCTATGGGCGAGTCGAAGCGGATATAACCTTCTTCGGCCAGCCACAACAGGGCGCCCAGGCAGCTTTGATGGCGCGGCGTGGGCAGGCCGAATTCGTCCGGTTCTTCACGGCCGATCAGGTCTTCGACATACAGCGCGGCCTTGCGCGGAAACACCTGGTAGAGCGTCAGCAGGCCAGCGGCGGCGTCCTTGTAGAAGTCGTCTATCTGCAGGTCCATCAGAATTTGCCAATCAGCGAGGTGGGGAGGTAAGGCAGTAGGCGGCCCAGCAGGGCCCAGGGCCAGCCTGGGACATAGGCGCTGACATGGCGCTTGTCGATATGTTGGGCGATCAGCGCCGCGCCGCGTTCCACATCGATCAGAAAGGGCCGCTTGGCCATATCGCTGTTCAGCGGCGTGTCGATAAAGCCGGGCAGCAGCAGGGTGGTATCGATGTTCTTGCCCAGCAGTTCGGCGCGGGTGGCTTCCATATAGCTGATCAAGCCGGCCTTACTCGCCGAATAGGCGGGGCTGTGTGGCAGGCCGCGCTTGCCGGCCACCGAGGCGACCGCCACCAGGTGGCCATGGCCTTGCTGGCGGAACAGCGCGCAGGCGGCGTCCAGGCAGGCGATGGCGCCGATCAGGTTGGTTTCCAGAGTCAGCCTGGCGCGCTTGAAGTGCCCGCCACCGGCTTTGCCGGTCAAGGCGATGCCGGCGTTGGCGATCATTCCGTCCAGCCCGCCCAGGGCGTTGGCAGCCAGGCCCACGGCATCCTGGCAGGCGTCGTAGTCGGTCACGTCCAGGGGCAAGACCACCACCTTGCGGCCAAAGCGGGCCTGCAGTTCGGCGGCCAGCAGGTGCAGACTGTCCTCGCGGCGAGCGGCCAGGGCCAGGTCGTAGCCTTTGCCGGCCAGCTCGCGGGCCAGGGCGGCGCCTATGCCGGAGCTGGCTCCGGTCAGCAGATAGCGTTTGCCCTGGTCCATGGTGCTCTCCAATTACTGCTGGTAGGACTTGAGGAAGTTGCCGATACGGCCGATGGCCATCTCCAGTTCATCCACCCGCGGCAGGGTGACTACGCGGAAGTGATCCGGCCATGGCCAGTTGAAGGCGGTGCCCTGAACGATCAGCAGCTTCTCGGAAAGCAGCAGATCCAGGACGAATTTCTCGTCGTTATGGATAGGGCAGACCTTGGGGTCGATCTTCGGGAAGGCATACAGCGCGCCCATGGGCTTGACGCAGCTGACCCCGGGAATGTCGTTGAGCAGTTCCCAGGTGCGGTTGCGCTGCTCCAGTAGGCGGCCGTTGGGCAATACCAGATCATTGATGCTCTGGTAGCCGCCCAGCGCGGTCTGGATCGCATGCTGGCTCGGCACGTTGGCGCACAGGCGCATATTGGCCAGAATATCGATGCCTTCGATATAGCTCTGCGCCCGGTGTTTCGGCCCGGAAATGGCCACCCAGCCGGAGCGGAAACCGGCCACCCGGTAGGACTTGGACAGGCCGTTGAAGGTCAGGCACAGCACGTCCGGCGCCAGGGAGGCGGTGCAGATATGCACCGCGTCGTCATAGAGGATCTTGTCGTAGATCTCGTCGGAGAACAGCACCAGGTTGTGCTGGCGCGCCAACTCGACTATGTCCAGCAGCACTTCCTTGGAATACACCGCACCGGTGGGGTTGTTCGGGTTGATCAGCACCAGGGCCTTGGTGTTCGGGGTGATCTTCGCCTTCATATCGGCGATGTCGGGGAACCAGCCGGCCTGTTCGTCGCACAGGTAATGCACCGGCTTGCCGCCGGACAGCGCCACGGCGGCGGTCCACAGCGGATAATCCGGCGCCGGGATCAGCACTTCGTCACCATTATTGAGCAGGGCCTGCATAGCCATGACGATCAGCTCGGAGACGCCGTTGCCCAGGTAGATGTCCTCGATGCCGACGCCTTCCACCTGCTTCTGCTGGTAGTACTGCATCACCGCCTTGCGCGCGCTGAACAGGCCTTTGGAGTCGCTATAGCCTTGGGCGGTGGGCAGGTTGCGGATCACGTCCTGGAGAATTTCCTCCGGCGCTTCGAAACCGAACGGCGCCGGGTTGCCGATATTCAGCTTGAGGATGCGATGGCCTTCCTCTTCCAGGCGTTTGGCGTGCTTGAGCACAGGCCCGCGAATGTCGTAGCAGACGTTGGCGAGCTTGTTCGATTTGCTGAACTGCATGTGTGTAATCCCGATATAAGGAAACGCCGCGTAACAGCCACGGTCTCTTGCGCGGCAGGCTGTTGAAAACGTAGCGAGCGAAGGCTAGGCAAGGCGAAATCGGCCGAGGAAGCGGAGTGTACGAGTTGTACATGAGCATTCCGAGGCTGATTTCAACGCGGCATAGCCGAGCGCAGTAGTTTTTCAGCGGCCTGCCAGCCTTGGCAGGGTGTAACGCCGATGACAGACTGGGGTCGAATGATACGTGGCAGCCCGATCTTGGCAAAGGTACTGGTCGGGCTTTTTTATGGCCTGCCATCCATGGCGGTCACCCTTCTGGCCGTCGCTGCGCGACGTTAAAAATCGCTCCCGACGATTTTTTCTATTGAGGATTTTGCCCATGGACAAGCTGGAAAAACCCCTGGAAGCCTGGCGCGAAGAGCTTTCCGAGGAGCAGTTTCATGTATGCCGCCTGGGCGGCACCGAGCGCGCCTTTACCGGCGAGTATCACGACAGCAAGGTGTCGGGTATCTATCACTGTGCCTGTTGCGGCACCGAGCTGTTCGATTCGGACGCCAAATTCGATTCCGGCAGCGGTTGGCCCAGCTATTTCCAGCCGGTCAGCAAGGCGGCGATTGCCAGCCTGGATGACTTTAGCCATGGCATGCACCGCATCGAGGTGAAATGCGCCAAGTGCGACGCGCACCTGGGCCATGTGTTTCCCGATGGCCCGGCCCCCACGGGGTTGCGTTATTGCATCAACTCGGCGTCGCTTAAGCTGGTGCCGCGTACTTAACGCTTGCGTATAGGCCTGCCATCAGAGCGTAGGATGGGGCGCTTGGTGCACGGCTGCAAGCTAACGCATAGCGCTGTTGTGCCGTAACCCATCATGGCTCTGTTGATGGGTTACACGGCGCGCACAGGTCGCAGTCGCTTCGTGAGTTGTTTTCCTGCGCCGCTAACCCATCCTACGTTTGTGCTGTGGCCCGCTATCAGCGGGCCTTATTTTTCAGTAATTAAATTGCGCGCAA
>NZ_JAUYNP010000271.1 GCF_030696055.1 Pseudomonas sp. | reverse complement strand
AGCCTGCTCGACCAGGTCAACCAGCAGGTGCAGATGCGCGCGGTGCAGACCCTGGGCGCGCAGTATTCCCTGGATACCCGCCTCGCCCAGTTGGCCATACGCCAGCCGGTCAGCTGCGCGCCGGAGCTGGCCCTGCGTGAGGCGGTCAGGCTGATGCACGAGCAGCAGGTCGGCAGCATCGTCATAGTCGATCCGGCCAATAGACCCCTGGGCATCTTCACCCTGCGCGACCTGCGCCGGGTGGTGGCCGATGGAGGCGCCCTGGAGCAGCCCATCGCCCAGCTGATGACCCAAGCGCCCTTCCACCTGGCCCCGGACGCCAGCGCCTTCGACGCGGCCCTCGCCATGACCGAGCGGCATATCGCCCACGTCTGCCTGGTGGAAAACGAGCAACTGTGCGGAGTGATTTCCGAGCGCGACCTGTTCAGCCTGCAGCGTGTCGATCTGGTCCATCTGGCGCGCACCATCCGCCATGCCGGACGGCTGGAGACCCTGGCGGCGCTGCGCAGCGATATCCGTCAGCTGGTCGACAGCATGCTGGCCCACGGCGCCAGCTCGACCCAGATCACCCAGCTGATCACCTTGCTCAACGACCATACGGTCTGCCGGGTGATAGAGCTGACGCAGGAAGAGCTGGGCGACCCCGGCGTGCCCTTCACCTGGCTGAGCTTCGGCAGCGAGGCGCGCTGCGAGCAGACCCTGCACACCGACCAGGACAACGGCCTGCTGTTCGAGGCCCAGGATGCGAGCGAAGCGGCGGCCATCCGCGCGCGCCTGCTGCCGCTGGCGCAAAGGATCAACCAGCGCCTGGCGCAGTGCGGCTTTAGCTTGTGCAAGGGCAATATCATGGCCGGCAACCCCGAGCTGTGCCTGTCGCGCCAGGAATGGGCCAGGCGCTTCGGCCAGTTCGTGCACACCGCCAGCCCGGAAAATCTGCTGGCCTCCAGCATCTACTTCGACCTGCGTGCGGTCTGGGGCGAACCCCAGGGTTGCGAGCAACTGCGCCAGGGCCTGCTCGCCGAGGTGGCCGGCAATAGCCTGTTCCAGCGCCTGCTGGCGGAGAACGCCCTGCGCCAGCGTCCGCCGCTGGGGCTGTTGCGCGATTTCGTGGTGGCGCGCAAGGGCGCCGAGAAACACACCCTGGACCTCAAGGTGCAGGGCCTGACGCCCTTCGTCGATGGCGCGCGCCTGCTCGCCCTGGCCCATGGCATAGCCGCCTGCAACACCCAGCAGCGCCTGCGCGCGCTGAGCCAGCAGGGGGTGATAGATGCCCAGGACGGCGCGGCCTATGCGGAGGCCTACCACTATATTCAGCAGGCCCGTCTGCAACAGCACCAGCTGCAGGCGCGCAACGGCCAGCCCTATTCCAACCGTGTCGATCCCGACAGCCTCAACCACCTGGACCGGCGCATCCTGCGTGAATCCTTCCGCCAGGCGCAGCGCCTGCAGAGCAGCCTGGCCCTGAGGTATCAGCTATAAACGGCTTCAGCTGGTTTAACGGACGCGGCCCGGCCCTAAGCCAGAGCCAACTGCAGCGCCGCGCGCGCCTGACCGAGCCGGTGCCCCTGGACCAGCGCCCGTTAGGCCAGCAGCGCATGGTGGTGCTGGACCTGGAAACCAGCGGCCTGGATAGGCAGCGCGACCAAGTGCTGTCAATCGGCGCGCTGGCGATCGACAACGGCGCAATCGACCTCGGCCAGCAGTTCGAATGCACCCTGCAGCGTCTGGACCACCGAGCCAGCGCCAGCACCCTGATCCACGGCATAACCCCCAGCGCGATCGCCCGGGGCGTCGAGCCGGCCGAGGCGCTGCTGGGCTTTATGGAATTTCTCGGCGACAGCCCGCTGCTGGCCTTTCACGCCGGCTTCGATCAACGCATGCTGAGCCGCGCGCTCAAGCAGAGCCTGGGCTATCGCCTGCGCCATGGCTTTTTCGATGTCGCCGAGCTGGCGCCGCTGCTCTGCCCCCAGGCGCCTATCCGCAATGGCGGTCTGGATGACTGGACGCAGTATTTCGGCCTGCAGGCGCAGCAGCGCCACCACGCCAGCGCCGACGCTTTGGTCACCGCCGAGCTGGCGCTGATCCTGTTCAGCAAGGCGCGCCAGCAAGGGCTCGACAGCCTGCCGGCGCTGGAGCAGCGCCTGGCCGGCCAACGCCGCCGGCAGCAGGCCTATTCGCTGTAGGCACACCCCACTCAGGTAGGAGCCAGCTTGCTGGCGATGCTTGTGCTTGATCATGGATCGCCAGCAAGCTGGCTCCTACAGATCGCGCATCAACAGGCCGCACTCCAACCGCACTTCCGCCGGCGCGCTCGTAGGGCGGACATGCCGCAGGCTTGTCCGCCACTGTGGCGCAAACGGTGGACAAGGTTTCGCCATGTCCAGCCTACATAAAACTCCACTCCGTCCCATAGCTCGCGCAGCAGTCAGCTTCGCTCCTGCAGCAAAAGGCCAAACGCACTACGATCTTGGCCTAGAACGCCGCCGCGCTTAGGGCCTGTTCACGATCTCGCGAGCTAGAGATAAACGGTGGCGAAAACGGCCGAGAAACGCAGCGCAGCGAAGTAACAGCCGACGGCTGACCCGCAGGGTGAGCGCAGCGAATCAAGCGGAGTTTACTGGCTGTAAATGAGCATTACTCGTTTCACTCGCCCTTCGGGTCGCGCTGAAGCGCGTTAGTCGCAAGCGGCTTGCCGAGGTCGTTTAGCCGACGCGCAGCAGATCGTGAACGGGCTCTTACGACTAAGGTCGTCTGTCGCTCCTCCACGACGAGCCTAGAGTAGGTCTCACTACCCCAACGGCGGAGGACCACAATAATGCACGACGACATCTACCGGCGGATTCAAGCGAGTCCGCACTTCCAAGAACTGGTGTCCAAGCGCGAGCGGTTCGCCTGGATCCTCTCCGCCATCATGCTGGGCCTGTATGTGGCCTTTATCCTGCTGATCGCCTTCGTTCCCGAGTTGCTCGGTGCCCGCATCAACCCGGACTCGCCTGTCACCTGGGGCATCCCAATCGGCGTGGGGGTGATTCTTTCCGCCTTTGTGCTCACCGGCGTCTATGTCCAGCGCGCCAATGGCGAGTTCGACAGCATGAACCAGGCCATTCTCGACGAGGTGCAGAAATGATCGCACGACTCCTCACCGTCATCGGCCTGCTGGCCGTGGCCCCCGCCCTGTGGGCGGCCGGTGCCATCGAAGGCGAGGTACAGCGGCAGCCGTTGAACACCTCGGCCATCGTCATGTTCCTCGCCTTCGTCGGCGCCACGCTGTACATCACCTACTGGGCGTCCAAGCGCAACACCTCGACGTCCGACTTCTACACCGCCGGCGGCAGCATCACCGGCTTCCAGAACGGCCTGGCGATCGCCGGCGACTATATGTCGGCGGCCTCCTTCCTGGGCATTTCCGCCCTGGTGTTCAGCTCCGGCTATGACGGCCTGATCTACTCCATCGGCTTTCTGGTCGGCTGGCCGGTGATCCTGTTTCTGATCGCCGAACGCCTGCGCAACCTCGGCAAGTACACCTTCGCCGACGTGGCCTCCTACCGCCTCGGTCAGACCCAGATCCGCACCCTGTCGGCCAGCGGTTCGCTGGTTGTGGTGGCCTTCTACCTGATCGCGCAGATGGTCGGCGCCGGCAAGCTGATCCAGTTGCTGTTCGGCCTCGACTACCATATCGCGGTGATCCTGGTCGGCATCCTGATGGTGCTCTACGTGCTGTTCGGCGGCATGCTGGCGACCACCTGGGTACAGATCATCAAGGCCGTGCTGCTGCTCTCCGGTGCCTCCTTTATGGCGCTGATGGTGATGAAGCACGTCGACTTCGACTTCGCCCGCCTGTTCACCGAAGCCATCGCCGTGCACCCCAAAGGCGAGGCCATCATGAGCCCCGGCGGCCTGGTGAAAGACCCGATCTCGGCCATCTCCCTGGGCCTGGCGCTGATGTTCGGCACCGCCGGCCTGCCGCATATCCTGATGCGTTTCTTCACCGTCTCGGACGCCAAGGAAGCGCGCAAGTCGGTGTTCTACGCCACCGGCTTTATCGGCTACTTCTATATCCTGACCTTTATCATCGGCTTCGGCGCGATCCTGTTGGTCAGCACCAACCCGGCCTTCAAGGACGCCGCCGGCCTGCTGCTGGGTGGCAACAATATGGCGGCCATCCACCTGGCCAACGCGGTCGGCGGCAGCTGGTTCCTCGGCTTTATCTCGGCCGTGGCCTTCGCCACCATCCTCGCGGTGGTGTCCGGGCTGACCCTGGCCGGCGCCTCGGCGGTGTCCCACGACCTCTACGCCAGCGTGTTCAAGAAGGGCAAGGCCAACGAGAAGGATGAGCTGCGCGTCTCGAAGATCACCACCGTCTGCCTCGGCGTGCTGGCGATCTTCCTCGGCATCGCGTTCGAGAAGCAGAACATCGCCTTTATGGTCGGCCTGGCCTTCTCCATCGCCGCCAGCTGCAACTTCCCGGTGCTGTTCCTCAGCATGTACTGGAAGAACCTCAGCACCCGCGGCGCCATGATCGGCGGCTGGCTGGGCCTGATCACCGCGGTGACCCTGATGATCCTCGGCCCAACCGTGTGGGTGCAGGTGCTGGGCAACGCCGAAGCGATCTTCCCCTACGAATACCCGGCGCTGTTCTCCATGGCCGTGGCCTTCGTCGGTATCTGGTTCTTCTCGGTCACCGACAAGTCCGTCGCCGCCGGCGATGCCCGCGCCCGCTTTATCCCGCAGTTCGTCCGCTCGCAAACCGGCCTCGGCGCCAGCGGGGCAGCCGCCCATTAAGGAGAAGTCTCGGTGTGTTTGGGCAGCCCTTGGGCTGCCTTTTTTATGGACGAATGGTTTTTGCCGGGCGGTCAGAGGAGGGCTAGCCTCAATACAGTTTGCTGGGATGCAACTTGCAGGGCGGGAAGTCTGAATCTTCTCACTAACTTCCTTCCGGCAGATAGCCCGGCCCAGGTGGCGGATAACTTCTTTATTCGAGCACTGAGCAATTCAAAGCGGCATGTCAGTGCAGTTGGTGATGGCAGTGCTGGAATGTTATCCGCCACGCTCGTAAAGGCGTTATTACCCCACTTGGGGTTTATTTATAGTTAGGCATGTCTCTATATCTACAGCGGGTGTAAACATCCGGAGTGGAGGTAACCATGGACAAGCATCAAATCCTGACGGCTAGCTTGGGCATCTCACGACGAGTCTTCTTGCACAAGAGTGCAGTGATACTTGGGGGCGGACTTCTGGCTGGCCCTGCTTTTGCCTCCAAGCAAGGCTGTCGGCCCACCGAGTCCGATATCCTCGGTCCGTTCTATCGGTTCGGCGCGCCATTTCACGCCCGGCTGGCAGGCCCAGATGAGCCCGGTGACAGACTTATTCTGACCGGCACAGTGTTCAGTTCAGACTGCCGTACACCCCTCCCGGGGGCATTGATCGAGGTGTGGCAAGCGAATCACGTAGGCTTATACGACACCAACAAGCCAGGCAACTTCACCGAGGCCAGAGCCTTCCACTTGCGGGGGATGCTGTATACGAATGAAAAGGGGCAATACGAGATTGAGACGATTATGCCGGGCCGATACCCGGTCCCGCCAAATCTCCCGGGGCTTGAGAAATATGCGGGGCTGACGCGACCTGCGCACATTCACTTTCGGATCATGGAATCGCTGCACGTCCCGGTTACGACGCAGCTCTATTTCAAGGGCGACCCCTTCATTGCCAACGATCCGTGGGCCGGTCACAAGCCATCGTTGGCCATTGATTTAAAACAAGACGGCAAGCTACGCCGCGGTGTTTTTGACGTCGTACTCTTCAGGGGCTTATAGGGTCGAAAGGAGTCGGGTCGAAAGGGGTCGTAGTGATTTATTTTCAACTAAGGTGCCCTGCTAGATAAATCACCATGACCCTTTCGCTCCTCACGGAAGCTCGTGCGGCGGTCAGCGCGTCACCGTGCCCGAGGTGCAGCAGGCGTTGTCCGAAGGCTCCGGCACGCTGTCCTTGAGCCAGCAGCGGGCATGCTCGCCCTGGATGCCGGGGCGAACATAGGAGAACGCTATGCAGCGGGCTTCCCGCAGGCAGAGCGCCTGGCACTGCCCCGGATCGGCGTTCGACATTTCCTCGTAGCGATAATCGCCGCCATAGCGGTTGATGCCCTGTTCCAGCGGGCCGGCTAGCGCTGCACCGGACGGCGCCGTTGCATCGGCTGAGCCGCCGGTCTCGACGCCGGCCTGGCGCAATAAATCCCGGTAGTAGGCGATTTCCACGTCGCGCGAGCGCATGGTCCAGTTGCCATTGCAATCCAGCCAATGGTCCGGGTACTTGCGCGCGCCTTCCTCCAGGCATTCGAGCGTCGCGCGCCAGCCGGCGATCTGCTCCTGATCGACGCCAGGTTGTTCCGTAGCGCCGCCATTGTCCCCGGCGCCGGCTTGTTGTTGCTCCTGGTTCTGCTGTTTCTGCTCGGCCAATTTTTCGACCGCCGCGCGCAGGCGGTCGTGATAGACCGTGCGCGCATTGGCCAGCACTATCTGGGCGCGCTTAGCCTGCCAATAGGCGAGCATCTGCGGCCAGGCTTGGTTCCGCCTGGTGTCCACCTGCTCGCGCAATGTCGGCGACAGGCCGAGCGGGCCGCCTTGCAGGGTGTTCTTGTAGTAGGTGAACCAGAGCCGCTCCAGCTCGCGTTTCGATTTCACCTGTGCGCCGATCGTCTCGGCTGTGATAGGCGGCGAGCGCCGGGCGAGAAAATCGCCGAAAAACGATTGCTGAGCGAATAGCTGATCGATATTGCCGAGAAAAACATCCGGGCCGTCGGAGCTGCCGAAGATGGTCTGGTACAGCGCCACGTCGCGTCCGGACTCATAAACCTCGTTCAAGGCGATCTCGATGGCGGCGGCGGTTCCGCCGACGATCAGCTTGCCGCCCTTGATGGCGAAACCGAGTTCCGGAAAGGTGACGTTGATACTGCCTTCGAGGAGTTTCAGGAAAGCCGCGTCGGCCGCTTCGTCGTCGATGGTTTCCGGCTTGTCGGCCGTGGTCGCATAGCTCACCACGGGATCGAGCGCGAGATCGTCAACCGCGTCGACGACGCCGCCCACGGCCCCCAGGGATTGGAAGATCACGTCCTTGATGAGATCCGTCGCACTGTCCTCGGCGGTTTCGCCAGGCGAGGCGGCGAGCGCCAAGGCCGCCCAGCTGCCTGCGAGCAGCAGCAGGGCAAAGCGGCGGCAGAGAGAGGAGCAGGCAATTCCCATGGCAGCACCCGAACAAACGCTGGACTGCAAAAGCCTAGGCAAGATGGCCGGGTTTCGCGAGCGGCAGGGAAAAGGGCTACTGATTGATGACCTGTTGGGCTTCGCGCAGCTCAGCCCAACCTAGGATCCGCGCCTATGCCGATGCTGCAGATGCCTGGCGCGCGCCGCGTCGCCATGCTCGAATAGCGCCCAGATCAAGATCAAGACCATCCGTCCATGCACTCAGGAGCCCAGCATGTCCAGCCCCAGCATGACCCTGTTTTACTCCGCCACCTCGCCCTTCGTGCGCAAGGTGATGCTGCTGTTGCACGAGACCGGCCAGCTGGGCCGCGTGCGCCTGGAGGAGGTGCAACTCAGCCCCACCAGTCCCAACAGCGTGGTGCTTAGCCACAATCCCGCCGGCAAGATTCCCGCCCTGCGCCTGGCCGACGGCAGCGTGCTGCACGACAGCCGGGTGATACTCGACTACCTCGACCAGCAGCATGTCGGCGAACCGCTGATTCCCCGGCATGGCCCGGCGCGCTGGCGGCGCCTGACCCTGGCCTCGCTGGCCGACGCCATACTGGATGCCGCGGTGCTGATCCGCTACGAAACCTTTCTGCGCCCCGAAGAGAAGCGCTGGGAGCCATGGCAGGCCGCACAGCAGGAGAAGATCGAACGCGCCCTGCAGCAGTTCGAAAGCGAGGCCATAGCCGAACTGGCCAGCCACTTCGATATCGCCGCCATCGGCCTGGCCAGCGCCCTGGGTTATCTGGACCTGCGCCAACCCGAACTGAACTGGCGCCAGCGCTACCCACAGCTGGCCGGCTGGTATGCCGAGGTCTGCCAGTTGCCGTCGATGCTGGCCACCCAGCCGCCGGCTTAAGCCCAGCGGCAGGCTATTTACAGGCTGCAGCCATTCTTCGTAGGAGCCAGCTTGCTGGCGATCCGGCCACGCAAACAAAGCATCGCCAGCAAGCTGGCTCCTACAGAGAGTGCGACTTGCCAGCTTCTACCACCGTTTTGCGCGGCGCCTGCCCAGCTCCGCGAGCCGGGGCAAACAGCCGGGCAATCCGCCGCGCCAGCAGATGCCCGGCGCGCGCTTCCTCGCGCAAGCCCACATGCCCGCTCATCGCCAGTACCACAGGCGAAAGAAACCGCCCGCCAGCAGCAGGCCGATCTGCCCCAGGCCCGCACACAGGCTGAGAAAGGATTGCAGCGAGCTGTTCTGCGTGGCGTCCGCCAGGCCGGTCAGTTCATGCCAGAAGGCCTCCGGCAGCAGGCTCAGGCTCAGCAGCGCCAGCGGCTTGCCGGTCAGCAGCAGGCCATCGATCCAATTAAATTGGCCGCAGAACATCAGGCCGAGCAACAGCAGTAGCGCGACCGCCAGGCCCAGGGCGCAACAGGCGGAAAACTGTACAAATAAACGCATCATATTTGGCTCCTCAAACGAGCGCGACCAGGGCCGCGCCCCTAGTGGTCAAAGGCTGCTGACAGGGCTGCCAGCGCCGTTCTTACCCACGCCGTAC
Organism: Pseudomonas sp.; assembly: GCF_030696055.1. Taxonomy (GTDB): domain Bacteria; phylum Pseudomonadota; class Gammaproteobacteria; order Pseudomonadales; family Pseudomonadaceae; genus Aquipseudomonas. Next base: position 6,105 of record NZ_JAUYNP010000271.1, on the reverse strand, counting down.
CAGTCCAGCTTGCGGGTCAGCACCATCACGCAACCGAGCACACCGAACACCAGCACGGAGCCCATCAGCAGGGCGTAGTCCTCGGCGCTCAACAGGGCGAACAGCAGGCCGTAGAGCGCCGCCAGCAATACCCCGAAGGCGCTGCCGCGCAGCCAGCTGTGCAATACGTGGCTGACGTAGAAGCCGATCAACGATACGCAGGCAGCCGCCGAGATGGCGTAGGCCTTGGCGAAGCTCAGGTGCTCGGACAGCGACAACAGCAGCAGGTAGAACAGCGCCAGCGACATGCCGACCAGGGCGTACTGAACCGGATGCACCGCCATGCGCTTGAGCACTTCGAAGAGGAAGAACACCGCGAAGGTCAGGCCGATAAACAGCAGGGCGTATTTGATCGCCCGCTCGGTTTTCAGGTACTGATCCACAGGGTCGACAAAGCTCACGCCGAAGTGGCGCGCCGCCAGGCCATCGCAGCTCTCCTTATGCACGCAGTCGTGCAGCGCTTCTTCCAGGTTGGTGGCGAAGAAGCTGGTCTGCCACTGCGCCTTAAAGCCTGCCGCACTCACTTCACGGCTGCTCGGCAGGTACTCGCCGACAAAGCTCGGATGCGGCCAGGCGGAACTCAGTTCGACTCGGCTGTCGCGGCCCACCGGGGTCACGCTCAGCTGCTCGGTGCCTTGCAGCTTGAGGTCGAAGGCGAACTCCAGGACCTGCCCGCCCTGGCTATCCAGCGCCGGCAAAGGCGCATGCACACCGGCGCCGAAATGCTCATCGCCGCTGCCCGGGGCAAAGCTCAGGGTGGTGCCATTCAGGCGCAGTTGCAGGTCATTGCTGATGCCGCGGATATCGCTGATGCCCACCGCCAGAAAGGGCGTAGTGAAGTGGTACAGGCCCAGGTCATCGCCCAAGCCCAGGCGCGCCGGCAGCTTGAAGGCGCCGCTGACCTGGTTATCGCTGCGGTACAGCAACGCCTTGTAGATGCCCCGCGCGCGCTCCTCGGTGCCGACCTGGCCATTGAGCACAAAACGCTCCGGCAGAAAATACAGGCGCCCGCTGTACTGCTGCTCTTCCAGATAACGCACGCCGGTCTTGGCGTGGGTTTTCCACTCCTGCCAGACCTTGGTGTAGGGCATGACCAGCACCGGCCCGGTGATCTGCTGGCGATAGCTGGAACTACGCGCAATATCCTGCAGCACCGCCTCGCGCTGGTACTGCCGCTCCCCCACCAAGCCGCCGATCATCGACAGCGGAATCAGCAATAACAGAATCAACAAGGCGATAGCGCCCAACTTAAAACCCAGGATGCGGCTCATGGTGCAACTCTCCGATGCGATTAAGGTAGGCAGAGTCTGGGCGGGCTAAGTGGTGGTTTTATGGAGGGACGGTGGAGAATTGATGGAGAAGCGATGCAGACTGGGATAGGCAAATGGACAGTAGGTAGGGAAGTGCGTAGCGTCAGCTGAGTGCCTCACGGTGGTTTCCCCGGCCTGAACGATGTGAAATTTTATGCATCGCGCAAGACTGCGTAAAAAAGACAGCAGACAATCATCAAAATTAGCTGCAAAACAGAAAACCACCTAATTACCCACAACATAAAATCCAAACACACTCACACAGAGCAAAGGACAAGCCAATGGAAAAGAAGTACCAAGTATTCATTAGCTCCACATATGAAGACCTAAAAGAAGAGCGCAACCAAGCTATAAAAGCCGTACTAGAGATGGGGCACATACCTGTAGGCATGGAAATGTTTAGCGCTGCAGACGAAGAACAATGGAAGCTAATAGCCAGGCAAATTGAGGCCACTGACTATTACGTAATAATTATTGGACATCGCTATGGTTCAGAAACCCCCGAGGGTATTAGCTACACAGAGAAGGAGTATGATTTTGCTAAATCATGTGGCGTACCAACTCTTGGATTTGTTATAGACGAAAAGGCCTCATGGCCTGCAGATAGAATAGACAAGGACAGTAAGAAAAAGAAGAAACTCGACGGCCTTAAAAGCAAGGTCACATCGAAGCCAGTACAATTTTGGAATGGCAAAGAAGATTTACATGGAAAAATATCCATCTCCTTAATAAAAGCCATGAATACAAATCCTAGAACAAGATGGTCAAGAACAGATGACGCTGTAGGCACGAACGTCACCAAAGAATTAACTAGACTAAGCGCCGAAAACTCCAAACTTCGAGATGAAAATAGAAAATTAATTAACAAACAGGCAGAAGCTGTTGACGAAGTAAGGGAAGCCGTCAATATTTTAAATGAAAATTCAAGGACGCTTACTATTAGATCAGTGGCTTCATTTGACAGTGCAACATCACATACTCGTACATTATTACAATTATTTTTAGCCGCGGCACCAAACCTAATATTGGAAAACACAACTGAAGGCATAGCTGAAAATATTGCTTATTCAATTGTAAGCACTAAGTACCATAATTTCTGGCCTTTTGGAAAAGTAAACACCGAACACCTGATCGCGGATTTTTCCGCTTTAGACCTAGTAGAGCCATCAAAGAAAAAGCATGCAGTCAGTGATAAAAGCTCATACTGGTCACTAACAACAATAGGAAAGCAAGTACAAAAGAGATCTAGAAGAATCCAGCTGGAAGAAGGTATCAACACATCTGAAGATAGTCTGGATGATGATATTGCATAACAAGAAAATCAACTTCGCACCTACAGTACCGGAGACTCAAAAAAGAGCGAGTTTTAGGGGACATCCCGCGACTCCTCTAGGGTCGCCTATCGCCCGGCATTCGATGCCCGGCACTGACACAACAACGGAGGTTGGAAAAGCCTTATGGCTAACTATTGTGCGGAAGTTATCTGGCAGCGCGGCGAGCAGGATTTTCTCGGCAACAGCTATAGCCGCAAGCATCTGCTGCGCTTCGATGGCGGTCTGGAGATTCCCGGCTCATCCTCGCCCCATGTGGTGCCTGTGCCCCTGTCGGATGCCGCGGCGGTCGATCCCGAAGAGGCCTTTATCGCCTCCCTCGCCAGCTGCCATATGCTCTGGTTTCTCTCCATCGCGGCTGACAAGCAATTCTGCGTCGACAGCTACCAGGACGCCGCCATTGGCGTGATGCAGAAAAACGGCGCCGGCAAGCTGTATATCGCGCGGGTCACCCTAAGACCTGCGGTCGAGTTCTCCGGCGCGCGCCAGCCGACCCAGGAGCAGATCGAGCAGATGCACCACCAGGCCCACGAGGAATGCTTTATCGCCAACTCGGTTAAATCCGAAGTGCGCTGCGAGCCGCGCATCCCGGGCTAAGGGCGCAGAGGCTGGAGCCATAAAACGTATCGCAACCAAGGACGGCACCATGAAAAAGTTCGCATTTCCCCTGATCACCCTGATTGGATTTTCCGCTTACACCGCTTACGTGATGCTACAGGCCGAGCAGTCCCTGCTGCAGTTCGGCCTGCAATTGCTGTCGCGCCCGGATACGGCGCAGGTGGTGATGGATCTGTATATCCTGGCGGCCCTGGCCTGTGTGTGGATGTACAGGGACGCCAAGGCGCGGGGCAAATCCTGGGTTTATCTGCTGCCATTTTTGCTGCTGACTGCCCTCTTCGTCTCGGTCGGGCCGCTGCTCTATCTGGTGGTCAAGGCCCTGGGCCAAGACGCGCCAACCACCCTCACGCCATCGGCCAAATCCCTGGGAGAGCCCTTATGAGTAGCGCCAGCCTCCTCACCTCGCTGCTGCAGTACAAAGCCTGGGCCAACCAGGAGCTATTTGCCGAGTTGCGGCGGCTCGATCCGGCAAGCCAGCAGGCCGAGCTGCACGCTGCCCTGCGCATCCTCAATCATATTTATGTGGTCGAGCGCATCTTTGTCGCCAATTTGCAGGGCCTGCCGCACGGTTATAGCGCCACCAATACCCCCGAGACGCCGAGCCTGGATGCGCTGCAGCAGGCGGTGCAGACCACCGATCGCTGGTATCTGGACTATATGGTGGGGTTAACTGCCGAGCAGCTGAGTGAGCGGATTGCCTTTAGCTTTGTCGACGGCGATGCGGGCCGCATGAGCCGCGAAGAGATGCTGGCGCATATAGTCACCCACGGCGGTTACCACCGCGGCGCGGTGGGGCGAATTATGGCGCAGCTGTCACTGGCGCCGCCGCGGGATATCTATACGCGCTTTCTGCATCAGGCCGAGCCGGAGCGCCGCCAAGCGGCGCTCTGACAGCCCAGCTGTTACTCACCGCGAATATACTGCTCCAGCTGCTGGATCAGGCTGGCCTGCTCGGCGATGGTGTGCTTGACCAGATCGCCGATCGACAGCAGGCCGATCAGCTCGCCCTCGGCCAGCACCGGCAGATGGCGCAGGTGGCGGTCGGTCATCAGCTGCATGCAGAACTGCGAGGTGTCCCGCGGCCCGACCGTGATTACATCGGCGGTCATGATCTCGCTGATCTTGGCGCTAAAGGCCGAGCGCTGCAGCAGCTCGACCTTGCGCGCGTAGTCGCGCTCGCTGACGATCCCCACCAGGCGGCCCTTCTCCAACACCACCAACGCACCTATGCCCTTCTCGGCCAGCAGCTTGACCGCCTCGAGCACCGTGGTATCGGGGCTCACGCTATAGACGGCGGCATGCGGCTTGGCTCTGAGTATCTCGGCGACTGTTTTCATGCACTGGCTCCCGGTCTGATTTTCTAGCGATTGAGAATAGCCCGCTGGTCGGCTGTATGAAGGATAGTAGCCAACCGGATAAGGGGATCAGAGCACCTGGGCGACTTCGACGCAACTACCGCCGCCACTGCTGCGCCAGCAGGTCTTCACTAATAGGCTTCACGGCATAACCTGCCAATGGCCGCCCTTGGCCGGGCCGATGCGCCGCAAGCGCCCTTGCTCACGCAGCTTGGCAAGCTGTTTTTCCAACGCCCGCGAGCTGATGCCCAGACGCTCGGCCAGCACCCTGGCCGGCAGCTGCGGCTCGGTACGCAGCAGCGCGAGAATCTTCTCCGAACTTTCCTCCGAACCTTTCTCCGAACCCATCACCTGGGTTTCAGCCATGGCATCGAGCAAGGCCTGCAGTCCCGTAGCCCGGATGCAATCCGGGAGCGCTTGGAGGCAGGCGCAGGGCTCCCCCCGGATTTCATCCGGGCTACGGACGCCGCGCACCTCAGGCGCGGCTGACGATCAGGCGCACCAGCACGCCGCCGTCGCCATTGCCGATATGCAACTCACCGCCATGCAACTCGGCCACCTCCTGCACGAAGTTCAGCCCCAGGCCGGTGCTCTTACGCCCACTGCCGGGGCGCGGTAGGGAGTAGAAGCGCTCGCACAGGCGCGCCAGGGCGTAGTCGGGAATCGGCTCGGCCTGGTTAAACAGCTGTAGTTCGATCTGCGCACCCGTCACCTCGGCGCTAAAGCGCAGCAGCCCACCCGCCGGGGTAAAGTCGAGGGCGTTGTCCAGCAGATTGGCCAGGGCCTGGTGCAGCAGAAAGCGCTCGCCACGCACGGCTAGCTGCGGGGCTATCAGGTTTTCCACCCGCAGGCCCGCCGCCTCGATACGCGCCATTTGCGCCTGCAAAAGCGCCTCGACCAACGCCCGCAACGGCACCGCCACCTGTTCTTCCAGGCCCTGGCGCTGTTCGACCTGGGCCAGGTGCAGCAGGCGCTCGATCAGCTGCTGCAGGCGCGCGCTTTCCTGCTCGATATTGGCCACGAAGCGCTGACGTTGCGCGGTCGGCATCTCGCCGTCGAGCAGTTCCGCCGCGCCGCGGATGGCCGCCAGCGGGCTTTTCAGTTCGTGGGTCAATGTATGCACATAGCGCTCGACATAGGCCTTGCCTTCCAGCTCGGTGCGCATGCGTTCGACGGCCGCGGCCAGCTGCCCCAGCTCGCCGCCGCGCAGACTGGGCAACTCGGCGCGCTGGCCGGCGCTGACCGCCTGGGCATAACGGGTCAACTTGCGCAGCGCGGCGCTGAGCCACCAGGACAGCAGCGCGCCGATCAGCAGGCCCAGCACTATCAGGCCGCCGCCGAGCCAGGCCACGAACCGCCGCCGCTGATCGCCGACCGGCCGTCGATCGCCGTGCTGCCGTTCGAGAACATGTCGGAAGACCACGGGCTCGAGCTGATCGTCAACGGGCTTGC
>NZ_JAUYNP010000268.1 GCF_030696055.1 Pseudomonas sp. | reverse complement strand
GTACAGCTCGGTGGCCTGGTAGACCAGGGCGCGCAGGGCCTCGACCTCGCTGGCCAGCTCGGCCATGCGGAAGTGGATAACCTGGTTGTCGATCAGTGGCGCACCGAAGGTCTTGCGCTCCTTGCAGTAGTCGATAGTGGCGTCGATGCAGTGCTCCAGGCCCTTGATCATATTGGCCGCGCCGAACAGGCGTTCTTCCTGGAACTGCAACATCTGCATCATAAAACCGGCGCCTTCGTGGCCGATGCGGTTGCGCTGCGGCACGCGCACGTTGTCGAAGAACACCTGGGCGGTCTCCGAACTGCGCATGCCGAGCTTGTCCAGATGCGGGCTCAAGCTGATACCCGGGCTGTTCATCGGCACCACTATCAGCGACTTGTTGACGTGGGGCTTGTCGTCCGAGGTATTGGCCAGCAGGCAGATAAAGTCGGCGGATGGCGAGTTGGTGATCCACATCTTGCTGCCGTTGATCACATAGTCATCGCCATCCTTGCGCGCGGTGGTTTTCAGCCCCGCCACGTCGGAGCCGGCGCCGACTTCGGAGACGCCGATGCAGCCGACCATGTCGCCGGCGATGGCCGGGCGGAGGAACTCCTCGCGCAGCTCATCGGAACCGAAGCGCGCCAGGGCCGGGGTGCACATATCGGTCTGCACGCCGATGGCCATGGGGATGCCGCCGCAGTGGATGGTGCCGAATTCCTCGGCGGCGACTATGGAGTAGCTGTAGTCCAGGCCCATGCCGCCGAATTTCTCCGGCTTGGAGATACCCAAGAGGCCCAGGTCGCCGGCCTTCTTGAAGATGTCGTGGATGGGGAAGCGGCCTTCCTTCTCCCACTGGTCGACGTGGGGGTTGATTTCACGGTCGACAAAATTGCGCACGGTGCGACGCAGTTCTTCGTGTTCCTGGGTAAAGATCATCTTCTTATTCTCCTGGGCAAGTCGGTGGCTGTGTAGGTTGAGCTGAGCCTGCGAAGCCCAACGCTGCGGTGTTCCTGTTGGGCTTCGCTGCGCTTAGCGCCAACCTACGGTCAGAATCGTGCAACACCAAAGCTGCTGGCCTTAAGCGGCCGCACCGCGGCCTCGGCGCAGATATCCAGCAGGTAGCCGAGCAGCTTGCGCGTATCGCGCGGGTCGATCAGGCCGTCGTCCCACAGGCTGGCGGTGCCGTACAGTGCGGTGGACTGGCTGTCGAGCTTCTGCGCGGTGACCTGCTCGAGCATGTCGAGCATCTTCGGGTCGGCTTCCTTGCCGTCCTTGAGGTGTTTTTCCTCGGTGACTATGCGCAGCACCTTGCCGGCCTGGGCGCCGCCCATCACCGCGGTCTTGCTGTTGGGCCAGGCGAAGATAAAGCGCGGGTCCAGACCACGGCCGCACATGGCGTAGTTGCCGGCACCGTAGGAGCCGCCGACCACTATGGTCAGCTTGGGCACAGTGGCGTTGGCCACCGCCTGGATCATCTTCGAGCCGTGCTTGATCACGCCGAGCTGTTCCGACTCGGTGCCGACCATAAAACCGGTGGTGTTGTGGAAGAACAGGATCGGCGAGTTGCTTTGCTCGCACAGCTGGATAAATTGCGCCGCCTTGGCCGCCCCCTGGGGGGTGATGGGGCCGTTGTTGCCGATAAAGCCGCAGGCCTGGCCTTCGATCTGCAGGTGGCCGCAGACGGTCTGGTTGTCGAATTCATTCTTGAAGTCGAGAAACTCCGAGCCGTCGGCGATGCGCGCGATAATTTCGCGCACGTCGTAGGGTTTCTTCGCGTCCGCCGGCACCAGGCCCAGCAGTTCCTCGATCGGATACAGCGGCTCGCGGTAGCTCTTGGCCGGGCGCGTCGGCAGCTGGGCGTTCCACGGCAGCATGGCGAGAATCTCGCGGGCGATGCGCAGGCCGTCGGCGTCGTTCTCGGCCAGGTATTCGGCGGTGCCGGCGATTTGGGCGTGCATCTCGGCGCCGCCCAGTTGCTCGTCGGTGGCGATCTCGCCGGTGGCGGCCTTCAGCAGCGGGGGACCTGCGAGAAACATCTTGGCCTTGCCGCGTACCACCACCACGTAATCCGACAGGCCCGGCTGGTAAGCCCCGCCGGCGGTGCTGGAGCCGTGCACCACGGTGATCTGCGGCAGGCCCATGGCCGACATGCGCGCCTGGTTGGCGAAGCCGCGGGCACCCTCGACGAAGATTTCCGCGGCGTAGTTGAGGTTGGCGCCGCCGCTTTCGGTCAGGGCCACCACCGGCAGCTTGTTCTCGCAGGCGATCTGCTGCAGGCGCAGGGTCTTCTTCAGGCCGGCGGGGGTGATGGTGCCGCCCTTGATCGCGCTGTTGCTGGCGCTGACCAGGCAACGCACCCCGGCTATATAGCCGATGCCGGCGATAATCCCGCCGCCGGCCTGGGTGCCGTCCTTGTCGTCGTGCTGCTTATAGCCGGCCAGGGAGGCCAGCTCCAGAAAGGGTGCGCCCGGATCGAGCAGCAGGTTGAGGCGTTCACGCGGTAGCAACTGGCCGCGCTTGTCGAACTTGGCCTTGGCCTCAAGCGCCTTGTTCAGGCAGTTCTGCTCGATCTCGCGAAAGCTCGCCACCGCCGCCAGCATGGCTTCGCGATTGTGGGCGAAGTCTGCGCCGTGCAGGTCGATATCCGACTGAATTACCGGCATCGCATCACTCTCCCTGGTCTTTCAGCACATCGGGCAGGTAGGCCCGGTGGAAGCCGTTGTAGGACGGGCTCTGGCCAGCCTTGGCCTTGAACAGCGGGAAGGCGCGGCTGCCCTGGCTGGCGGCGCCGTCGATGCGCACCGTGTTGCCGCTGATAAAGGCGGCGCCCGGCGATAGCAGAAAGACGATTGCCGCCGAGACTTCCGATTCGCTGCCGATACGCTTGAGCGGCACATGCTCGCGCAGGGTCGGGATCACCGCCTTGAACGCGCCTTCGTAGGTGTCCATGCCGCTGGAGGCGACCCAGCCCGGTGCCACGGCGTTGACCCGCACCCCGGCGTGGCCCCACTCGACGGCGGCGGTCTTGGTGAAGTTCTCCATCCCGGCCCGTGCCGCCCCCGAATGGCCCATGCCGGGCATGCCGCCCCACATGTCGGCGAGCATATTGACGATGCTGCCGCCGGTCTGGCTCATGCTCTGGTTGAACACCTCGCGGGCCACCAGAAAGCCGCCCACCAGGTTGGTGCGCACCACGGTCTCGAAGCCTTTCTGGTTGATCGAGGCGAGCGGGGCGGGGTATTGGCCGCCGGCGTTGTTGACTAAATGATGGATCGGCCCGTGCTCGGCTATTACCGCCGCGACCATGGCCTTTACCGATTCCTCCTCGCGGATATCGCACAGCTGCCAGCTGACGCTGCCGCCGTCCTCGCGGATTTCGCCGGCGGTCTTTTCCAGCTTGTCCGCCTTGCGCCCGATCAGCACCACATGGGCGCCGAGGGCGGCCAGCTCATGGGCGGTGCAGCGGCCGATGCCGCTGCCGCCACCGGTGACCAGGATGGTTTGGCCGCTAAACAGGCCGGCTTTATAGACTGAGTCGTATGTCATGGTTGTTCTGCTCCTCGTTGCGCCCGCATCTGTTCTGGTAGGAGCCAGCTTGCTGGCGATGCTTCTGCGTTGTGGCTGATCGCGAGGCAGCTGCCGCTCCCTTCGGCTGGCTGCATTTCCCACATCCATGTGGGTCACAAGCTCGCTCCTACAGGCTGTCGGCCAGCGCCTGGGGCACCGGTATCGGGAACTCCAGCAGTTGCTGGGCGAAGGCCTTGCCTTGCGGGTCGATGCGCAAGGACGCCACGCCGCCGCCGCCCAGGGCGTTCTCCAGCAGGAAATTCAGGCTATGGCTGCCCGGCAGATACCAGCGGCTGACCTTGCCGCTCTGCGGGTCGAGCACATGCTGCAGCCATTCGGCCACGGCGCCCTCGCTTAGCGCAGCGGCTATCCAGGCCAAGTACTCGGGCTTTCTGGCCATTACGCCGATATTGCTGTGGTTGCCCTTGTCGCCGGAGCGGGCCACGGCCAGCTTGATTAGCGGTACCGTGCTGTCGGCTTGGCCGGTGGGCGTAGGTATGGCGACTTCGCGGACGATCTGGTTGGCTTCGAAGCTGGCGAGTTGCGGCAGGGCGAGCGGCGTGCGTTCGCCGTCGATCTCCACCTCCAGCTGGCAGGCGCTTTTGTCGGCGAGAAAACTGAACAGGCGAATCACCGGGTACACGGTGGGGCGCCCGCCGACTATGCCGGTCAGGCCCGGCGCCATGCCGGTGGCGGCCTGGGCGATCTCGCGGGAGAACAGCACCAGGGCTTCTTTCTTGGCGTGGCGCACGGCGATCTTGATCACCACTTCGCGGCTGTCCTGCCTCTGGCCGTGGGGGCCATAGGTGGCCTCGGAGCCGAGCAGCTCGATGCTGACTTCCTGATAGGTGCCCCAGCCGCGCTCGGCGAACAGCTCTTCGGTCTTGTTGATGATCGCCTGGCTGACCCGCCGGGCTTTTTTCACCGCATCGATGCCGGCCATCAGGCAACTGGCGGTGCAGCGAAAACCATCCGGGTAGGTGGCGCTGACCTTGTATTGCGCGGTGGGCGGCAGGCCCTTGGCGCCTTGCAGTTGGACGCGGTTGGCGCCGACCTGGGTCAGCTCGACCTGGGTAAAGTCGCAGACCACATCGGGCAGGAGATAGGCGCGCGGGTTGCCGATCTCGTAGAGCATCTGCTCGCCCACGGTAAAAGGCGTGATCAGGCCGCCGGAGCCTTCTGGCTTGCTCACCACAAAGCTGCCATCGCTGGCCACTTCCACCACCGGAAAGCCGATATGTTCGTAGTCCGGCACGCTTTGCCAGTCGGTGAAATTACCGCCGGTGCACTGCGCGCCGCATTCGATGATATGTCCGGCCAGTGCCGCTTGCGCCAGCCTGTCGTAGTCGCTCCAGCTCCAGCCAAACTCATGCACCAGGGCGGCGCTGACCACCGCGCTGTCGACCACCCGGCCGGTGATGATGATATCCGCGCCCAGTTTCAGTGCCTCCACTATTCCCGGCGCGCCCAGGTAGGCGTTGACCGATACGCAGAAGGGCGGCAGCGGCGCGCCCGTGAACATTTCCACCGTGCCGGCCTTGGCCAGTTCACCGAGTTTGGGCTGCAGGTTGTCGCCGTGCAGCACGGCGATCTTCAGGCTCACCCCGGCCTGCGCGCAGGCGGCGGCCAGGGCGGCGGCGCAGGCGCGGGGATTGACTCCGCCGGCATTGCTGATCACGCGGATCTTCTTCTGCGCTATGTCGGCAAGCAGCGGGGCGAGGGTTTCCACGAAGTCGCTGGCATAGCCGGCGTCCGGCTGCTTCATCCTGCCCCCGGCCATGATCGACAGGGTCACTTCGGCCAGGTAGTCGAACACCAGGTAATCCAGTTCAGTGCCCTTTACCAACTGGGCGGCGGCGGTGCTGGTGTCGCCCCAAAATGCGGAGGCGCAGCCGATGCGTACGGTTTTAGTCATTGGAATGGTCCGCAACACATAAATAAGGTGACTCGAAGGCTACCAAGCAAGCGCTTGGTTGAAAAGCCCTTAGTTGAATCTTTCTAGTCCAAAGTGTGGCCGAGCGCTTGCTTGGGTGGCTGGTGCAGCATAAATTTCACCAATTACGACAAGCACTTGGGTAAAGCTGCAGAGAGCGCACAGGCTTCTGCGGCTTTGTTCAAGGCCTATGAGAGTTGGAGACTAGTTAGCGTGGATGATCAACAAGCTCAGGCGGTGATGCGCGATCTGGTGGCCAGTGGGCAGATCACCGATCCGGACAGCGCCCGCGGCAAGCTGCTGCAAATGGCGGCGCACCTGTTTCGCAGCAAGGGCTTTGAGCGCACCACGGTGCGCGACCTGGCCAGTGCCGTGGGGATTCAGTCGGGCAGCATCTTTCATCACTTCAAGAGCAAGGATGAAATTCTGCGCTCGGTGATGGAGGAAACTATCCGCTACAACACCGCGCTGATGCAGGCCTCCCTGGCCGAGGCGAGCGATCTGCGCGGCCGGGTGCTGGCGCTGATCCGCTGCGAGCTACAATCGATCATGGGCGGCACCGGCGAGGCCATGGCGGTGCTGGTGTACGAGTGGCGTTCGCTGTCGGAAGAGGGCCAGGCGTTTATTCTCGAGTTGCGCGACAACTATGAGCAGCTCTGGCTGGGTGTGCTGGGCGAGGCCAAGGCGGCCGGCTATTTCAAGGCCGATCCCTTTATCCTGCGGCGCCTGCTGACCGGCGCGCTGAGCTGGACCACCACCTGGTTCCGTCCGGAAGGACCGCTGAGCCTGGATCAGCTGGCTGAGGAGGCGTTGTCGCTGGTGCTCAAAGACCTTTGATTTTTTTGAGCTAAACTAGGATGGCTTTTTGCTAGTATTTTGGCGTCAAGGGACTGTTTGTACTCCTAGGGAATTCAATGACCGCGTCTGTCCGCTGTGGAGTGTGCCTCTTGCGCATGCGCTTGCGAAATCTGTTACCCGGATTGTTGCTCTGGCTCGCACTGCCCGCGTTTGCCGCTGATGTGCAGGTCGGTGCCTACCACTTTCCGCCCTATATGATTAAACCGGAAAGCGCCGAACCGGTCGGGTTGGTGCCGGACTTGCTGGCGGCGCTGAATAAGCTGCAAACGGAGTACCGCTTCGTCCTGGTCGCGACTTCGACCATGCGCCGCTACCGTGATCTGCAGAGTGGCCGCTTCGACCTGATTCTGTTCGAGTCACCGCAATGGGGCTGGCAGGATACGCCGCACGCCGCGCTGGATTTGCATATCGAAGATGCCGAGGTCTATGTGGCGCGCCGGCAGTCGGGACGCAATCAGGGTTATTTCGATCAGCTCAAGGGCAAGCGCTTGGCCCTCTACAGTGGCTATCACTACGGTTTTGCCAACTTCAATGCAGACCAGCAGTTTTTAACCGAAGAGTTCGGCGCGCTGCTCACCTATTCCCATGACAACAACCTGATCATGCTGTTGCGCGACCGGGCGGACATCGCCGTGGTTACCCGCTCCTACCTGCGCATCTATCAAGACCGCCACCCGCAGCAGAGTGCGGACTTGCTGGTGTCCGAGCGGGTCGATCAGGTCTATCGGCACCAGGTCCTGTTCCGTCCGCAGGCCCCGCTGACGCCTGATATTTTTGCCGACTTGCTGCAGACCCTCAATCGCGATGGGCAGCTGGACCTCCTGCTGAGCCGTTATCACCTAGTGCGTTCGGCCGCCTCAGTCAGTGACTGAAGTCGCTCTATTCGGTCAACTTTTACTGGGGTAGGCTGGCGCCAGGGTAAATAGGGAAGTTGGGGTCGTATGTCGTCGTTTATGCGCAGGTTGGCCAGGGGTGGGGGAATGGCGTTGGCGCTGCTGCTGGCGGCGCCGGTTCGCGCCGAGTCCGTGGTCAATGTGGCCGAGGTGTACTTTCCGCCTTATGTGTTCAAGGCCGAGCAGTCATCTGGACCTGGCTTGCTGGCGGAGTTGGTTGGCGCCCTCAATCAGCAGCAACACAAGTTTCGTTTTGTCCTGGTACCGACCTCGCTCAAGCGTCGCTATGGCGATTTTCAGCAGGGTCGGCTCGATCTGGCGATTTTCGAGAACCCCGCCTGGGGCTGGCAGGCGATCGCCCATACGGCCCTGGATATGCGCCTTGAGGACTCGGAAGTGTTCGTCGCCCGGGCCGAACAGGGCCGCGGTCAGGACTATTTCGAGCGACTGGACGGCAAGCGGCTGGCGCTGTACCACGGTTATCACTATGCCTTTGCCCAGTTCAATGCCGATCCCGAATACCTGGCCAAGACCTTCAATGCCACCCTGACCCAATCCCATGACAGCAACCTGCTGATGGTGTTGCACCAGCGTGCCGAGATTGCCCTGATCACGCGCTCCTATATCGATGACTTTCTCCAGCGCCATCGGCAGTACGCGGGGCAGTTGCTGATCTCCGAGCGGATCGACCAGCGTTATCGCCACCATGTCCTGCTGCGCCCCGGCGCGCCTATCAGCGCCGGGCAATTCAGTGCAGTTCTGGAACAGCTGCGGCGCAATGGTCAGCTGGAGAAGATTTTCGGCCGTTATCAGATTGCGGTGCTGCCGGCCGCAGTGGATGGATCTGTCACCGCCGGGGCCGTGAATTAGCAGGCCGTTGAAAAACTACTGCGCTAGGCTATGCGGCGTTGAAATCAGCCTCAAAATGCTCATTTACAACAAGTAAACTGCGCTTTTTCGGCTGATTTCGCCTTGCCTAGCCGTCGCTCGCTACATTTTTCAA
>NZ_JAUYNP010000262.1 GCF_030696055.1 Pseudomonas sp. | reverse complement strand
TTTTGCTGATGCGCTGCGTCGGATTTTGTCCGCACAGGGCGCTCGCCAAGCCCACGGACTATCCGCAGTCGGCACTCCGTCAGTGTAGGCGAAGATAGAACGTATCGGCGGCAGCGGGGCAAGCGCGGATGCACAGCCAGTAGGGTGGATGGAAAAGCGTTATCCACCCTAGGGCTCTAATCGCTCACAGAGCAATCAGAACGCCGGCACTACCGCGCCTTTATATTTCTCCGCGATAAAGGCCTTCACCTCGGCACTGTTCAGCGCCTTGGCCAGCTTCTGCAGGGCAGCGTTGTCCTTGTTATCCGGGCGGGCCACCAGGATATTGACGTAGGGCGAGTCGCTGCCTTCGATAGCCAGGGCATCCTTGGTCGGGTTGAGCTTGGCCTCCAGGGCGTAGTTGGTGTTGATCAGCGCCAGGTCGACCTGGGCCAGCACGCGCGGCAGGGTGGCCGCTTCCAGTTCACGCACCTCGATGCCTTTCGGGTTCTCGGCGATGTCCCGGACTGTGGCGGTGATACCGGCGCCGTCTTTCAGTTTGATCACGCCAGCCTTCTGCAGCAGCAGCAGGGCGCGGCCGCCGTTGGTGGCGTCGTTGGGGATCACCACGCTGGCGCCTTGCGGCAGCTCGGCCAGGCTCTTGATCTTGCTGGAGTAGGCGCCGAAGGGCTCGACGTGCACGCCGGCGATGCTCACCAACTGGGTGCCGCGCGCGGCGTTGAATTCATCCAGGTAGGGCTGGTGCTGGAAGAAGTTGGCATCCAGGCGACCTTCGGCGACCTGTACGTTGGGCTGCACATAGTCGGTAAACACCTTCACCTTCAGCTCAACGCCTTGCTTGGCCAGGGCCGGCTTGACGAACTCGAGTATCTCGGCGTGCGGCACCGCGGTGGCGGCCACACTTAGGGTGTCGGCCTGGGCCAGGGCAGAGGACAGCGCCGCAGTGGCGGCAATGGCTGCGATCAGTTTTTTCATCGACATAACTCCTTGTGGGAAATGGCACAGGCGCCGGCGGATAGCCGGTCGCCTGCCGTTGTATTTGCGGGTGCTGGTTATTTTCTAGAGAAGTGCACCACCAGCTTGTCGCCGGCGCTTTGCAGAACCTGCACCAGCACCAGCAGCAGTATCACCGTGACCGCCATCACATCCGGCTGGTAACGCTGATAGCCGTAGCGCACCGCCAGGTCGCCCAGGCCGCCGCCACCGATCAGGCCGCTCATGGCGGTGTAGGACACCAGGGTGATGGCGGTGACTGTCACGGCCGCGACTATGCCGGGCAGCGCCTCGGGCAGCAGGGCGTTGAGCACTATCTGCCGGGTGCTGGCGCCCATGGCCTGGGTCGCCTCGATAATGCCGCGGTCCACCTCGCGCAGCGCGGTCTCCACCAGCCGTGCGAAGAACGGTGTGGCGCCGACCACCAAAGGCGGAATGGCCCCGGCGACGCCCAGCGAAGTACCAGTGACGATCACCGTAAAGGGGATCATCAGGATCAGCAGGATCACGAAGGGCACCGAGCGCAGCACGTTCACCAGCAGCGAGAGGAAAGCATAGAGGGCCTTCTGTTCGAATAGCTGCCGCGGGCCGGTCAGAAACAGCAGCACGCCCAACGGGAGTCCCAAGAGCACGGTAAATAGCAAGGAGCCGCCGAGCATGCTCAGGGTGTCCAGGCTGGCGTAGCCGATTTCCGTCCAGTCGACGTTCGGTAACAAAGAAGTCAGTAGGGCTTCCATTAGCGCAGCACCTCCAGATGCACATCCGCCGTGCGGAAGCGTGCCAGCGCGGCGTCCAGGTCGCCGCCGGTCAGGGCCAGGGTCAGCTGGCCGTAAGGGGTGTCCTTGATGCGGTCGATACGCCCGGCGAGGATGCTGTAGTCCACCCCGGTTTCCCGCGCCACGGTGCCGAGCAGCGGCGCGTAGGTGGCCTCGCCCTGAAAGGTCAGGCGCAGGATGCGGCCGGCCACATGGGCGAAATCGTCGCGCTGCTCGTTCTCGTCGATCTGCTCGGCTTCCTGGACGAAGCGCTTGGTGGTGGCGTGTTGCGGATGCAGGAACACCTCGGCCACCGGCCCCAATTCGACTATCACCCCGGCGTCCATCACCGCCACGCGGTCGCAGACCCGGCGGATCACGTCCATCTCGTGGGTGATCAGCACTATGGTCAGGCCCAGCTCACGGTTGATCTCGGCCAGCAGTTGCAACACCTGCGCCGTGGTCTGCGGGTCGAGGGCGCTGGTGGCTTCGTCGCACAGCAGGATCTTCGGCTCGGTGGCCAGGGCCCGGGCGATGCCGACGCGCTGCTTCTGCCCGCCGGAGAGCTGTGCCGGGTATTTATTGGCGTGGTCCTGCAGGCCGACCCGGGCCAGCAACTCGGCGACCCGGGCAGCGATGGCGCTGCGCGGCAGCTCGCCGGCCAGCTTAAGCGGCAAGGCCACATTTTCGGCCACTGTCTTGGAGGACAGCAGGTTGAAGTGCTGGAAGATCATCCCGACCCGCTGGCGGAAGCGCCGCAGGCCCGCGGCGTCCATCGCTGTGACGTCTTCACCGTCGATCTGGATGCGCCCGGCGGAGGGTTGTTCCAGGCGGTTGATCAGGCGCAGCAGGGTGCTTTTGCCGGCCCCGGAATGGCCGATAAGGCCGAACACTTCGCCACGGGCGATCTGCAGATCGGTGGGCTGCAACGCCGGAATATCCTGGCCAGCGACGCGATACGCCTTGCGCACCTGGTAAAAGTTGATCACGGGTTAAACCTTTTGGGTTTGCTTGAATGGCCGGGTAGGCCGAAAAGGCTGCGTAGTCTACCCGGCACTGTTTAGGCCGCAAAAATCTTTGTAGACCTATGGTTATAGCTAAATTGCATGATTTGTTGGGCGGCTCAGGCCAGTGTAGCCAGGCGCAATGCAAACGACCGGGCAAGCCCGGTCGTGGTGCCGCCAGGGCCTGCTAGCGCTGCGGGCTAAGCACCAGCTGCGGGACCTGCTGCGGCTTGATCACCTGAGTCATGCGCGGGCTGAAGCTGGGGTCCAGGCGTTTGAGTCGCGCATTGAGCAAGGAGGCGACCCAAGGGAAATCCTTGGCCTGGCGCACCTCGATGCGCACCGCGCAACGGAACGCCAGCATATCGGCCGCCACTCCATCGAGCAGGCTGCGCAGGCGCTCGTTGTCCTGCTTATCCAGCATCGGCATAGCTATCACGCTGCTGGCGGCCGCCGGGTCGATCAGCCTGGCCCGGGGCTTGGCCGGCGCAACTGGCTCTGCGGGCACATTGGGCAACTGGGTGGCCTGGATCGCCGCGGCCTGGCGCTCGGCGGCCAGGCGCAATTGCCGGGCCTGCTGCAGGCGTGCGGCTTCGGCGCGGGCGGCGGCCTGTTCGGCGGCAATGCGTCGCTGCTCGGCGGCCTGCAGCTCGGCTTCACGGGCCTGGGCGATGGCGCCATCCAGGCCGGTGGTCAGGGCCGGGGCTTGCGGCATCAGACTGCGGGCGCGGCTAAGGGCCTTGGTGGCGTTGTCCAGGTCGCCGGCCTGCAAAGCTTGCTGCCCTTGTTGCAGGTGCGCCTCGGCCAGCTGGCGTTGGTATTGCTCCAAGCGGGTATCGCCGGCCGCGCGCTGCTGCAGGCTGCCGAGCTGGCTCTCGGCCGACTCCAACTGGCCGCTGGCGAGGCTCTGCTCCAGCTGGCGAAAGGCGCTGACCAGATCATCGACGGGCAGGTTGGCGGGCTGCGGCGCACTCTGGCAGCCGCCTAGCGACAGAACCAGAGCGAGAACAAAACCACGGAAAACGAACGACTTCAGCATTGTGCGTCTCGCATTGTGCAAAAAACGCGCAAGTCTACACTGCGCTGCCTGGCACAACCAATCTTTCAGGTCGTGTGCTTAGGTCGTGCGCCTGGGCAGAGCAAAGCTCAGCAAAAACAGGCTGGCGGCCGACACCACTATGGACGGCCCGGCCGGGGTGTCCTGAAACCAGGACAGGCTGAGGCCGCCACACACCGCGACTATGCCCAGCAGGCTGGCGCCGAAGGCCATCTGCTCCGGGGTGCGCGCGTGGCGCTGGGCCGCGGCGGCGGGGATGATCAGCAGGGAAGTGATCAGCAGCACCCCGACTATCTTCATCGCCACGGCTATCACCACGGCGATCAACAGCATCAGGCTCAGGCGCAGCGCCATCACCGGCAGGCCTTCGACCCGTGCCAGCTCCTCATGCACCGTGATCGCCAGCAACGGCCGCCACAGCAGCGCCAGCAGCACCAGCACCAGGGCGCTGCCGCCGATGATCCAGGCCAGATCGGCGGGGCCGACCGCCAGCAGGTCGCCGAACAGATAGCCCATCAGGTCGATGCGCACCTCCTGCATAAAGCTCAGCACCACCAAGCCCAGGGACAGGGTGCTGTGGGCGAGTATCCCCAGCAGAGTGTCGGAGGCCAACGGCTGGCGGCTTTGCAGGGTCACCAGCAGCACCGCCAGCAGCACGCAGCCGACCGTCACCGCCAGGGTCGGACTGACATCCAGCATCAAGCCGAGGGCCACGCCGAGCAGCGCGGCGTGGGACAGGGTGTCGCCGAAATAGGCCATGCGCCGCCACACCACGAAGGAGCCCAGGGGGCCGGCGACCAGGGCCAGGGCCAGGCCAGCGAGCAGGGCGTTGAGCAGGAAATCAGCCATGCTTGCAACCATCTCCATGGATATGGGGTTTTACCGGACCCTTGATGCTCAGGCCGGCAGGCGTTTCGCTGACCACCGCGCCGTGCAGGTCGTGGGCGTGGTCATGATGGTGGGTGTAGATCGCCAGGCTCTTGGCGTCCTGGCCGAACAGCTCGACGAAGGCCGGATCGAAGCTGACCTGCTCCGGGTGCCCGGAACAGCAGACATGCCGGTTCAGGCACACCACCTGGTCGGTGGTGCTCATCACCAGGTGCAGGTCGTGGGACACCATCAGCACGCCGCAGCCATGGCGGTCGCGCAGCTGGGTGATCAGCCGGTACAGCTCGGCCTGGCCGCTGACGTCGACACCCTGTACCGGCTCATCCAGCACCAGCAGTTCGGGCTCGCGCAGCAACGCACGGGCCAGCAGCACGCGCTGCAATTCGCCGCCGGAGACACTCTGCAGCGGGCTGTCGATCACCTGTTCGGCGCCCACCTCGGCCAGCGCCGCCTGCACCTGGGCCCGTTCGACCCCGGGCACCAGGCGCAGAAAGCGCAGCACCGAGAGCGGCAGGGTGGCGTCCACATGGAGTTTCTGCGGCATATAGCCGATGCGCAGCTTGGGCTTGCGCCAGACGCTGCCGCTGTCCGGCTTGAGCAGGCCGAGCACGGCGCGCACCAGGGTGGTCTTGCCGGCGCCATTGGGGCCGATCAGGGTGACGATTTCCCCCGGCTGCACGCTGAGCTGCACATCCTGCAGCACGCTCTGCCCGGCGAAGGTCACGCCCACCCCGTCGAGGCGAATCAAGGCGTCGCTCATGCGACCTCCCGACAACCGGCGCACAGGCCGACCACTTCCACCGTCTGGCTTTCCACCACGAAGCCGACCCCGGCGGCGCAGGCCACGATCGCCTCGCTGATGCTCTGCTGTTCCAGCTCGATGGCGGCGTGGCAACTGCGGCAGATCAGGAACTGGCCCTGATGGGCATGCTCCGGGTGGCTGCAGCCGACGAAGGCGTTGAGCGAGGAAATCCGATGCACCAGGCCGTTTTCCAGGAGGAAATCCAACGCCCGGTAGACGGTCGGCGGCGCGGCACGACGGCCGTCCTGCTCGCTCAACACGCCGAGAATGTCGTAGGCGCCCAACGGCTTGTGGCTCTGCCAGACCAGCTCCAGCACGCGCTTGCGCAGTGCGGTCAGGCGCAGACCCTGGCGCGTGCAGATGCTTTCGGCCTCGGCCAGGGCGTGGTTGACGCAGTGGGAGTGATCATGGGGGCGTGAAGCCAGGGGCGGCTGAGTCATGGGCGACGACTTGGGCGGTGAGAGACGTTATTATATTACCTGTTCCTTCCCGTTCGAGTGCTGCCCGTGTCGCGTCTTTTTTCTGTTATCGCCCTATTGCTTCTCACCCTGTCCCTGACAACCGCGGCCCAGGCCCAATCTCACGCTCAGCTGCGCGTGCTGACCAGCATCAAACCACTGCAGCTGATCGCCGCCGCCGTACAGGACGGCCTCGGCCAGCCCGAGGTGCTGCTGCCGCCGGGCGCCTCGCCGCATCATTACGCGCTGCGGCCTTCCGATGTGCGCCGCGTGCGCGAGGCCGATTTGCTGTACTGGATCGGCCCCGAGCTGGAAAATTTCCTGCCGCGGGTGCTGGCCGGTCGCGACCGGCCCAGCGTGGCGGTGCAACAGCTGCCGAATATGAGCCTGCGCCATTTTGGCGATAGCCATGCTGAACAGGCCGAGCATGATGAGCATGACGAGCACCAGTCTTCCGCCGCCGACCAGCATGACCACGACCATCGCCCCGGCAGCCTGGATGCGCACCTGTGGTTGCTGCCGGCCAATGCCCGAGTCATAGCCGCGAAGATGGCCGCCGATCTGGCGGCTGCCGACCCCGCCAACGCGGCGCGCTATCAGGCCAATGTCCAGGCCTTCGACGCACGCCTGAGCGCGCTGGATCGGCGCCTGCAAGCTCGCCTGAGTGCCCTGGCCGGCAAGCCCTATTTCGTCTTCCACGAAGCCTATGACTACTTCGAAGCCGCCTATGGCCTCGAGCATGCCGGGGTGTTCAGTGTGCTGGGTGAGGTACAACCCGGCGCCCAGCATGTCGCCGCCATGCGCCAGCGCCTGCAACAGGCAGGCCCGACCTGCGTATTCAGCGAGCCGCCGCTACGCCCACGCCTGGCCGAGACCCTGACAGCCGGCCTGCCGGTAACCCTGGCCGAGCTGGACGCCATGGGCGGCGCCTTGCCGGTGGATGCGGGCGGCTATGAAGCCTTGCTGGAAAATCTGGCCAGTGAATTGGCAGGTTGTTTGGAGGCGCTGTAGCAAAATGATGACGGCAGGATGGAGACCCGGATGTCGACTTCACGGCCCGCCAAACGCAGGGAAATCCACCCATCCTGGGGGATACGTTTATCTGCGATGTATGTGCTTGCAGTGAACCGCACCACTCATATTCCTTAGGGCACCCCCAGGGTCACGCAGCGGCCGCTGTGCCTATCCTCCAAGGGACCGCTGAAACACAGACGACCCTGCTCAGCCTCCCAGTACGGCGGCTCCTGCGGACGGTAAGGGTTGCCCGACTCCGGCAAAGCCGCCAACTGTTCGGGCGTCGGCACACCGGGCGGCAGCTGGCTGCTGAGATTGACCAGTTTGAGTTTGGCGTCCAGGTCCTGCAGCCGACCTATGTAGCGGTTAAGGTCCGGCACGGCGATAGCCAGCAGCACCGATCCGACGTAATTGCGCAGGCTCAGCGGCGATGCCTGCAACGGGGCGGCAGCCTGCACGGCCTGCTGAAAGTCCTCAGGATCGAGCTGCGAACGGGCGGAAAGCTGCTGGAAAGGCGGCAGCACGGCGTTGACCGTCATCTGTGGCTTGTAAACGAAGAGCAACGCCAGCCGGCCGAGCGTTTCGTTGCCGATAAAGTCGCCCAGTTCCTTGTACCCCAGCTCGGCGAACAGCGCGGCGCCGCTGCCGAACTCGCGCAAGAGGGCCGCGTGCAGCGAGCGCTCCGCCTCGCTCAGCGGCGCCAGCGGGGCCGGAGCAGGAACCAACCCGCGCCGGTACAGCTGCGCCAGCCATTCCAGGTCGCGGTTGAGCATCGCCACCAGGATCATCTTCTGCACCAGTTGATCGGCCATCGCCAGCTGCCGGCGCAACTGCGTCACATCGTCCTGCAGCAACGCCAGCGCCGCCGCGCCGTCGCCGGCCTTGGCCAGTTGCAGGGCCTGCAGGGTCAGCAATTGATTGGCACGACTGAAATACTGCATCGGCGCCAGGGGTTCGGCGATGCTCGGGCTGGTCAGGGTGTGATAGTCGCCGAGGGTCAGATAATGCCGGTAACGCTCCAGCAGCGCGGCCTGTTCACCGGGCAAGGGCGCCGGCTCCCGAGCGAGCAGCGCGGTCAGGCAGTCGGGCGCCTCGATCGCGCAGAAGTCCGCGCCCTCGGGCAGCTTGAGTTGCGCCTGCTTGCCAGGCACAAAGCTCGTATCACCGGCACCATGCTGGACATACCAGGCTTGATAGGCTTTCAGCCGCTCCGCGCCAAGGATCGCCGGCTGCTGCTCCAGCGTCGCATCCAGACCGGCCAGGTAGAGATAGGCCGCGCTCTCGTCCGGCGTCGCTGCGAGTTGCTGCAACCAGCTTTGCACGTCGGCGCTAGGCGCCTCATCGCGCACCCAGAAATAGCAGCCGCCCCCTATGACGACCAACAGGGCCGCCACTGCATAGACCTTTTTCATCTTTTGCCTCCTGGCATCACCAAAGCACACATAGCAACAGACATAGAAACACATAGGGTCAGGTCTTGGACTCGCCCCTCTCAAATAGGTAAAGCGTCATCCACCCTACGAACTACGCCCACGCCTGGCCGAAACCCTGAGCGCCGGCCTGCCGGTAACCCTGGCCAACGGCCTGGTGGAATTCCTGAGCAGCCTGCCCGCGTCGTAGGCTGGGTTGAGGGGCGCAGCACCGAAGCCCAACGGCGATAGTGTGGTCACAACTGCTGTCTGCTTGTATCTCGTTGGGCTTCAGCGCGTTTGCGTCATTCACTGCCGGCAACCTGAAAAGCGGCTTGAGGGTGAATAAACGCTCACTGAGTGGACAGTCTACTTGACGGTTCCTAGCGCTTTTTTGAATGCCAGGATCACTTCGCGAATGATCTTGCGCTGCTCTGTCGGCAGGTCGAGGTAGGCCTGTATCACTTCGCGCTCTTCACCCATTAAGGCCTGATCCCAGCGACTGCGAGTTTCCTGGATGCGTTGCACGGCACCATCGCCGAAACGCAGGGCTTGCGGATCGACCCGCAGCCACTCGGCCAGTACTTGCAGTTTGTCTTGCTCAGGAAGCGACTCGCCGCGCAGCCAACGTCTTACCGCCTGGAAAGTGATCGGGTTACCCCAGTAGTGAAGGTTGAACTCCCGCTCAAGAACCGACGGACGAGGCTCGTAACCGGCGGCGAGCATGGCGGTTTTCAGGCGTTCGGCGAACTGGGCTTTCTCATTCATGTCGGCGAATTTGAAGCGCAGTTCAATCAATTAGTTGAACACTTGTTCGGTTTTCTATTGAATTAATAGTTCAATACGAATTGAACTGGATTTCCATGGCTAAGTCGCTGCTTGAACAACTCCCCGAAATCGTTGCCCGTGGGCGGCAGGTGGCGGAAAAAATCCTGGAAAGCCTGGAGGGCCGGCACCGCGTGGGGCTGCAGACGCGCGAATGGGTATTGCCGTCGAAGGACAGCAAGGCTAGCGATTGGATAAGTGCCAACCTGCGCCAGCAGTCGCTGGCGGCGGTGCAGGGTGGCTTGTTCGGTGAGGTGCAGCCGGCGCTGGGCGATGCCGGTGCCGCGTGGCGCAACCGTTTGCTCTACGGCGACAACCTGTTGTCCATGGCCGCCTTGCTGGCTGGCGACCCCGAGACCGACCTGCCCAGCCTGCGCGGCAAGCTCGACCTGATCTATATCGACCCGCCGTTCGACTCCAAGGCCGACTACCGCACCAAAGTCACTCTGCCCGGTGTGGAGCTGGAGCAGCGGCCGACGGTGATCGAGCAGTTCGCCTACTCCGATACCTGGAGCGATGGCACCGCCTCCTACCTGGAAATGATCACGCCACGGCTGATTCTGATGCGCGAGCTATTGAGCGACACCGGCTCGATCTATGTGCATCTGGATTGGCATGTGGGTCACTACGTCAAGCTGGTGCTAGATGATGTGTTTGGAAAGACAAACTTTCTGAACGAAATTATCTGGAAGAGAACGCCATTCGCAGGAAGTAGCAAGGCACGTGCTAATAAGTACCCGGTCAACCACGACACTATTTTTTGGTACTCCAAAGGCCCTCAGTATGAGTACAGGAATCAGTACCTAGAGTATTCAGATGAGTACAAAGCAAGGTTTAAGCATTTTGACGGTGTTGGCTACTACCGAAAGACTCTTCTGAAAACGTATTCCAAAGAAACAGAAATACGATTGAAAGCGGAAGATAGGTGGATTGATCCCATCCGCGACAATGCCTATCCGTCCTACAAACAATACTTACACGAATCGAAAGGTAAGCAGATCGAGGATCTGTGGGGGCTTGAATTTCTAGACATCGACGCCGATGAAGACAACGTGTGGGAGGATGTGAATTCGGCAAATCCGATGGCAAAAGAGCGAACTGGCTATGCAACACAAAAGCCGGAAGATCTGCTCGAGCGAATTTTAAAAGCCTCTTGTCCAGAAGGTGGCCTGGTCGCCGACTTCTTTGGCGGCTCCGGCACCACCGCCGCCGTAGCCGAGCGGCTGGGCCGGCGCTGGATTACCAGCGATCTGGGCAAGCCAGCTTGCATGATTATGCGCAAGCGCCTGATCGACCAGAACGCCCAGCCTTTCCTGTATCAGGCTATCGGCGATTATCAGGTCGAGGCGGCGAAGAGCACCCTGGGTCGCAACTTCCGCATCGGCGATCTGTCGCAGATCGTATTGTCGCTATATGGCGCGCTGCCTTTGGCGGAAGAAGACAACCCGCTGCGCAACCTCGGCAGTATCGCCGGAGGCGGCATGCGCACCCTGGTATATGCCGATTCGCCGAACAAGTTGACTGGTGCGGCGACCCTGAAGAAGGCTCTGGCTCAGCGCGACAGCCTGCTCGGGGGCTGGGACAAGGTGGTGGTGCTGGGCTGGAATTTCGAGCCGAACATCGGCGAAAGCATCGATGCGCTGAATGATCCGGGTCTGGAAGTACTGGTGATCCCACCGGACTTGCTCGACCGTTTGAAGAAGAAAGGCAGTCTGGAAAAACTCCGTGGCAGCGTGCGTTTCGCCAGCTTGCAGTACCTGAAGATCAAGCCGGTGCAACGCCAGCGTAGCGCTGACGGGCAACAGGAAAATCTCAAGGTCAGCCTGGCCAACTATGTATTGCTCTCGCCGGAAGCGATCAATCTGGACGACGACAACCGCGCCAAGTTGCAGCAGGTGATGAACGTCGAGCCACTGGCGATGATCGAGTACTGGGCAGTCGATCCGGATTACGACGGCGAGGTGTTTCGCTCGGTCTGGCAGGACTATCGGGGCAATGTGGACAACGATGGCGACCCGCTTCGGGTGGTGACCGAGGCCGTGTTGCAGGTGCCGGCCAAGACCGGCCCTCGACGGGTCTGTGTACGGGCGGTGGATGTGTTCGGCTTCGAGGCCGAAGTGGCAGTCAACGTCGGCGTGGAGGGCGCGCAATGAACGAGCCGAACAAGCCGAACCGCGAACAGTTGCAACTGAGCGATGCCCTGACGCTGCGTACCAATGCCCTGTGCCTCGGTCTGGAAGATGGCGTGGCGGATATCTTCGAGCTGGTCACGCCGGTTACGGCCGAACTGCTCAAATGGTGGTTCGGCGCGGAAATGACCGCCACTCGCAGCGGTTTGAACTTCCACCCAGGCCAGCGTCAGGCGATTCTCAACTGCATCGTTGCCCATGAGGTACTGGGTTGCACCACGCTGAAGGATCTTTACCAGCAGGTCGCACCGGATGCTTTGCTGGTCGGCCATCGCCTGAGCGAGGTCAGCCAGGCCAAGCATGCGCACCCCAAATACTGCCTGAAGATGGCCACCGGCACCGGCAAGACCTGGGTGCTGCAGGCGCTGCTGGTATGGCAGCTGCTGAACAAGACAACGGCGCAGGAAGCGGGTGTGGACGATGCGCGCTTCACCCGTAACTTCCTCGTCGTGGCTCCCGGCCTGATCGTTTACGAGCGCTTGCTGGATGCCTTCCTCGGCAAGGAAGCCAACGGTCAGCGTGATTTCGCCAGCTCCGACGTGGCGCGCTATGCCGAGCTGTTTATCCCCGAGGCACAGCGCGAGCGCGTGTTCGGCTTCGTCCGTGGCAACACCTGCACCAAGGCCGAGATCGGCTTGAAAGCCACCGGTAACGGGCTGATTGCCATCAGTAACTGGCACCTGCTCAGCGACGTGGCGCCAGACGATGACGACTATGAGATGAGCGCGCCGGGCAGCCTGGCCGATCCGCAACAGCTGATCGCGGGCTTGCTGCCGCTGACGCCAGGGCGCGCGACCGGTAATAGCCTGGACGTGCTGGATCGCCGCTACGCGCGTGGCGATGTGCTGGATTATCTGGTTGGCCTGCCTGAGCTGATGGTGTTCAACGACGAGGCGCACCATATCCACGCGTTCAAGCGCGAAGGTGAAGTCACGGAAGTGGAGTGGCAGAAGAGCCTGAGCCTGATTGCCGAAAGCAAGGGGCAGCGTTTCGTGCAGCTGGACTTCTCGGCCACGCCGTACAACGACGTGGGCAGTGGCAAGAACAAGAAGAAGCTGTATTTCCCCCACATCATCACCGATTTCGACCTGAAGACGGCGATGGGCGCCGGGCTGGTGAAGTCGTTGGTACTCGACCGGCGCAAGGAAATCGGTGCGCTGCCGCTGGAATTCAAGGCCGAGCGTGATGCCGATGGCAATCCTGTTTTAGGCGAAGGCCAGCGGGTGATGTTGCGGGCCGGCCTGCAGAAGCTGCGTAAGTTGGAGGCCGATTTCGCCGGCATCGACCCGAATCGCCATCCGAAGATGCTGGTGGTGTGCGAGGACACCACGGTGTCGCCCCGGGTGGTGCAGTTTCTGCTGGACGAAGGGTTGGGCGAAGACGAGGTGATGGCCATCGATTCGGGCAAGAAGGCCGAACTGGGTGAGAAGGACTGGGCGCCAGTGCGTGAGCGCTTGTTCAACGTTGATGCGCATGCCACGCCGCGGGTGATCGTCAGCGTGCTGATGTTGCGCGAGGGTTTCGACGTCAACAACATCTGCGTGATCGTACCGTTACGTTCGAGCCAGGCGCAGATCCTCCTGGAGCAGACCATCGGCCGCGGCCTGCGCCTGATGTGGCGTGACCCGGAGTACGCCGATATCAAGGCAGAGAACCGTGCCTTGCTCAAGGCCGGGCAGGAGCCGCAGAGCCTGATTGACGTACTGACCATCATCGAGCATCCGGCCTTTCAACAGTTCTACAACGAGTTGATGCTGGAGGGCCTGGCCGGCACCACGGGTGATGGCACAGACAATACCAGTGGCACCGGCGACATGCAGGCGGTCGGGCTGCGTGAGGATCACGGCCAGTACGATTTCGCCATTCCCTTTATCCTGCGTGACACCGAGGAGTGGCTGGAACACCAGGCGCCAGCTATTGGCGAGCTGCAGCCGTTTACCCAGCTCAGTCAGGCACAGCTCAAGGAAATGCTCGGCAAGGGCGATGTATTTACCTCGCAGGATTTGCAGAGTCAGACACTGTTCGGCGATTACCGCGTCGATGGCGCCGTCATGAACGTGGCGGGCTACAACGACCTGCTCGGGCGCCTGACCCGGCGTATCAGTCAGGCGCTTAGCCAGCCACTCCCCAAAGGCAACAAGATCGCCGCGCATGTGGCCAAGCCTTATCTGCAGGTGAATACCGCCGAGCTTGCGGGCTGGATCGAAAGTTATATCGAGCAACAACTGTTTGGCGAACCCTTCGAGCCCTTGCTGGATGAAGCCTGGCGCTTGCTGTTGTTGCAGCCGGTGTTGGATCACATCACCCGTGTATTCGCTCTGGCGCTGATCGAGTCCGAGCAGATCGAGCCGCACGGCGAGCTGGAAGTGAAGCACCGCTATCTGTCCGAAGTGGCGAAGCTGATGATGCAGGAGAAGCACTCGCAGGCGGTCAACAAGTGCATCTATGAACGGCAGGGCTGGGCGGCGCGCCATGGTGGGCTGGAGCAGAGTTTTATCCAGTGGGCGAGTGCCGATGCCAGTGTTATGGCCTTCTGCAAGATCAGCGAAAACCGCCACACCTTCGCCCGCCTGCGTTATGTGCGCCAAGACGGGCTGCCGGCATTCTATTGCCCGGATTTCCTGGTGCGCACTGGCGAGGCCATCTACTTGGTGGAGACTAAGGCACAGAAGGATGTGAATCAGCCAGATGTGCAGCGCAAGCTGAAAGCGGCGCAGACCTGGTGCGAGCGGATCAATGGCCTACCTGTCGAACATCGACATGAGCTGCCTTGGCACTATGTTCTGCTCGGCGAGACGTTGTTCCATGATTGGCGGAGCAAGGGCGCTGGGTTGGCGGATCTGCTCAAGTTTGCCAAGGTTCGACCAGCCAATAGCGCTGCTTTGCAGGGGAACCTGCTTTAGCTAAGTAGCGAGTTATTTCTCGGGAGTGATTCCTTGGTCGGCCAGTAGCGACTGAATAAGGCAGTCAAGTGGTGACAAATTGTCACCACTTGAAAATGGCAGCCTAGTGATGGGTTTCCAGGGGCGTTGTAAACGATAGTGGACTCCTGGGATTGTTGGGCTTCGCTGCGCTCAGCCCAACCTACGCATTGCCACCCCTTAGAAGGCGAAAGGCAGCGCCAGTTCGACGTGCTGGCGCTGGGCCAAGCGGCGCTGGAATTCACCCGGGTCGTGGATCAGCACCTGCTGCCCGGAGAAGGATTGCTCCGCGATCAAACGCGACAGCCAGAAGCGCACGCAGGCAATGCGCAGCATGGCCGGCCACAGCTCGGCCTCGGCCGCGCTGAAGGGGCGCAGGGCCGCGTAGGCGCCGAGCAGGGCATGGGCGCGCTTGCCGTCCAGGCTGCCGTCCTCATGCGAGCACCAGTCATTCAGGGCAATCGCCAGGTCGTAGAGCATCGGTCCCGAGCAGGCGTTGTAGAAGTCGATCACCCCGGCCAGATGGTTGCCATCGAACAGCACGTTGTCGCGGAACAGGTCGGCATGCAGGTTGGCCCGCGGCAAGGCCAGGATGCGTGGCTTGAGCAGGTGGATCTCGGCCAGGGCAGCGCGCAGCAACGGTAGTTGGCTATCCGGTAGCTTCAGCGCCAGGCTCGGGCCTTCGGCCAGCATCCAGTCCAGGCCACGGTCGCTCTGGCGCTCCAGCACCCGTTCGCGGGTGGCCAGGTGAATATGCGCCAGCAGCGCGCCGACTTCCTGGCAATGGTGTGCATTGGCCTCATGTACATGCTTGCCGGCCAGGCGCGGCTGCAACAACGCCGGCTTTTCCGCCAGGCTGCGCAGCGCTTCGCCGCTGGCGGTACGCAGGGCATAGGGCACCGGCAGGCCGGCTTCATGGAGCACGTCGAGCAGCTCGATAAAGAACGGCAGGTCGGCGCTCGGGCCGCGCTCGATCAGGGTCAGGACGAACTCGCCCTGCTCCAGGCTGACGAAGAAGTTGCTGTTCTCGCTGCCCGCGGCTATGCCCTGGAAGTCGCGCAGGCGACCCAGGCCATAGGGGGCGAGAAAGTCCTCGAGCTCGTGCCGCTCCAGGGGGGTAAACACCGACATATCAGAACAGCCTTCTTACCAACTGAAAATTTCCCAGGCGGGGATCAACATATCCGGGTTGTCCGAACGCACGAAGTTGCCCTCGGTGCCATCGGCGCGTACCAGGAAGTAGGGTTTGCCGCCTTTGGGGATGACCTTGATCGCATAGAGGAAGCCATTCACCCGGTATTCCTGGATGGTCTTGTCGCCTTCCTGGCGAATGGTTACGTCCGGATCGCCGGACACCGGGTCCTCGGCCTGTACCGCGAGCGCGGTGCAGGCCAACAAAGCGGCCAGCAACAGGCTATTGAGTGTACGCATGGTAACCTTGTCCTTTTATCGTCAACGGTGCGTTCATTCTAGCGCCGCCCCGCCGAAAAGGTTGATCCTTCATGAGCCAAGCCCCCCTCGTTCTGGTCGACGGTTCCTCGTACCTGTATCGCGCCTTCCATGCCCTGCCGCCGCTGACCACCTCCAAGGGCTTGCCCACCGGAGCGGTGAAGGGCGTGCTGAATATGCTCAAGAGCCTGCGCAAGCAGTACCCGCAGAGCCCCTTCGCCGTGGTGTTCGACGCCAAGGGCGGCACCTTCCGCGATGAGCTCTACGCCGAGTACAAGGCCAATCGCCCGTCCATGCCGGATGAGCTGCGCGTGCAGGTCG
This sequence comes from Pseudomonas sp., assembly GCF_030696055.1. Lineage (GTDB taxonomy): Bacteria > Pseudomonadota > Gammaproteobacteria > Pseudomonadales > Pseudomonadaceae > Aquipseudomonas. The sequence goes on along the minus strand of NZ_JAUYNP010000262.1, from coordinate 23,717 downwards.
AACCCCTGCATGCCAGCGTCAAGGCCCTGGGCTATCCGCTGCTGTGCGTCGAAGGCGTGGAAGCCGATGACGTGATCGGTACCCTGGCCCGCCAATGCGCGGCCGAGGGCCGCGACGTGGTGATTTCCACCGGCGACAAGGACATGGCCCAGCTGGTGTGCCCGCACGTTACCCTGGTCAACACCATGACCGGTAGCGTCTACGACATCGATGGCGTGAAAGCGAAATTCGGCGTCGGTCCTGAGCTGATCATCGACTACCTGGCGCTGATGGGCGATAAGGTCGACAACATTCCCGGCGTCCCCGGGGTCGGCGAAAAGACCGCCCTGGGTCTGCTGGTCGGCGTCGGTGGCGGCCTGGATGTGCTCTACGCCAACCTCGACAAGGTGCCCGAGCTGCCGATCCGCGGGGCCAAGACCCTGCCGGCCAAGCTCGCCGAGCACCGCGAGATGGCCTACCTGTCCTACGAGCTGGCCACCATCAAGCTGGACGTGCCGCTGAATATCGCCATCGACTCGCTGCACCCGGGCGCGATGGATGTGCCGGCATTGGTCGAGCTGTACGCCGAGCTGGAATTCAAGAGCTGGCGCGATGAACTGCTGCGTAATAGCCCGGCGCCGGCGGCCAAGCCCGCAGTCAAGGAAACCGCCGCCGCAGACCTGTTCGCCCTGGTTCCCAGTGCCAGTGCGGCCCCTGCTAGCGTAGAGATCACCGCAGAAGCCCTGAGTGAGGCTGCAGCAGTTGCACCGGCAACGCCCGCCCTGGGCGACTATCAGTGCATCCTCGAGCAGGCGCAGTTCGACGTCTGGCTGGACAAGCTGAACAACGCCGAGCTGATCGCCTTCGACACCGAGACCACCGGCCTGGACGCCCAGCAGGCGCAGTTGGTCGGCCTGTCGTTCGCGGTCAAGGCCGGTGAAGCGGCCTATATCCCGGTCGCCCACTCCTATATGGGGGTGCCGACCCAGCTGGATCGGGATGCGGTGCTGCAAGCGCTAAAGCCGATACTGGAAGACCCGCATAAGGCTAAGGTCGGCCAGCACGCCAAGTACGACATCAATATCCTCGCCAATGCCTCGACGCCGATCCGCGTGCAGGGCGTGGCGTTCGACACCATGCTGGAATCCTATGTGCTGGACGCCACCGCGACCCGCCACGATATGGACAGCCTGGCGCTGAAGTACCTGGACCACAGCACCATCCGCTTCGAGGACATCGCCGGCAAAGGCGCCAAGCAGTTGACCTTCGACCAGATCGATCTGGCCCAGGCCGCGCCCTATGCCGCGGAAGACGCCGATATCACCCTGCGCCTGCACCAATGCCTGTGGGCCAAGCTCGAAGCCGAACCGAGCCTGGCCAAGGTGCTGCGTGAAATCGAGATGCCGCTGGTGCCGGTGCTGGCGCGTATCGAGCGCCAGGGCGCTTTGGTGGATGCCAAACTGCTCGGCCTGCAGAGCAACGAGCTGGGCGAGAAGCTGGTGGCCCTGGAGCGCCAGGCCTTCGAGATCGCCGGCGAGGAATTCAACCTGGCCTCGCCCAAGCAGCTCGGGGTGATCCTCTACGAAAAACTCGGCCTGCCGATTATCAGCAAGACCGCCAAGGGTCAGGCTTCCACCGCCGAAGCGGTATTGGCCGAACTGGCCGAGCAGGACTTCGAGCTGCCCAAGGTGCTGATGCAGTACCGCACCCTGAGCAAACTGAAGAGCACCTACACCGACCGCCTGCCGGAGCAGATCAATCCGCGCACCGGACGCATCCACACCAGCTACCACCAGGCAGTGGCGGCCACCGGGCGGCTGTCCTCCACCGACCCGAACCTGCAGAACATCCCGATCCGCACCGCCGAGGGCCGGCGCATTCGCCAGGCCTTCGTCGCGCCGAATGGCTACAAATTGCTGGCGGCGGACTATTCGCAGATCGAGCTGCGCATCATGGCCCACCTGGCCAAAGATGCGAGCCTGCTGGACGCTTTCCGCCATGGCCGCGACGTGCACAAGGCCACCGCTGCCGAGGTATTTGGCGTGCCGCTGGACGAAGTCAGCAGCGATCAAAGGCGCAGCGCCAAGGCGATCAACTTCGGCCTGATCTACGGCATGAGCGCCTTCGGCCTGGCCAAGCAGATCGGCTGTGACCGTAAACAGGCGCAGGCCTATATCGACCTGTACTTCGCCCGTTATCCCGGTGTGCTGGCCTATATGGAGCGCACCCGCGCGCAGGCCGCCGAACAGGGCTATGTCGAGACCCTGTTCGGTCGCCGCCTGTACCTGCCGGACATCCATGCCAAGAATCCGGCCCTGCGCAAAGGTGCCGAACGCACCGCGATCAACGCGCCGATGCAGGGCAGTGCGGCGGACATCATCAAGCGCGCCATGGTGGCGGTGGACAACTGGCTGAGCGAATCCGGTCTGGATGCCAAGGTGATACTGCAGGTACACGACGAGCTGGTGCTGGAAGTGCGCGAGGACCTGCTCGAACAGGTGCGCGAACGGATCAAGGCGCTGATGGGCAACGCCGCCGCGCTGGACGTACCGCTATTGGTGGAAGTGGGTGTCGGCAATAACTGGGATGAAGCCCACTGATTGCGCGGCAAGCTTGCGCCGGGCTGTGCGCCATAGCGCAGCCCGGCGCTGCATATGCATCGATAAGCAGGCTTTTATAACCAATAGATCCAAAGAAAAGACTGAACTTTGCCCGCGCCCTGGCAGTCAGAGACTATGAATGGCTGATAAAGCCCTTCGTTGCTCCTGTGTTAAGTGTTGGCAGTTTCTGAACCCCGCCCTAGCGGTTCAGACGTTCAAACCTCGAGTTCCTCCCCAAAAACTCGAGGTTTTTTTTGTGTCCCGCCATCCCTGGCGACCACCCTTTGGGCCGTCGCTGCGCGACGTCAAAAATTCCTCCCGGGAATTTTTTATGCCTGCCATCCTTGGCTACCACCCTGCGGGCCATCGCTGCGCGACGTTAAAAATTGCTCCCGGCAATTTTTTGCCCGCAATAAAGTGTACCGCTGCCGGCTCAGGCTTCGGTTTCCGACTCGCTCGGCTCGAACTCACCCAACTGCAACCACTCGGCCAGCACCGCCTGGGCGTCTTCGATGCCCAGGCGCTTGGGTGCAGAGAACAACTGGATGCTGACCCGGTCGCCCCAGCGCTGGTGGATATCCTGCCGCACCTTGAGCAGGGCGTTCTTGGCCGCGCCGAAGGCCAGCTTGTCGGCCTTGGTCAGGAGGATATGCATGGGCATCTCGCTGGCGGTGGACCAGTCCAGCATGAGGATGTCGAATTCGGTCAGCGGATGCCGGATATCCATCATCAGCATCAGCCCGCGCAGGCTCTCGCGGCTGCCCAGGTAGGCTTCCAGGTGCTTCTGCCAGTGCAGCTTGAGCGGAATCGGCACCTTGGCATAACCGTAGCCGGGCAGGTCGACCAGGCGTCGCTCATCGTCCAGGCGGAAGAAGTTGAGCAGCTGGGTGCGCCCCGGAGTCTTCGAGGTACGCGCCAGGCTGGCGTGGGTCAGGGTATTCAAGGCGCTGGACTTGCCGGCGTTGGAACGCCCGGCAAAGGCCACTTCATGGCCGAAATCGTCCGGGCACTGGTCGACCTTGGCGGCGCTGATCAGGAAGCTGGCCTGTTGGCACAGACCGATAATGGGGTTCTTGGCTTGCATCTGGGTATCCGTGAGGGCGTGCGTAAAGTGACGTTGCAGGCGCGATGCCCTTGCGACATTTGCGCGCAGGCTGCCTTGCTGCATATAGCCTGGCAACCTGCGTCGTTTCAGTTTCAATAACGCCAGTATATAATGGCGCAGATTTTGTGTGCGCTTTCTCCCATACGTTGGACAAGTGTTCACGGGAACGATCGAGATCATCTGCCCCTGACAAGCAGTACGTTCCCCTCCCCGATGAGGTTGATCTGATGAAAAAATTGCTGATTGTTGCCGCTGTACTGCTGTTGTCTGGCACTGCCCAGGCGGCACAAGACCCGGAAGCCGTATTCACCCGGGCCTGTGGCGCCTGCCATAACGGCCAGCTGCCTACCGCGCCGAAACGGGGCGACAAGGCTGCCTGGGAGCCACGCCTGGCCAAGGGCAGCGCTGCCCTGGTACAGAGTGTCACCAATGGCCTGGGGGCCATGCCAGCACGCGGCTTGTGCATGGATTGCTCGGCCGAGGATTACCAAGCCGTCATCGAGTTGATGAGCGAGTAAACCCGGTTTCTAACCTCTTTCTCTTAGCCGTAAATTGGATTAGCTGATGAACAAAGTACTCGTGAGTCTGCTGTTGACCCTGGGCATCACTGGCCTGGCACACGCCGCAGGCGACGCTGAAGCCGGTAAGGGTAAGGTTGTAGTCTGTGGTGCTTGCCATGGTGCCGATGGCAACAGTGCCGCGCCGAACTTCCCGAAACTGGCTGGGCAAGGCGAGCGTTACTTGCTCAAGCAGCTGAACGACATCAAATCCGGCAACCGCACCGTGGTGGAGATGACCGGCCTGCTGAACAACCTCAGCGAGCAGGATCTGGCGGACATCGCCGCCTATTTCTCCAGCCAGCAGATGAGCGTCGGCGCCGCCGATCCCAAGCTGGTCGAGCGCGGCGGTGCGCTGTTCCGCGGCGGCAAGCTGGCTGAAGGCATGCCCGCCTGCACCGGCTGCCACTCGCCGAACGGCGCTGGCCTGGATGCCGCCGGCTTCCCGCAAATCGGCGGCCAGCACGCCACTTATGTGGCCAAGCAGCTGACCGACTTCCGCGAAGGCAACCGCACCAACGATGGTGACAGCCTGGTCATGCGTTCCATCGCGGCCAAGCTGAGCAACAAGGACATCGCGGCGCTGTCCAGCTTCGTGCAAGGCCTGCACTGATCGCGCGAGCAGGGCAAAGCTTGTGGTAGAAAATGGGTGGCTTAGGCCACCCATTTTCGTTCTGTGCATCGCTACAATGATGGGAACCCGTTCCTGCCTCGCCGGTCGAACCCTGGTTCGTCACTCGCACCCTTTATAGCCAAGGAGTAACGCATGCGTAACCTGATTCTCAGTGCCACCCTCGTGACTGCCAGCCTGTTCGGCATGGCGGCTCAGGCAGAACCCATCGAAGCCGGCAAGCAATATGTCGAGCTGAACAAGCCCGTGCAGGTCGCCAAGCCGGGGAAAATCGAGGTGGTCGAGCTGTTCTGGTATGGCTGCCCGCACTGCTACAAGTTCGAGTCGACCCTCAACCCCTGGGTCGAGCAGCTGCCGGAAGACGTCAACTTCGTGCGTATCCCCGCCATGTTCGGTGGCCTGTGGAACCTGCACGGTCAGATGTTTATCACCCTCGATGCCATGAAGGTCGAGCCCAAGGTGCATACCGCCGTGTTCGATGCCATTCATGAGCAGGGCAAGAAACTGGCGACCCCGGAAGAGATGGCCGAGTTCCTCGCTGGCCAGGGCGTCGACAAGGAGAAGTTCCTCAGCACTTACAACTCCTTCGCCGTGAAGGGCCTGGTGGAGAAGGCCAAGAAACTGGCCGTGGCCTACCAGATCAGCGGCGTACCGGTGTTGATCGTCAACGGCAAATACCGTTTCGATATCACCAGCTCCGGCGGCCCACAGCAGGCCCTGCAAGTGGCCGATCAGCTGATCAGCAAAGAGCGCGCGGCGCAGTAAGCGGATAAGCGCGCCATGCTGCGCCGCTGGCAGGCAAGTCGCCCGAGTGGCCTGTGTGCTCCACAGGTCAATCCGCATTGCGCGCCTGCCGGCGACTGGCCCAGTAATGGCAGCTTGCGCCTGCTCAGCTTCAATATTCAGGTCGGCATCAGCACCCAGCGCTACCACCACTACCTGACCCGCAGCTGGCAGCACCTGCTGCCGCACGCCGGGCGCGCCCACAACCTGCAACGCATTGGCGACATGCTTCACGACTTCGATCTGGTGGCTCTGCAGGAGGTCGATGGCGGCAGCCTGCGCTCCGGCTACGTCAATCAGGTCGAGCACCTCGCCCACCTGGGCGCCTTCCCCTATTGGTACCAGCAACTCAATCGCAACCTCGGCCGCCTGGCCCAGCACAGCAATGGCGTGCTCAGCCGCCTGCGCCCCAGCCTGCTGGAAGACCATCCACTACCCGGCCCGCCGGGACGCGGAGCGATACTGCTGCGCCTCGGCGAAGGCGCCGATGCCATCGCCGTGGTGATGATGCACCTGGCCCTCGGCGCGCGCGCGCGCACCCGCCAGCTGGCCTATATCCGCGAACTGATCGGCGGCTACCGTCACCAGATCCTGATGGGCGATATGAACACCCACGCCCACGACCTGCTGCAGCACTCGCCGTTGCGCGAGCTCGACCTGTTTGCGCCGCAGATCGAGGCGACCTTTCCCAGCTGGCAGCCGCAACGCTGCCTCGACCATATACTGCTCAGCGCCGACCTCGCCCTGGAGCGCTGTGAGGTTCTGGCCCAGCCGATCTCCGACCACCTGCCGGTCGCCGTGCAGATTCGTCTGCCGGCCTCACTCTGCGATTACACAACGCCTATGCTGATTAGGCCCATGACTGGATCGCCACCATGACCGATGATGCCCAGCGCTGGAAAAGCAAATATCTGCAGAGCCTGGAACAGCAGGAACAGCTCGAGCGCCGCTGGGAAGCCCGCCTCGACCTGCTGCGGCGCGGCCTGGTGCGCAGCTCCCTGGCCGCTGAGGGCAGCGATAAGGCGGTCGACCAGTGCATGCAGGAACTGCGCGACATCCTCCGCCGCGAGGATATAGACGCCGCGCTCTCGGCCCTGATCCCGCGCCTGGAAAAAACCGTGCTGGACTCGGAAAAGCGCCGCCAGGACCGGGCCACGCAGGACATCTCCGGGGTCACCAGCCTGACCGAGCAGTTGCTCGCCCTGCAGCCACCGCGCGAGGTGCGCAAGGCCCTCAAACACTTCGCCAAGGGGATAGAGGAGCGCGCCAGCCAGCCGCGCGAACTCAGCGCCTTGCTGAGCGAACTGAGCAGCCTGCAGCAACAGGCCCTGGCCGCCCTGGGCACTCCGATAGAAGCGCGCCCCGGCCTGCTGCAACGCCTGTTTGGCGGCACGCCGGGGACAACGACAACGGCGCCGGAGCCGGCCGCCGCAGCCGAGTCCGCGCCAGCACTCAACCTGGAACCACCGTCAGCCGCAGAACTTGACCTTGGCGCGACCGCCCCTGTGGCGCCGAGCGCGCCTGAGCCCACAGCGGCTGCGCCTGTTCTGGCCAACCACAGCGCCGCCCCAGTCGAGCGTCCGCCGGCGCCGGCGCTATCCGCAGCCCCAGCCGCATCAGCAGCCCACAGTGGCGATGGCGATCCGGCCTATGCCTTGCCGGAACTCCCCGAGCCCGGCTACAGCAGCGTGGCAACCCATATCGCCGACAGCCTGCTGGGCCTGCTCGATGAGCTGGAACTACCGGAACACCACCAGCCCCAGGGCGAGGCGCTGCGCCTAAGGGTGCAGGGCGGCTTGAACTGGTACGAGCTGGTCGCCGTGCTGGACGACTTGGGCGTCTTGGTACTGGCGGTGACCGACAGCGGCCAGCGCGAGTTCGCCGGCTACCTGAAACAGCTCAATGAGCGCCTGGCCGCCTTCCTCAACACCCTCGGCGAAGCCCACGAGGGCTACAGCGAGTCGGTGGAAAGCGCGCGCAGCTTCAACCTGGAGCTGCGCGAGCAGGTCAGCAGCCTGCAGGCCAGCGTGCAGGAAGCGGTCGACCTGGCCAGCCTCAAACACTCGCTGGAAACCCGCCTCGACGGCCTGCTGCAGACCGTCAGCGAGCACCAGCGGCAGCGCGACGGCCACGAAGCAGAGGTGGCGCAACGCCTGCTGGCGCTGACCCAGAAAGTCGCCGATATGGAACAGGAAGCGCAAAGCTTCCGCGTTCACCTGGAAGAGCAGCGGCAGAAAGCCCTGATCGACTCGCTCACCGGGCTGCCCAACCGCGCCGGCTGGAGCGAACGCCTGGCCCTGGAGATGGCGCGCTGGCAACGCTACGGCGGCGAGTTGCTGCTGGCGGTGCTGGATATCGACCACTTCAAGCGGATCAACGATGGCTACGGTCATCTGGCCGGCGACAAGGTGCTGAAGATAGTCGCCGGCGAACTGAGCAAGCGCATGCGCAAGACCGACTTTATCGCCCGTTTCGGCGGTGAGGAGTTCGTCCTGCTGATCCCCTCCACACCCCTGGAGGGTGGCCGCCACCTGCTGCAGACCCTGCTCGAAGGGGTGGAACAGTGCCCGTTCCACTTTCGCGGCGAGCGCGTGACCATCACCCTGTCGGCCGGGCTTACGGCCTTCGTCAGCGACGACGAGGGCAGCGACAAGGTGTTCGAGCGGGCCGACCAGGCCCTGTACCGGGCCAAGAGCGGCGGGCGCAACCGCATCGAACAGGGGTAGAGGTTCGTCTCCCTGCAGCCTGGCGCGGTTAACGCATCAGGCGACATGGTTCAGATAAGGTCGCCAACTCTCGGGAATGCTCTCCAACTGCGGGTAGCCCAGGTTGTGCAACTGCCCGCCGCCGAGCAGGAAGGGCGTGTGGCGCAAGGCCTGCGGCACATCGCGCAGCTCCGGCAGCCAGAGGCTGACATAGCTGGCATCCGGATCATATTCACGGGCCTGGCGCAGCACATTGAACGCCCGCTTGGCCCCGGCCAGGTAAGCCCAATTGCCCCAGTTGCTGGCCGGGTCATAGTCGATCAGGTGCTCCTCGAACCAGGCCGCGCCATACCGCCAGTCCTGCTGCAGATCATTGATCAGGTAGCTGGCGACCACCTGGCGGCCGCGGTTGGAGATAAAACCGGTAGCCGCCAGCTCGCGCATATTGGCATCCACCAGCGGCATGCCGGTGCAGCCCCGGCACCAGTCCTGGAAGCGCTGGTCGATCTGCTGCGAGGCGCTGATGGTCGCCTGCAGGCCGCCGGCCTTGAACAGGGCGCTGCCGTGGCGCAGCAGGCTCCAGCGGAAGAAGTCGCGCCAGAGCAGCTCCAGCCACAGCCAGTAGGTCGAATCGTTGCGCTTGAACTGCGCCTCATGGCGACGCAACTCGGCCACCACCCGCCGCGGGGACAGGCTGCCATTGGCCAGCCAGGGGGAGAACTTCGAGGAATACTCGGTGCCGATCAGGCCGTTGCGGGTTTCCTTGTACTGGCGCACGCCCTGGGTCTTCCACAGGTAATCGCGCAACCGGCCGAGGGCCGCCGGCTCGCCGCCGGCAAAGGGAAAGGCGCTGGCGGGTACGCTGAGCGGCTCGCCCAGGCCCAGCTGCGACAGGCTCGGGATGGCTTGCAGCACGGCCTCGACACCCTCCGGCAAGGCCGGCAGGCGTTCGGGGGCATGGCGGGGTTGAAACACCTGCAGGCGCTCTTCGACCAAGGCGCGGAAACTGGAGAAGACATGCGGCAACTGCTCGAGGTTGAACGGCAGCTCTTCGACGCGCAGCAGGTTGTTGGCCGGGGCCTGTTGCAACGGCACCGCGCCGAGGCGGCGCGCCACCCGGGCGACCTGGGCGCGTTCATCCGGGGCGATTTCCTCCAGGGTCAGCACCTGCTGCAGCTGGAACTGGGCCACCAGCTGGGGAATCAGCTGCTCGGCGACGCCCTGCACCACCAGCAGATGGGAACCGCGCTGACGCAGTTCGCCATCCAGCGCCGCCAGGGTCTCCAGCAGAAAGCGCGCGCGATGCACGCCCATGCGCCGGCTGCCGAAGGCGCTGGCCTGCAGCTGCGCCGGATCCAGCACATACACCGGCAACAGGCACTCGGCGCTCAGTCCGGCCTGCAGGGCCGGGTGGTCATCGAGGCGCAGATCCTGCTTGAACCACAGCAGCGCGCGCATAAACTCGACCTCTAATGTCAGACAAAAACTGTACAAAATCACACAGTTGTACAACTGTAGTTTAGCAGCATCGGCCGGGCACTGCGTCAGGCAGCAGACCAACGTTATAGATCTGGCGCCCCAAAGGCGCTGCTAGACTGTGGCGATCTATCGAGGAGTTCGTCATGGACATTTTCGGCATCGCCGTGCTGATCTTTCTGGTCACCGATCCCTTCGGCAATATTGCTATCTATATCGCCGCACTGAAGAATGTCGCGCCGCAACGGCGGCTGTGGGTGGCCGGTCGCGAATTGCTGTTCGCCCTGGCCTTGCTCCTGCTGTTTCTCACCTTTGGTGACAAAGCGCTCAGCGCCCTCGGTCTGTCGCGCGAGGCCACCGCGATTGCCGGCGGTATCATCCTGTTCGTGATCGCCATGCGCATGATCTTTCCCGGCCCGCAAGGCGTGCTCGGCGATGTGCCGGATGGCGAACCCATGCTGGTGCCGCTGGCCACCCCGGCGGTGGCCGGGCCGTCGGCCCTGGCGATGTTGATGACCCTGCGCAATACCCATGAAGGGCCGCTGTGGGAACTCTACGCCGCGCTGTTGCTGGCCTGGGCGGCGACCGCCTTTATCCTGCTGCAGGCCTCGTGGCTGCAGCGTTTTCTCGGACCCCGTGGCTTGACCGCAGTGGAACGACTGATGGGCATGCTGTTGATCATGCTCAGCGTCGACATGCTGCTGGATAACCTGCAAAGCGTGCTGCATATCACCCCATGAGATTGAGTTGCCTTGCCCTGTTCGTCACCCTGCTCGCCGGCTGCGCCAGCACCCCACCCATAGATACCCGCTTCAGCGCCGTCGGCCAGAACAGCCGGGTGCAGTACATCATCCTGCACTACACCTCCACCGATCTGGCGCACTCACTGCTGCTGCTCAGCCAGGGCGAGGTGAGCAGCCACTACCTGATCGGCGAAGCCCCGCCGACCATCTACCGCCTGGTCGACGAAGATCGCCGCGCCTGGCATGCCGGCGACAGCCAATGGCAGGGCCGCACCTGGCTGAACGGCACCTCGATTGGCATCGAACTGGTCAACCAGGGTTTCTCCGAGGGCCCCGCGGGGCGCGACTGGCAGCCCTTCGCCCCGGCGCAGATCGATGCGCTGATCGCGCTGCTCAAGGACATCATGCGCCGCCACCAGTTGCCGCTCGGCAGCATCCTCGCCCACAGCGATATAGCGCCGCAGCGCAAGGTCGATCCGGGCCCGCTGTTCCCCTGGAAACGCCTGGCGGATGCCGGCCTGATCGCCTGGCCGGAGGCGGATGCCGTGGCGCGCCAGCAAGCCTTGTTCTGCGCCAGCCTGCCCAGCGTGGCCTGGTTCCAGGCGCAACTGGCGCGCCTGGGTTATGCAGTGCCGCAGCACGGCGAACTGGATCAGGCCACGCGCAATGTGCTGATCGCCTTCCAGATGAAGTACCGCCAGGCGCGCTATGACGGCGAGCCGGATAGCGAGACTGCCGCCCTGCTGCTGGTGCTCAACAAGCAAGCGCCGCGCTAACGGCATAACCGCATTTGTACGCGAGCCGCGCTATTATCCCGCCCATTAAAACGGGGGATGCATATGCTCAACGGCTTGTGGCTGGGGTTTTTCGTGGTGGCGGCGATTGCCGGCCTGTCACGCTGGTTGCTGGGCGATGACCCGGCGGTATTCGCCGCCATGGTCGAGAGCCTGTTCGCCATGGCCAAGCTGTCGGTCGAAGTCATGGTCCTGCTGTTCGGCACCCTGACCCTCTGGCTCGGCTTCCTGCGCATCGCCGAAAAGGCCGGCCTGGTCGATGTGCTGGCGCGCCTGCTGAGCCCGTTGTTCGCCCGCCTGATGCCCGAGGTGCCGCGCGGTCATCCGGCCCTGGGCCTGGTCACCTTGAGCTTCACGGCCAACGGCCTGGGCCTGGACAACGCCGCCACCCCCATCGGCCTGCGAGCGATGAAGGCCTTGCAGGAGCTCAACCCGAGCAACATCGCGGCGAGCAACGCGCAGGTGCTGTTTATGGTGATGAACGCCTCGTCCTTCGTCCTGCTGCCGGTGTCGATCTTTATGTACCGCACCCAGCAAGGTGCGGCGGACCCGGCCATGGTGTTCCTGCCGATCCTGCTGGCCAACAGCGTCTCCACCCTCAGTGCGCTGCTCTCGGTGGCCGTGATGCAGCGCCTGAAACTCTGGGACCCGGTGCTGCTGGCCTGGTTCGGCGGCGGCGCGTTGCTGCTCGGCGGCTTTATGGCGCTACTCGCCGGACTGTCGGCCACCGCGCTGTCCGCCCTCTCCTCGCTACTCGGCAACCTGACCCTGTTTGGCCTGATCCTGTGCTTTCTGCTGATGGGCGCGTTGAAGCGGGTGGCGGTCTACGAGACCTTTGTCGAGGGCGCCAAGGACGGCTTCGAGGTGGCGAAGAACCTCCTGCCCTACCTGATCGCCATGCTGTGCGCGGTGGGCGTATTGCGCGCTTCCGGCGCGCTGGAGGTGTTGCTCGACGGCATCCGCTGGCTGGTCGAGGGCTTGGGCTGGGATACGCGCTTCGTCGAGGCGCTGCCCACCGGCCTGGTCAAACCCTTCTCCGGCAGCGCGGCGCGCGCCATGCTGATCGAGACCATGCAGACCCATGGCGTCGACAGCTTCCCGGCCCTGGTCGCCGCGACCATGCAGGGCAGCACCGAAACCACCTTCTATGTGCTGGCGGTGTACTTCGGCTCGGTCGGCCTGCAACGCGCCCGCCACGCAGTCGGCTGCGCCCTGCTGGCGGATCTGGTCGGGGTGCTGGCGTCGATTGCGGTGTGTTACTGGTTTTTCGGCTAAGGCGGGGCCGCCCTATTCCACGACCTTAAAACGCAGCACGCCGAGCATCTGCCCGGCCTCGGTCAACACCTGCACCTGCCAACGGCCCAAGGCATCGCTGGGGAAATTCTGCTTGTGGCTCCAGGCGCGGTAGCCCTCTTTGCGCCCGCCCTGGATATCCAGGGCAATGCGCTCTATCTCACGGCCGTTGTGCCGCCACACATGGTAGATGCGCTCGTTCAGCCCGCGCGGCGCATTGATCGCGGTGTAGGCGAACAGGCCCTGGGCACGCAGCTGCGCGACAGCGATCAGCTTGAGGCTCTGCCCCGGCGCGCGCGTCTGGTTGTCGAACTCGCTGCTGACCGCCACTTCGGTCAGCCACAGGGTCGCCGGCGGCACCCAGACCCGCGCCAACCAACCGGTCGCGCCCAGGGCCAGGGTCAGGCCGACCAGCAGCACGCCGCGCCACCAGCGCTGCACCCTGATAATGGCGAACAGCGAGGGAAACGACAGCAGCACCGCGGCCGCCAGGGCCAGCTGGTAGCTCTGCGGGGTGGTCAGCTTGAGGATGATCGGCAGCGCCGTGAGCAGCACCGCGAACAGCGCCAGGCTGTGATAGGCGAGAAACAGCCAGCGCCGCGGGGCCAGCCACTTGTTGTACAGCGGGTCGATGATCGACACCAGGGCGGCGCCGCCCAGCAGGCCGCTGAACAGGGCCTGGCCGCTGTTCCAGGTGGTGGTGATAAAGAAGAACGGCAGGACGAAGAACAGGCTTTCCTGGTGGATCATCTGGGTCGCGTAGCGCAGCAGCGGCGGCGGCAGCTCGAAGCCGAACCACTGGGCGATACGCTCGCGCAGGATGTTTTCCAGAATCAGCCACAGCCAGCTGACCAGCATCAGGGTGGCCAACAGCTGGGCCAGCGCGGCCTGACGCTCAACCAGCAGGAAGCTCGCCAACCCCGAGGCGAAGCCGAAGATCGCCACCAGCCCCGGGTGACGTTGGATCAGGGCCAGCAGGCTAAAGAAATGGGCTTTCCAGACCATCATAGGTTCGGCTCCGCCAGGGCGAGATTATTCGAAGCCCAGCGCCACCTGATTGCCGCTGGTGGTCGGCACCGGCTGTGTGGCTGGCTGGGGGGGGCGCAGAGCATAACGCGCGCGGCGGCAAAAGGGCCAAGCGGTGACGCAATTACTCGCGCCCGCGATAGTCAATTGCATGGCGTAATTTGTCGCGGGGGTTAGTTCGGTGGGTTACGTGGCGCACCGATCCCGAGGTCAAGTTTCAACCTTGCTGGGCGCCACCCACCCTACACCCGCTCAGGGCACGGCAAGTGCCGGTTCACTGGGTAACAGCTCTGGCGCCTCGCGCTGCAGCTTGCTCTGGAGCATTTCCAACTGCTCCAGGGCGGCGCGGGCCTCAATGATTTCCGCGGCGCTGCGTTCGCCGGACTGCGCGGCCTGTTCGATACGCTCGCGGATCGCCGGGATCTGTTGCACGCCGCCGGCATAGGCCATCACCAGGGAGCGGCTGTGCTTATCCTCGAAGGCGCTGTACTGCTTGGGATCGGCAAGCATGGCGGGGCTGGCCTGCTCCCGCGGTTTGAGTGTGCCCAATGGCGGGCTGCGCGGGTCGCCCTGCTCGGCCATCAGCTGCATCAGCATCTGCGCCTCCTGGGCATTCAGTTCGGGCTCTGGCTCGGCGACAGCTAGGGCCACCTTAGGTGTCGGCGGCGGAGCGACCGCGGCCGGCGCAAGCGGCGCCACCTGCGCCACAGCTTGCACAGTGGCGGCCGGACTCTGGAGCGGAGGCGCTAGCGTCACGGCGTCGGTCGTTGGTCTGGCTTCCAGCACCAGCCAGGCCGCCAAAAGCACCGCCGCGCCGACGTTCAGCAGCGCCAGGCTGAGCCAGCGCTTCATAGCCCCTGCACCTGGGCCTTGGCCAGCAAGGCCTCGACCCGCGCCTGAAACTCGTGCCCCAACTGTTCCTTGGCCACCGCCTGGTTGACCTCGTAGCGCACGCTGGGGTCGCTAAGCGGCAGTTGCTTGTCCTCGCGCGTACGCACCTGGACTATCTCGAAGGCGCCGTCGATCAGCATCGGCTGGGACAGGCTGCCGGCCTTCTGCAGCAGGGCAGTCTTGCGCAGAAAATCCAGCTGCGCGTCCTGCGGCCGAATCAGGCCCAGATCGCCGGCCGGGCTGCGGTTTTTATCCTCGGCCAGCGAGTACAGGCGCACCGCTTCGTCGAACGCCAGGCCCTGATGCAATTCCTCGTACACCCGGTCGGCCGTGGCCTGGTCGGCCAGGCGGATATGCGCGGCCTGCACCTGGGCGACGTTCAGGTACTGCTTGAGGTTGCGCTGGTAGTAAGCCTGGGCGTCGCCATCGCTGACCTGGCGGGCGCGCTGGCGCAGGCTGTCGGTCTCGTGGTGGAAGTCGTTGTGCAGGCCGATCTGGTGCAGGTACTGGTCGCGCACCAGCTTGTCGCGCACCAGCTGGCGCAGCCCCGCCTGCTCGGCGGCGCTAAAGCCTTGTTTACCCAACTGGTACCAGAGGTAGTCGCGCTGCGCCTGCTGGCGCACCTGCTCGGCCAGGTAGGCCAGATTGCCCTGTTGCAGCTCGACCTGGCCCTGCACGTTGTCGCCCTGGTACAGCGCCAGCAGGTTCAGGCGCTGCTCGGCCGCACCGGGAAACTGCCAGCTGATCAGGTTCAGCGCGGCGGCTTCGGCCTGCTGCTTGGCGCTCAGTTGCAGGCTGTCGAGCACCACGCCTTGTGCGACCGGCGCCAGCACCTGGCGCAAACGCTCGGCACTCAACGGCTGCGGCTGACGCAGAAAAGGCCGCACGTCCTGGTCGAACCGCCGGCCGTAGACCTGCTCGATCAGGTTGGCCGCCTCGCGCTCCAGTAGCACCGGCAGTTCACGACGATTCTTCTCGTTCAGCTCGGCCTCCACCTCAAGCGCCAGCAGGTGGTTCTGCGCCAACCCGCGGCGCAGCAGACGCGGGTCGGTATTGAATTTGATCCGGCTCATGGCCTGCTGCAGCAGCTCGATGCTCTTGCCGGGCAGGCGTTCACCATTGATGTGCAGGTCCTGGCTGGCCAGGGCCGACAGGCAGATGCCGGTCAGCCCCAGCAGCAACAGGCTGCGCTGGAAAAGCCCAGGCACTTAGAGGCCGCCCTGGCCGTAGAAGCTGTTGGCGCCCTTGGTCAGCACGCTGACGGTCAGCGCGATGGATTCCGGGATCATTTCCTTGGCCACCCGCAGGCGGGTGGCATAGCTGGTGTCGTACAGCGGCTCGGGGCGCTGGTAGGCGACCTGGGCGGTCTGGGTCAGCAGGTCACGAATCGGCCGCTGCGGGTCATAGCTGGCGACCCGGTTGGCCACCGCGCCGATGTCGTTGAGGCCTTCGCTGAAGTAATGGTCATCCACCCAGCCTTCCCAACCGGAATGGCCATTGCCCGAGGTGACCCAGGCGTGGTGCGGCTGCGCCACGTCGCCTGTGGTGTGCAGCGAGTAGCCGATGGTTTGCAGCGACGGCGCGTTCTTGAACTGGTCGAACCAGTACTTGGCCAGGTTATCGATGGGCTGGAAGGCCGCGGTCTGGAAGTCGCCATAGTGCGCCTGCCAGTCGGAGCTGCTGCCCTGGCGGTAATGCGCCTCGGTGCTGTCGAAGTCGCTCTTCTTCAGCTCGCGGTTGTACAGGTAGACCATGGCGTACCAGTCGACGTCGCCGCTCCAGCTGCCATCGACCTTGCGGTAGCGGTAGTCGTAGCCGCCGTGGTCGTTGCCATGGGCGTCGCCCTGGCGGGCCATATTGATAAAGTGCCAGTAGGAGGTGTAGTTGACCAGGGAAGCCGCCGCGCCGGCCACTGGCGCGTACTCATAACCTATCCACCAGCCGCCCAGGCGGGTGTCCTGGAAGTCGTCGACGTCGTAGGCGGCCTGGCCGAGGATCTCGCCGGCCTGGGCTTCACTGCCGGCCGCGCCGACATAGAACTGATAGGCGCGCTTCATCTCGGGCGTGGCCTGGGCCGAGTTGAGGAAGGCCAGGGCGTCCTTGACGATATTCTTGTGGGTGGGCTGCGACCAGGCGCTGGCCTGGCCGGCGGCAAAAGCCAGGCCTAGACCAACTGCGAGAGTGGTGAGGGTTTTCATGGGGGAGGCGCTCTTTTGTTGTTGGAGTTGAGCAGTAGTAACGGACGTTGATGGCAAAACGCTTACAACGCCGCACTCCAACTTAAGCGCGAGCCCCTGAGTCAGTTCAACCCAACCAAGGATTGGCGGTATAGACCAACAGCAAGCAGTCATTTCCTCCGCCCAGGCCCTAGAGTCTGTTTACGATCTCGCGAGCTAGAGCCAGACAAGGCGCTACGTAGTAACAGCCGAAGGCTGGTCAAAGCGCCGAGGAAGCGCAGTTTACTGGCTGTAAATGAGCATGACTCGTTTCACTCGCCCTCCGGGCCGCGCTAAAGCGCGTTAGCCGCAAGCGGCTTGCCGAGGCTGTTTTTAACGCCGGATGGCCGACGCGCAGCAGATCGTAAACAGGTTCTTAATCGACCCCGGTTTCCTCGGCATGCAGGGCGCCACTTTCGCCGGCCTCCAGCACCACATAGGCGCTGCTGCAGAACAGCGAATTGAGGCGCTTCATATCGCCGATCAGCTCCAGATGCAGGGCGCTGGTTTCGATGCTCTGCACCACCTGTTGGTGCAGGCGGCCGACATGGGCGTGGGCCAGGCGGCGCTCCTGGGCGCGGAAGCGGCGTTTCTCGCGCAGCAACTGGCGCGCGCTCTCCTTGTCGCCGGAGAGGAACACCGACAGGCCCAGGCGCAGATTGGCCATCAGCTGGCCGTGCAGCGCGGCCAACTCCTCCAGGCCGCTGTCGGAGAAGGAATGGCGCTGGGCGGTCTTCTGGTCCTGCACCTTGCCGAGCATGCGTTCGATGATGTCGCCGGCCTGCTCCAGGTTCACCGCCAGCTCGATGATCTCCGCCCAGCGCCGGCTGTCGTGCTCGCTCAGCACCTCCCGCGGCACCTGGGCCAGGTACAGTTTGACCGCGCTGTAGAGCGCATCGACATCATCGTCCAGCAGGCGCAGTTCCTTGCTCAGTGCCGGCTGGGTACCGCGCAGCACTTCCAGCAGATGACTGAGCATGGTTTCCACCAGATCGCCGATGCGCAGGGTCTCGCGTACCGCATTGGCCAGGGCCAGGCTCGGCGTGGCCAGGGCGGTGGGGTCGAGGTGGCGCGGGCGGGCCACGCCGTTGTCCTCGGCGCGATCCGGTAGCAGCCAGTTGCAGAAGCGCGCCATCAGGCCGACGCTGGGCAGCATCAGCAGGCAGCGCAGGCTGTTGTAGAGCAGGTGGAAGGCGATCACCAGCTCCTCGGGGCGCCAGTTCAGGCTATCCAGCCAGCGCACCAGAGGGTCGAGCAGCGGGATCACCAGCAGCAGGCCGAGCAGCTTGTACAGCAGGCTGCCGAGGGCCACCCGTCGCCCGGCCGGGGTCTGCAGGCTGCTGTTGAGAAAGGCCAGCACGCCGCTGCCGATATTGGCGCCGATGACCAGGCCGATGGCCACCGGCAGGCTGATCAGGCCGGCGCCGGTCAGGGTCGCGGTGAGCAACACGGCGGCCAGGCTGGAGTAGGAAATCAACGCGAACAGCGCGCCGACCAGGGCATCCAGCAGCAGGTCGCCGGTCAGCGAGGCGAACAGCACGCGGATACCTTGCTCCTGGGTGATCGGCGTGGCCGCCGCCACTATCAGCTGCAGCGCCAGCAGCATCAGGCCCAGGCCGATGGCCACGCGGCCGAGCTGGCCGGCGCGGGTCTGTTTGCGCGAGAGAAAGAAGATCACCCCGAGAAAGATCAGCAGCGGGCTCAGCCAGCTCAGGTCGAAGGTCAGCACCCGCGCCATCAGCGCGGTGCCTACATCGGCGCCGAGCATGATGGCCAGGGCCGGGGTCAGCGCCATCAGGCCCTGGGCGACGAAGGAGGTGACCAGCAGCGCGGTGGCGTTGCTGCTCTGCACCAGGGCGGTGACGCCGATGCCGGCGATAAAGGCCAGCGGCTGCTTGCGCACGTTATGGCTGAGCACCTTGCGCAGGTGCGAGCCGTACACCCGCAGGATGCCGGTACGGACTATATGGGTGCCCCAAATCAGCAGGGCGACGGCGGACAACAGATTGAGCAGGGTGAGCATAGGGCAGCCTCCCTGGCGGCAGGCCGCGTTTGTTGGATGCGTGCGACGCGGTTTTTTTGCGGCCCTGTATTCAGCTATAGCTGCTAATCGACGAGCCGCCAGTAGCCCTCACTAATCGCGCCGCACTTTTTGCTCGGTAGCGCCTGTGCCGAGCCTATCCGTATCGCGACCCTGGCCGCTGGGGTGCGACAGCGTCTGTCGTAACAAAGCCGCATGCTAACCTAGCGCCACTGAACGGATGCGACCCTGCCCGATGCTCACTCTTTATCACGCTCCCGACCTGGAAACCCTTGGCGAACTGGCCACCACCTTGCTCGCCCAACCGCTGCGCGAGCCCTTCGCCCCGGCGCTGGTGGTGGTACCGAGCCAGGGCATGGGGCGCTGGCTGACCCTGGAGCTGGCGCGCAAGCAGGGCATCGCCATGCAGCTGGAGGTGCAGCTGCCGGCCAAGTTCGTCTGGGACCTGTCGCGCCTGGCCCTCGGCCAGTTGCCGGAGCAATCGGCCTTCGCCCCGAGCACCCTGAGCTGGCGCCTGTACGACTGGCTATGCGAGCCGGCCAACCTCGCCGAGGCGCCGCGCCTGGCGCACTACCTGGAGGGCGGCGACGAGCGCCGGCGCCTGTCCCTGGCCGGCAAGATCGCCGACGTATTCGACCAATACCTGCTGTATCGCGACGACTGGCTGGCCGCCTGGGAACGTAACGAGCTGCTCGACCTCGGCCCCGACGAAGCCTGGCAGGCGCTGCTGTGGCGCGAACTGACCCGCGATGGTCACCCGCACCGCGCCCGCCTGCTGGAAGAGCTGCTACGCCGCCTATACGACGCCGCACCTATCTTGGGGTTGCCCGAACGCCTGCTGGTATTCGGCATCAGCAGCCTGCCGAACCACCACCTGCGGGTGCTGGAAGGCCTGGCGCGGCATACCCAGGTGGTGATCTTCGCCCTTAACCCCTGCCGCGAGGCCTGGGGCGAAATTCGCGATATCCGCGAGCTGGCCAGGCAACCCGAGCTGAGCCCCGACGATTGGTACCTGGATGTCGGCCACCCGCTGCTGGCGAGCCTGGGCAAGCAGGGCCGCGACTTTTTCGACAGCCTGTTCAGCCTGGCCTCCAGCGAAGGCAGCCAGGAAATCGGCCTGTATTCCGAAGATGAGGACCTGCACGACAGCAGCCTGTTGCAGGCGCTGCAGAACGACATCCTACGGCTGCGCACCCGCCAGCCCGATGAGCGTCTGCAGCTGCGCGAAGACGACCGCTCCCTGGAACTGCATATCGCCCACTCGCCGCTGCGCGAGGTGGAAATCCTGCACGACCAGCTGCTCGCGCGCTTCGCCGTCGACGGGCAGCTGACGCCGGATCAGGTGGTGGTGCTGACCCCGGATATCGAGCGTTACGCGCCCTATATCGAGGCGATTTTCTCTGCCAAAACGGGCGCTCCCCGCGACGGGCTGGGACGCAGTACCACTCCGTACATTCCCTTTAGCCTGGCCGACCGCAGCCTGCGCGCGGAAATCCCGCTGCTCGAGGCCTTCCTCAATCTGCTCGCCTTGCCGGACAGCCGCTTCGCCGCCGAGGAAATTCTCGCCTGGCTGGAACAACCGGCCATCGCCCGCCGCGCCGGCATCGAGGCCGAAGACCTACCGCTGCTGCGCGACTGGCTGCGTGAGGCCGGGGTGCGCTGGGGCCGCGATGGCGCGCACCGTGAGCAGCTGGGCCTGCCGGCGGATGCCGCCTTTACCTGGCGCCAGGGCCTGGACCGCCTGCTGCTGGGCTTCGCCGCGCCGCCGCAGCTGGCGGGCCTCAGTGCGCCGCTGCTGGGCGCCAGTTGGCCGCTGGATGCCCTGGAAGGCGGCCGCGCGCAGCTGCTCGGGCGCCTGGCCGGCTTCGTCGAACGCCTCACCGTCCTGGCGCAGAGCCTGCAACGGCCAAGACCCCTGGGCGAATGGGCCGAATCCCTGCAGCTGCTGATCGACGCCCTGTTCGACGAGCGCGAGGCCGGCGACACATTGTTGCTGCTGTCCAAGGCCTGCGCCGCCTTGCAGGAGCAGGCCACTGCCGCCGGTATCGAGCGGCCGCTGGAGCTGGCGCTGATCCGCCAGCAACTGACCGCCGCCCTGGAGCAGGGCAGCGCCGCCTCGGGCTTTCTCACCGGCGCGGTGACCTTCTGCACCATGGTGCCGATGCGCAGCCTGCCGTTTCGCCTGGTCTGCCTGCTCGGTTTGGACGACGGCGCGCTGCCACGCCGCACCCCCGCCGCCGGCTTCGACCTGATCGGGCAGAAACCTCGGCGCGGCGACCGCGCGCGGCGTCTGGATGATCGCTATCTGCTGCTGGAAACCCTGCTGTCGGCCCGGGGTGGCCTGTACCTGAGCTATGTCGGCCGCGACCCGCGCAGCAACGCCGAGCTGCCGCCCTCGGTATTGGTCAGCGAACTGCTGGATGTAATAGACCTAACCGCGACCCACAGGGATATGGGCAATGCAACAAGCGCTAAAGCCAGCGAATGCATAACCCTTCAGCATCCGCTGCAGCCCTTCGCCCCCGGCAACTTCGCCGGGGCGCGGCATGCCGGTTTCGCCGCACCCTGGTTCCGCGCCGCCCAGCGCCTAAGCCAGGCCGTGGAAACACCGACTCCCTTTGCCAGCGCCCTGGCCGCGCCGGATAAGGACTGGCTAAGCATCGAGCCCAGCCAGCTGATCCACTGTTTCAAGCACCCGGCGCGCTACCTGCTGGAGCAACGCCTCGGTCTGCGCCTGGCGCAGGGCGAAGAAGCCTTGGCCGGCGACGAGCCCTTTAGCGTCGAATGGACCAGCCAGCACGGCCTGCGCCAACTGGCGCTGCAGGCCATCGAGCGCGGCTGGAGCGAGCGCGAGGAGCGCGCGGTGGCCGCCGCCTCCGGCTGGCTACCGGTGGGCGAACTGGGCCAGGCGCACTGGGGGCAGATTCGCGGGCCGATCCGCGCCTTCGCCCCGACCCTGTTCGACGAGCGCCCGATTGATGCGCCGCAGCCGCTGCTGGTGGATATCCAACTGGCCGGGGTACGCATCCACGGCTGGCTGGACGGGGTCAGCGCCAGCGGCCTGTTCGACTACCGCCTGCGCGACCTCGGCGCCTGGGAACTGGCGCCCTTCTGGCTGCGCCACCTGCTGCTTAACTGCGCGGCGACGCCCGGCATCAGCCGCGATAGCCGCCTGCTGTCGCCGAAAAGCGAATGGCGCCTGGGGCCGCTGGAGGGTCCCCTGCAACTGCTGGAACCCTGGCTCGAAGCCTATAAAAGCGCGCTATGCGAACCGCTGCCGCTATTGGCCAAATGCAGCTATGGCTTCGCCAGGAGATGGCGCCAGCCCGGGCGCAAGGAACCGCTCGACGCGGCCCGCGGCGAGGCGCGGCTGATGTGGCAGGGCAACGACTTTATGAGCGGCGAAGGCCAGGACCCCTGGAATGCCCTGGCCTTCCGCGACCGCGAGCCCCTGGACGACCGCTTCGAAGCCCTGGCCGAACAGCTCTACGGCCCGGCCCTGGATGCCCTGCAAGACCATCAAGAGGACGAGGCATGAGCAGCGCCAGCCTGGATTTGTTGCAGGACAGCTTCACCGGCCGCTCGCTGATCGAGGCCAGCGCCGGCACCGGCAAGACCTGGACGCTGACGGCCCTGTACGCCCGCCTGTTGCTGGAAAAGCAGCTCAGCGTCAGCCAGATCCTGGTGGTGACCTTTACCACCGCGGCCACCGCCGAGCTGCGCGAGCGCATTCGCAAACGCCTGGCCGAGTTGCTGGCGGTCTACGACCAGGGTCCGGGCGCGGATGAGCTGCTTAACCGTCTGCACGCCCAGTACCCGGATGCGGCCAGCCACCGCCGCCTGCTGCTGGCGGTGCACGGCTTCGACGAGGCGGCGATCTTCACCATCCACGGCTTCTGCCAACGCGCCTTGCAGGACGCCGCCTTCGAGGCCGGCGGCGACTTCGACAATGAGCTGACCTTTGATGACCGCGAGATTCTCGACGCCCTGCTGGCCGATCTGTGGCGACATGAACTGGCCGCGGCCGAGCCGGAGTGGGCAGCCTTTCTGGTGCAGCAGAAGATCACCCCGCAGAGCCTGCGCCAGCGCCTGCGCAATCACCTGGGCAAACCCTATCTGCGTATCGAGCCTGCGCCTGGGGCCAGTAGCGAGATGAGCGCCCTGCGCGCCGCCTGGCAGCAGGCGCGCGACAGTTGGCTGGCTGAGAGTGCGACTTGGCTGGCGCAACTTAAGGCCTTCGACGGCTTCAAGAGCAATATGTGCAACCCGGCCAAGCTGGGTGTCTGGCAGGCCGAGCTGGACGGCTATTTCAGCGATGCCGCCGCGTTGTTTAGCAAGACCGAGGCGCACCGCCGCCTGGCCCGCGAGGGTCTGTTCAAGGCCAGCAAGAAGGATCGCGAAGCGCCGGCCAATCCCCTGGCCGCCGCCCTGCAGGCGCTGTGCGACGCCCTGGATGCGGCGCAGTCCGAGGCCGAGCAACGCCTGATCGACCTGCAGGTACGCCTGATCGGCCAACTCAACGAACAACTGCCCGCGCGCAAGGCCGCCCAGCGCCTGCTGGCCTTCGACGACCTGCTCAACCGGCTGCAACAGGCGCTATATGGCGAAGGCGGTGAGCATCTGGCCGACACCCTGCACGCGCAGTACCCGGTGGCGCTGATCGACGAGTTCCAGGACACCGACCCGGTGCAGTACCAGGTGTTCCATCGTATCTACGCAAACCAGGGCGACCTCTGCTTCGTAGGCGACCCCAAGCAGGCGATCTATGCCTTTCGCGGCGCCGACCTGGCCACCTACCTGAAGGCCCGCGCCGAAGCCGCGCGGCAGTACAGCCTGGCCACCAACCATCGCTCCACCCCCGAGCTGATCGCCGCGCT
>NZ_JAUYNP010000306.1 GCF_030696055.1 Pseudomonas sp. | reverse complement strand
CTGATGGTGCGCGGGATATCGGCCACGGCGATGACCTTGGCCGGCACATGGCGCGGTGTGGTGTTGTTGCGGATCACCTGGCAAATGCGCGCCTGCAGTTCATCGGTAAGCGTTACACCTTCGCGTAGACGGACGAACAGCACCACGCGCACGTCGTCGTCCCAGTCCTGGCCGATGGCGATGGATTCCAGCACTTCCTCGACCTTTTCCACCTGGCGGTAGATCTCGGCGGTGCCGATACGCACGCCGCCCGGGTTGAGTATCGCATCGGAGCGACCGTGAATCACCAGTCCGCCGTGCTCTGTCACTTCGGCATAGTCGCCATGGGCCCAGATGCCGGGGAAGGTCTCGAAGTAGGCGGCCTGGAATTTGCTGCCATCGGCATCCTTCCAGAAGCCCACCGGCATGCTGGGGAAGTGCTGGGCGCAGACCAGCTCGCCTTTTTCGCCGAAGACCGGATGGCCCGCGTCGTTCCATACCTGCACGTCCATCCCTAAGCCCTGGCACTGCAATTCGCCGCGCCATACCGGCAGCACCGGGTTGCCCAGGGCGAAGCAGGAGACGATGTCGGTGCCGCCGGAAATCGACGACAGGCACAGATCGGCTTTGATCTCGCGGTAGACGTACTCGAAGCTCTCATGGGACAGCGGCGAGCCGGTGGACAGGATGGCTTTCAGGCGCTGCAGCTTGTGGCTGCTGCCCGGCTTGGCCCCGGCCTTTTCCAGGGCTGCCAGGTACTTGGCGCTGGTGCCGAAGAGGCTGATATTTTCCGCGTCGATCAGATCAATCAGGCGCTCGGCACCGGGGTGGAAAGGCGAGCCGTCGAACAGCACCAGGGTGGCGCCCAGGGCCAGGCCGGAGACCAGCCAGTTCCACATCATCCAGCCGCAGGTGCTGTAGTAGAACAACGTGTCGTCGGCCTGCAGATCGGTGTGCAGGCCCAGTTCCTTGACGTGCTGCAGCAGCACGCCGCCGGTGCCGTGGACTATGCACTTGGGCACGCCGGTGGTGCCGCTGGAGTAGAGGATATACAGCGGGTGGTCGAAGGGAACCTGGGTGAATTCGGGCTCACCGCCGGCCTGATAGAAGTCCTGCCACAGCGCGACCTTGGCCGAAGAGTGGAAGTCTGCGGCTTTGGCCTGGGTAGTGGAGTAGGGCACCACAATCAGCTGCTGCAACGACGGCAGGCGCTCGAGGATTTCATTGAGCTTGGCGGTCAGGTCGATATTTTTTCCGGCGTAGCGGTAGCCGGCGGCGGCGATCAGCACCTTGGGTTCGATCTGGCCGAAGCGGTCGATCACCCCCTGGGTGCCGAAGTCCGGCGAACAGCTGGACCAAGTGGCGCCCAGGCTGCTGGCGGCGAGCATACCGACCACGGTTTGCCAGGTATTGGGCATAAAGGCGGCAACTCGATCCCCCAGGCCGACGCCTGCGGCCTTGAGGCTCTGCTGCAGGCCGGCGACATGGGCGGCCAGCTCGGCATAGCTCAGCTGCTCGCGGCTACCGTCTTCGCCTATGGCCACCAGAGCCGGGTGCATATCGCGGCGGCGCAGCAGCTGTTCGGCGAAGTTCAGCGTCGCGCCGGGAAACCAGTGAGCGCTGGGCATGGCGTGGCCTTCGTCCAGCACGCGGTCGGGCTGCTGGCTAAAACGCAGGTCGAAGAACTCGACTATGGCCTGCCAGAAGGCTTCGCGCTGATCCACGCTCCAGGTGTGCAGCGCGGGATAGTCGGCCAGTTGCAGGCCGTGACGCCGATTGACGAAGTGGCGAAAAGCCTCCATCCGGGTGGCAGCGATACGCTCGGCGGATGGCGTCCACAGGGGCTGTTGCATGGTGGTTCCTCATCATTCTTGTGATGCCGGGCATGTCGCCTGGCCGATTTTGCTAAGCCTACTGGTTGGGTTAAGCCTTGAATCGACGCCATGGACAACTATGCCCATGTGTAGCCTGTCAGCCTGTAGCCGCATTGCACCGCAGCCAGGCAGCGCGCAGCGTGCCTGAGCGCGGCGCTTTACAGCCTGTAAAGAAAGCCTGACGCATGGTCTTGCCGTTTACGCACTGGCCAGCCTGGCCCGTGCCACCCGCGAGCCGTTGGGCTTGTCCAATACCGCGCAGATGCGCGCACCGGCCTGGATCAGCCGATCCATATCGATGCCCGTATGGATACCCAGGCCGTTAAGCAGATAGAGCACATCCTCGGTCGCCACATTGCCGCTGGCGCCCTTGGCGTAGGGGCAACCGCCCAGACCCGCCACCGAGCTGTCGAACACGCTGATGCCCTCCAACAGGCTGGCGTAGATATTGGCCAGGGCCTGGCCGTAGGTGTCATGGAAGTGTCCGGCCAGCTTGTTGCGCGGAATATCGTGGCCGACCACCTCGAACAGGCGGCGGGTATCGCCGGCGGTGCCGGTGCCTATGGTGTCGCCCAGGGACACTTCGTAGCAGCCCATGGCGAACAGCTCGCGGGCCACGCTGGCCACCTGTTCGGCGGGCACCGCGCCCTCATAGGGGCAACCCAGCACGCAGGAGACATAGCCGCGCACGCGCACGCCATTCTGCTTGGCGGCGTCCAGCACCGGCACGAAGCGCTGCAGGCTTGCGCTGATCGAGCAGTTGATATTCTTCTGCGAGAAGGCTTCGGAGGCCGCGGCGAATACCGCGACTTCCTTGACCCCGGCCTCCAGCGCGCCTTCGAAGCCCTTCAGGTTCGGCGCCAGGGCGGCATAGGTGACGCCCGGCAGCTGCTGGATCTGCGCGAAGACCTCGGCGCTGCCAGCCATCTGCGGCACCCACTTGGGCGAGACGAAGCTGCCCACCTCGATATAGCCGAGGCCGGCGGCGGACAAGTCGTCGACCAGGCGCACCTTGTCGGCCACGCCGATCGGTTGTTTCTCGTTCTGCAGGCCGTCGCGGGGGCCGACTTCGACCAGGCGTACATGCTGGGGTAGATTCATATTGTCATCTCTCTCGTTGCGATGACCGGTTCTGCGAACCGGATGTTGGGCTTCGCAAGCTCAGCACCAACCTACATTCTCGTTCGCAGCGAGCCATATAGGTAGGTTGGCGCTGAGGCACGAAGCCCAACAGCGGGCATCAACGGATTATCAAGCCTCTTCCAGTTCCACCAGCACAGTCCCTTCGCTAACCATCTCGCCTTCGCCGCAATACAGCGCCTTGACCAGCCCTGCATGGGGCGCGCGGATGCTGTGTTCCATCTTCATCGCCTCCAGCACCACCAGGGCGGCACCGGCCTCGACCTGCTGGCCGGCTTGCACCAGCACCCGCACTATGCTGCCGTTCATCGGGGCGCTCAGGCCGCCGTGGTGGCTGTGACTGGCTTCCACTTCGGCGATCGGGTCGACGCGCTGGATGCTGCGCAGCTCGCCGCCGAACTGCAGATAGAGGGTATCGCCACGGCGGATCGCCAGATGTTGCTGGCGCAGGCCAGCCCGTTCCACCAGCAGGCATTCGCCCTGCAGTTGCGCGGTCGGCTGGGCGCTGTGGCGCAGGCGCACCACCTGGCGTTCGCCTTGGCAGGCCAGGTGCAGGTCGGTTTCCGCCGGCAGGCCCAGGCGCAGGCCATGGTGGCTGCTCCAGGGGGAATGGAAGTCGTCGTGGCGCTGGCGCGGCGCTTCGCTCTGCACCCAGGCCTCGGCGGCCAGTTGCCAGAAGTCTTCGGGCAACTCGGTTGCAGCCGGCAACAGTTGCGCCTCATGACGCGGGATAAAGCCGGTATCCAACTCGGCGGCGGCAAAGGCCGGGTGAGCCAGCACGCGCTGCAAGAAGGCCAGGTTGGTCTTGAGCCCGCCCACGCAGGTTTCGCTGAGCATGGCCAGCAGGCGCAGGCGTGCTTCCTCGCGATTCTCGCCCCAGGCGATCAGCTTGCCGAGCATGGGGTCGTAGAAGGGCGACACCACGTCGCCTTCACCGACGCCACTGTCGACCCGCCGCCCCGGGCCGGCACTGGCCTCGCGATACAGCGCCAGGGTGCCGGTGGCGGGGAGGAAATCGTGGTCCGGGTCTTCGGCGTACAGTCGCACCTCTATGGCGTGGCCCAGCAGCGGCACCTGCTCTTGTGTCAGCGGCAGCGGCTCGCCGCGGGCCACGCGGATCTGCCAGGCCACCAGGTCCAGGCCGGTAATGGCCTCGGTGACCGGGTGCTCCACCTGCAGGCGGGTGTTCATCTCCATAAAGAAAAAATCGCCGCGCTCATCCAGCAGGAACTCCACTGTGCCGGCGCCGACATAGCCGATGGCCTGGGCCGCCTTGACCGCCGCCTCGCCCATGGCGCGGCGCAGTGCAACCGACAGGCCAGGAGCTGGCGCTTCCTCCACCACCTTCTGATGACGGCGCTGGATCGAGCAGTCGCGCTCGTTGAGGTACAGGCAGTGGCCGTGCTGGTCGGCGAATACCTGGATCTCCACATGGCGCGGCTTGAGCACGTACTTTTCCACCAGCATGCGCGAGTCGCCGAAGGACGACTGCGCCTCGCGCTGGGCGCTGGCCAGGGCCTCGGTCAGCTCACTCTCGCGCTCGACCACCTTCATGCCCTTGCCGCCACCGCCGGCCGCGGCCTTGAGCAGCACCGGGTAGCCGATCACGGCGGAGGCGGCGCGGAAGGTCTCGATATCCTGGGCTTCGCCATGGTAGCCGGGCACCAGGGGCACGCCGGCTGCTTCCATCAGCGCCTTGGCCGCTGACTTGCTGCCCATGGCGTCGATGGCGCTGGCCGGTGGGCCGAGAAACAGCAGGCCGGCCGCCTCGATGGCGCGGGCAAAGCCGGCGTTCTCGGAGAGAAAGCCGTAGCCCGGATGAATCGCCTGGGCACCGCTGGCCTTGGCCGCTTTGAGCAGGGCGTCGATGCGCAGGTAGCTTTCCGCCGGCTTGGCGCCGCCCAGATTCACCGCCAGATCGGCCTCGCGCACATGGCGGGCATTGGCGTCGACGGCGCTGTGTACCGCAACTGTCTTGATACCCATGGCTTTCGCGGTACGCATTACCCGGCAGGCAATTTCGCCGCGATTGGCCACTAGAAGTGTGGTGATCATCGATTCAACTCCGTTGTCGCGAAGGCGCACCTGTAGGTTGGGCTGAGCTGCGCGAAGCCCAGCATGGGGCTGGAATGACGTGCTATGTCCGCCTCGTTGGGCTTCGCTGCGCTCAGCGCCAACCTACGGGTCGGGGTGCGCATCATGCTTGCTCCTGCCAGGCGGGTTTGCGTTTATCCAGGAACGCGCGCAGGCCTTCCTGGCCCTCGGCGCTGACGCGGATGCGGGCGATGGCGTTCTCGGTATAACGGCGCAGGGCCGGGGTCAGCACGCCGCTGCCGACTTCCTTGAGCAAGTCCTTGCTGGCCAGCATGGCTTGCGGGCTATTTAGCAGCAGCGTGCTAACCCAGTCTTCCACGGCCTGCTCCAGGGCATCGGCGGCATAGCATTCGGCAAATAGCCCCAGCTCCTGGGCGCGCTCACCGCTAAAACGTTCGGCGGTCAGGGCATAACGGCGCGCCGCCCGTTCGCCTATGGCTTGTACGACGAAGGGGCTGATCACCGCGGGAGCCAGGCCGATGCGCACTTCCGACAGGCACAGCTGGGCATCGTTAGCGCCTATGGCCATATCGCAGCAGCTGATCAGGCCCAGGGCGCCGCCAAAGGCCGCGCCTTGCACCACGGCCAGGGTCGGAATCTTCAAGTGGTAGAGGTTGTGCATCAGCTCGGCCAGTTCGCGGGAATCGGCCAGGTTGGCGTTGTAGTCCAGGGTCGCGGCGTGCTGCATCCAGGCCAGGTCGGCGCCGGCGGAGAAATGCTTGCCGCGCCCGCGCAGCAGCAGGAAACGCAGGCTCTTGTCGGCCATCACCGCGTCGAGGGCGAGGATCAGCTCGCGGATCATCTCTGCGTTGAAGGCGTTGTGCTTGTCCGCGCGATTGAGCCAGAGAGTGGCGAAGCCGCGCGGATCTTTTTCCAGTTGGATGGTGCTGAAGTCGGTCATTCCAGGTTCCCTGTAGGAGCGAGCTTGCTCGCGATCATGAGTGGCGATGTCGTCCGGGATCGCCAGCAAGCTGGCTCCTACCGACACCGTTCAAGGTCGCGGCGCGTTTACATTCTGAACACGCCAAAGGTGCTCGGCTCGATCGGTGCATTAAGGCTGGCGGACAACGCCAGGCCGAGCACTGCGCGGGTTTGCGCCGGGTCGATGACGCCGTCGTCCCACAGCCGTGCGCTGGAGTAGTAGGGGTGGCCCTGGCGCTCGTACTGTTCGAGGATCGGCTGCTTGAGCCTGGCTTCTTCCTCGGCGGAGAACGTCTGCCCGGCGCGGGCGGCCTGTTCGTGCTTGACCTGCACCAGCACGCCAGCGGCCTGTTCGGCGCCCATCAC
>NZ_JAUYNP010000296.1 GCF_030696055.1 Pseudomonas sp. | reverse complement strand
GTGCCGCCGCAGATCAACAAGTACTACATCTTCGACCTGTCGACGGAGAAGAGCTTTGTCCAGTACGCCCTGAAGGGCGGCCTGCAAACCTTCGTCGTCAGCTGGCGCAACCCCGATCCACGGCACCGCGAATGGGGCCTGTCCAGCTATGTGCAGGCTCTCGAAGAAGCCCTGGAGGTATGCCGGGAAATCACCGGCAGCAAGGAGGTCAATCTGCTCGGCGCCTGCGCCGGCGGCCTGACCATCGCCGCACTGCAAGGCCACCTGCAGGCCAAGCGCCAGCTGCGCAAGGTCGCCAGCGCCACCTATATGGTCAGCCTGCTGGACAGCCAGATCGACAGCCCGGCCATGCTGTTCGCCGATGAGCAGACCCTCGAAGCGGCCAAGCGCCGCTCTTACCAGCAGGGCGTGCTGGATGGTCGCGACATGGCCCGGGTATTCGCCTGGATGCGTCCCAACGACCTGATCTGGAATTACTGGGTCAACAACTACCTGCTCGGCAAACAGCCGCCGGCCTTCGACATTCTCTACTGGAACAACGACAACACCCGCCTGCCCGCCGCCCTGCACGGCGACCTGATCGATTTTTTCAAACACAACCCGCTGACCCATGCCCAGGGCCTGGAAATCTGCGGCACGCCGGTCGATCTGCAAAAAGTCACGGTGGACAGCTTCAACGTGGCCGGCATCAACGATCACATCACCCCCTGGGATGCGGTGTATCGCTCGACCTTGCTGCTGGGCGGCAACCGGCGCTTTATCCTGTCCAACAGTGGGCATATCCAGAGCATTCTCAACCCGCCGGGCAACCCCAAGGCCAACTTCTTCGAGGGTGGCAAACTGACTGGTGACCCACGGGCCTGGTACCACGACGCCAAGCATGTGCAAGGCAGTTGGTGGTCTGAGTGGCTGAGCTGGGCCCAGGCTCACTCCGGCGAGCAGCATGAGACGTTGACTGCCCTGGGCAACCAGCACTACCCGGCGATGGAGGCGGCGCCCGGCACCTATGTGCATGTGCGCTGAGCTTCTGCCACACCGGCTGCCGCGCATGGCGGCCGGCTATCTCGGCATTCCCTGCGGCCTGAATAAGAAGACCGGATGAAAACCCGCGACCGTATCCTCGAATGTGCCCTGTTGCTGTTCAACCAGAAGGGCGAACCCAATGTCTCCACCCTGGAAATCGCCAACGAACTGGGCATCAGTCCGGGCAATCTGTATTACCACTTCCACGGCAAGGAGCCGCTGATCCTCGGCCTGTTCGAGCGCTTTCAGGCCGATCTGGCGCCTCTGCTCACACCGCCCGAGGACGTGCAACTGGATGTGGAGGACTACTGGCTGTTTCTCCATCTGATAGTCGAGCGCCTGGCCCACTACCGCTTCCTGTTCCAGGACCTGTCCAACCTGACCAGTCGCCTGCCCAAGCTGGAACGCGGCGTGCGCCACTGGCTGAACAGCCTGAAACGCGCGCTGGCCGAGCTGCTCGCGCGCCTGCAAGCCGATGGCCAGTTGCTCAGCGATACCCAGGCGTTGGGTCAGCTGGTCGAGCAAATCACCCTGACCCTGCTGTTCTCCTTGGATTACCAACGCATCATGGGCCGCGAAGGCGAGAGCCGCCTGGTGGTGTATCAGGTGATGATGCTGGCCGCCCCGCACCTGGCCAGCGAATCGCGCTTTGCCGCCGAGCACCTGGCCCGGCGCTATCTGCAAGACTAAGCCCGCAGCAACTGCAGAAACGCCAACGCCCGGCACTAGGCCGGGCGTTGGCGTTTACTGCCGATAGCTTTACGCCTGGCTGGCAGGTGTCACCGCAGCAACTGGTGCTGGTGCTGGTGCCGCTACCGGAGCCGAAGCCGGTGCGGCCGCTACCGGTGCAGCCGGCTTGGCGGCAACTGCAGCAGGCTTGGCCGCAACAGGTTTCGCAGCGGCTTTGACCGCCGGTTTAGCGGCTGGCTTGGCAGCAGGCTTAGCGGTTGGTTTGGCCACTGCTTTAACTGCCGGTTTGGCTGCTGGCTTAGCCGCTGCTTTCACTGCCGGCTTGGCTGCAGCTTTAGCTGCTGGTTTGGCGGCAACCTTCTTGGCCGTTGGCTTGACCGACTTCACCGATACACCGGTGAGTTGCTCGATCTGCTTGGTCAGGCTGTCGACTTGGGCGTTGAGCGCTTTCACTTCATTGCGGCTCGGTACACCGAGGCGCGAAATGGCATTGTTCAAACGCTTGTCGAAGGCTTCTTCCAGCTCGCTCCACTTGCCCAGTGCTTTGTCTTTGACTTCATCGACTTTCGACTTGGCAGTGTCCACTTTCGAACCCACAGTGGACTTCACTGCGCCAACTTGTTTGTCGACTTCGGTTTTCGCCAGTTTCTCGGCTTTTTCGCCGTCCTTGACCAGCGTGTCGAACAGCTTGTTGCCGTCCTTGCTGACCTTGGAGTAGGCACCCAAACCAGCCAACCAGATATGGCGCGAGTATTTTTCTACTTCGCCGATCCAGGAAGTGGTTTGCTTTTCGGTTTTCTTTTTGACAGCCATCCTGCTCTCCTTTATTTGGTACGCGCGACTTGCTCGAGCAACGCGCTCAGCTCATCCAGCTTAGCAGAGAGTGCCGCAACGTCCTGCTTGGACGGGATACCCATGCGGTTCAGGGCGCTGGCTACACGGTTATCGAAGGCCTTCTCGATCTTGTCGAGTTGCACTTCAACCTTGCCTTTTACGCTGGTGACATTGCTGGTGACTGTGGCCTTGACGCTGTCGATTTGGCTGTTAGCCGCTTCAACCTGTTCGTTGACCAGTTTTTTGCCTTGTTTTTCAACGCCTTCGCCATTCTTGACGAGCTCTTTGAAATACTCGGCGCCCTCTTGGCCGGCTTTGGCGTAGGCACCCAGGCCAGCCAGCCAGATCTTACGGGCATAGACTTTAACGTCGCTCAGCACGGTGCCGGTTTCTTCGACTTCGACTTCGACTTCGACTTTCTTTTTAACGGCAACTTTCGACATGGTGCACCTCACTCTAAGTGTTTCGAGGAAACGCCCACGGAATGCAGGCTTAGGAGCACGGTATCGATGAAAATTAGAAACCGCATACTAAGCGTTAAAAAACTTGATCCGAGCCTGCAGCAACAACCTGCTCGCGATCTCGCGAGCTAGAGCCAGACAAGGCGCGAATGGCCGAGGGGCGGAGTTTACTGCTGTAAATGAGCATTACTCGTTTCACTCGCTCTTCGGGCCGCGCTAAAGCGCGTTAGCCGCAAGCGGCTTGCCGAGGCCATTCGCAACGCGGTATGGCCGACGCGCAGCAGATCGTAAAGAAGCCTCAGGCCTTAAGGTTCTTATCCAACACTTCTTCGATCTCGCGCTTGATTCTGCCACTCAGAGCCGACAGCAGCAGCCCCAGGTTGAGTTGCACCCGCACGCTGTCTTCAGCCACCTCGATACGGCCATCGGCGCCACTGCGCTTGAACTCCAGGGTGTCGCCATTCCAGCGGTAGCGCACGTCGTATTCGCGAGCCAGGCGCTCGGCCAGCTCCTCCGCTTTCTCCCGGGCGACTTCGCGACCCAGCGCATGAGGCCGTTCGATAATGATTTTGGCCATGGCATTTCTCCTCGCCAGTTAACTGCGACCTTAGGTCGCTGCGACTATAGCAAGGCTGTACGGCGCAAGCTGCAAGCAAGGCCGCGACGGATGGCGGCCTGCGCAAGTTTTCCCTTTGCCGTTACAGGCCCAAACCCGCCAGGGCTTTTTGGGTTTAGAATGGCCGCCACTTTGATCCAGCCTCTCTGTTTTAGGAAAGGGCAAGATGAACGACCCGCGCAAGAACAGCGACAGCGAACCCACCACACACTTTGGTTTCCAGAATGTGCCGGAAAGCCAGAAGGCGGAAAAAGTCGCCGAGGTCTTCCACTCGGTGGCGGCCAAGTACGACCTGATGAACGATGTGCTCTCGGGCGGCATGCACCGCCTGTGGAAGCGCTTCACCATCGAACTGTCCGGCGTGCGCAGCGGTAATCGGGTACTGGATATCGCCGGCGGCACCGGCGACCTGACCCGCAAGTTCTCCGCCCTGGTCGGCCCCACCGGCGAAGTGGTGCTGGCCGATATCAACGAGTCGATGCTGCGCGTCGGTCGTGACCGCCTGCTGGACAAGGGCGTGGCCGGCAACGTCAGCTTCGTCCAGGCCGATGCGGAAAAGCTGCCGTTTCCGGACAACCATTTCGATGTGGTCACCATCGCCTTCGGCCTGCGCAACGTCACCCACAAGGAAGACGCCATCCGCTCCATGCTGCGGGTGCTCAAGCCGGGCGGCCGCCTGTTGGTGCTGGAATTCTCCAAGCCCTCCAGCCCGCTGCTGTCGAAGTTCTACGACGCCTATTCATTCAAGTTCATGCCGCTGGCCGGCAAGCTGATCACCAATGACGCCGAGAGCTACCGCTACCTGGCCGAGTCGATCCGCATGCACCCGGATCAGGACCGCCTCAAGGCGATGATGGTCGAGGCCGGCTTCGAGCGTGTGACTTATCACAATATGACCGGCGGCATAGTCGCCCTGCACCGCGGCATCAAGCCCTGATGCTGTTGACCGGGCTGTTTGCCGGGGTCGAACTCGGCCTTAACCGGGTCTTGACCATGGACAGCACGGCGCTGCCGCGCCTGGCGCGCTTGAGCGGCCGGGTGATCGCGGTGGAATGCACGGCGCCGGCGCTGCAGCTGTTTATCCTGCCCAGTGCCGCGGGTCTGCAGCTGGCCGCGCAGTGGGATGGCCAGGCCGATTGCCGCCTGCGCGCCCCCGCCAGCAGCCTGTTGCGCCTGGCCATCAGCACGGACAAGACCCGTATTCTGCACAGCCCCGAAGTCAGCCTGGAAGGTGACAGCGCCGCCCTGCTGGAGCTGGCCGGCATCCTCCAGGATCTCGAGTTGGACTGGGAATACGAGCTGGCGCGCTGGCTCGGCCCGATCGGCAGTCAGTTGCTCGGCGGCCATCTGCGCAGCCGGGTCAACTGGAGCGGCCAGGCCCTCGACAGCCTGCGCCTGAACCTGGCCGACTACCTCAGCGAAGAATCCCGCAGCCTGGTCGGCCAGCGCGAAGCCGATGCGCGCTTCGCCGAACTGGACCGCCTCAAGCTGGCCCTCGACCGACTCGACGCGCGTATCGAGCGCATCGCCCAACGCCATAAGCCCACCCCATGAAGCTGCTTGCCGTCCGTCGCCTGCTGCGCATCCAGCGCGTGGTTATCCGCTACCAGCTGGATGACCTGCTGTTCGCCCTGCCCCTGCCCTTCTGGCTGCGCATGTTGCGCCATGCCCTGCCGTGGCGCTGGCTGCCGCGCCGCGACCTGCTGTTGTCGCGCGGCGCACGTCTGCGTCTGGCCCTGGAGGAACTGGGGCCGATCTTTATCAAGTTCGGCCAGCTGCTCTCCACCCGCCGCGACCTGCTGCCGCCGGACATCGCCGATGAACTGGCCAAGCTGCAGGATCAGGTGCCACCCTTCGATCCGGCCAAGGCGCAGGCCTTGATCGAAAGCCAGCTGGGCGCCAAAGTCGGCGAAGTATTCGCTCGCTTCGATGCCCAGCCGCTGGCCTCCGCCTCGGTGGCCCAGGTGCATGGCGCACAGCTGAAAAGCGGTGAGGAAGTGGTGGTCAAGGTGATCCGCCCCGGCCTCAAGCCGGTGATCGAACAGGACATCGCCTGGCTGTTCCTGCTGGCCAAGCTGGCCGAGAAGGCCTCTGCCGATGCGCGTCGCCTGCGCCCGATGGAGATCGTCAGCGACTACCAGAAGACCATAGTCGATGAGCTCGACCTGCTGCGCGAAGCGGCCAACGCCAGCCAGCTGCGGCGCAATTTCGACGGCTCGCCGCTGCTCTATGTGCCTCAGGTGTATTGGGACCTGTGCCGGCCCAAGGTGCTGGTGATGGAGCGCATCTACGGCATCCAGGTCACCGACCTGGCCACCCTGGCTGACCAGCGCACCGATATGAAACTGCTGGCCGAGCGCGGCGTGGAGATCTTCTTCACCCAGGTGTTCCGCGACAGCTTCTTCCACGCCGACATGCACCCCGGCAATATCTTCGTCAGCACCCGCACGCCGTGGAACCCGCAGTACATCGCCATCGACTGCGGCAT
>NZ_JAUYNP010000288.1 GCF_030696055.1 Pseudomonas sp. | reverse complement strand
TTGAGCCCTTAGTGAGTCCCTATGGAACGCTTTATCGAAAACGCGATGTACACATCCCGTTGGTTGCTGGCCCCTATCTACTTCGGCCTGTCACTCGGACTCTTGGCATTGGTGCTGAAGTTCTTTCAAGAAGTTCTCCATGTTATCCCCGGCGTATTCGCCATGGGCGAGGCCGATCTGATCCTGGTGATCCTGTCGTTGATCGACATGTCCCTGGTCGGCGGCTTGCTGGTGATGGTGATGATTTCCGGCTACGAGAACTTCGTTTCGCAGCTGGACATCGACGACGGCCAGGAAAAGCTCAGCTGGCTGGGCAAGATGGACTCCGGCTCGCTGAAGATGAAGGTCGCCGCCTCCATAGTGGCGATTTCCTCTATCCATCTGCTCAAGGTGTTTATGGATGCGCAGAACATCGAGGTGGAACACCTCAAGTGGTACGTGATTATCCATATGACCTTCGTGGTCTCGGCTTTCGCCATGGGTTACCTGGACAAGCTGACCAAGCACGACCACTGACGGCCCGCTCGCTGTAACGCCCGCCCGGCCGTTGCGAAACGGACGGGCGGTTTGCTTTCTGCCTTGTGCTGCCCTCGAACTGTGCTCAGATTGAACTGAGGTACGGGCTGATATGGCGAGGTGACTTATGACACTGCACGATCTGACGGTACGGGCCCAGGCCGGGCACGTCGAGGCAATCAATCTGGTCTCTCTGGCGGGAGGTATCTATCTGCTGGAGGCTCAGGTGGGCGCGCTGGCCCTGCCGCTGCAGGATGACCATGGCGAGGCACTCCATCCGCGCTCTGTCGAGCATGCGCGCGAGATGCTGCACCATGTGTCGCAGCTGCCCTTGCGCCTGGTGCAGGCCGAGCTGCAGGACGAGATGTGCGGCACGCCGGCTGCTTCCCGATAGCGCTTTAGGCTCCCCGGTATCACGCGCCCTTCGACTGCGCGCCTGGGCGGCAGTATTCGCTTGCCTGTGCTAGTCTGGCGGCCCTTTTTTTAGCCTCCAGCGGAGCAGTGCTATGTCCGAACTCAATCTCTCGACTGACGAAACCCGCGTCAGCTACGGCATCGGTCGTCAACTCGGCGGTCAGCTGCGCGACAACCCGCCGCCGGGCGTCAGCCTGGACGCCATCCTGGCGGGCCTGACTGACGCATTCGCCGGCCAGCCAAGCCGCGTTGGCGAGGCTGAGCTGTCGGCCAGCTTCAAGGTGATCCGCGACATCATGCAGGCCGAAGCCCAGGCTAAAGCCGAAGCCGCTGCCGGCGCCGGCCTGGCGTTCCTCGCCGAAAACGCCAAGCGCGAGGGCATCAGCGTATTGGCCTCCGGTCTGCAATACGAAGTGCTGACAGCTGGCGAAGGCGCCAAGCCGTCTCGCGAAGACAGCGTGCGCACTCACTACCACGGCACCCTGATCGACGGCAGCGTATTCGACAGCTCCTACGATCGCGGCCAGCCGGCCGAGTTTCCGGTGGGCGGCGTGATCGCCGGCTGGACCGAAGCGCTGCAGTTGATGAATGCCGGCAGCAAATGGCGTCTGTACGTGCCGAGCGAGCTGGCTTACGGCGCCCAGGGCGTTGGCAGCATCCCGCCGCACAGCGTGCTGGTATTTGACGTCGAGTTGCTGGACGTCCTCTAAGTCGCTAGGGCCGGCTCCCCGCCGGCCTTTCTCGCGACGCGCCCATCCCCGGCCCAGGCAGCGACTAGACTTGTCCTGTGAGTGATCCGGGAGGCGTGATGAATATCCCCGCGCATGTCTGGCAGGTACTGGTGGATGAGGCGGCTCCGGCCGCCGCAGTGCTGGATGGCGTCGGGCAGTTTCTGTTCCGCAGCCGCCAGTTTCCCGCGTTGTCGCAGTCAGACCAGGCGCATTTGCAGCAGGCCTTGGCGGCCGAACAAAGCACCCTCGACCTGACCGACAACAATGGCCTGGCCTGGCATTTCCGCTTGCGGCGGATCGGCGAGTTTCGCCTGTTGCTGATTCCGGGCAGTCAGCAGCGTGATGCGGCCATCGATCTGTTCCTCAGCCTTCTGCATGCCGGCGGCGATGTCTTTGCTGCCGCCGCGCAGGCTCTTGGGCGCGCCTTGGGCTGGCGTTGGGTCGGGGTGTCGCGCTTTGTCGGGCAGGGCGACTCGGTGCAAGTGCTGGCCTGGTGGGACACCGATCATCTGGCCGAGACCTTTCAATACAGCCTTTATGGCACCCCGTGTGAGCAAGTGGTGGCACGCGATGGCTTTTGCGCCTTCAGCAACGTGCAGAGCACGTTCAATGAGGAGGCGCTGCGCGAGATGGGCGCGCAGATCTATGCCGGCATGGTCTACCGCGGCCGTGATGGCCAGGCGCTGGGCCATCTGTTCGCCCTGCACGACCAGGGCGACGTCGACCCGGCGCAAGCGGAGGCGGTGCTGCAGCTTATGGCGCAGGTGGTCGGCAGCCAGTTGGTGCTGCTGGACACCGAGGAGGCCATGGCCAGAACCAGTCGGCAGGCCTACAGCGACGGCTTGACCGGGCTGGGCAATCGACTGGCCTTCGATCGGGCCGTGGACGACTTGGCCGAGAGCTACGAGCAGGGGCGGTTTGCCGATGCCCTGGTGCTGATGATAGATCTGGATGGCATGAAGGCGATCAACGATCACCGCGGGCATGCCGCTGGCGATGCCTTGCTGATCGCCTTCGGCAAGCTATTGCCGCACCTGGGGCGTAGCGGCGAGCAGGCGTTCCGCCTGGGCGGCGATGAGTTCGCCATGCTGATGCCGGGAGCCGACCTGTCGCTTGGACCGTTGCTGCAGAGCAGGGCCGTGCGGGTCGTCGACGAGATGCGCTGCGGCGGCTTTCCGGAAATGGGCATGAGCCTGGGCTGGGCCAGCCTGACGGAAGCGCAGGGGCAGGTACGCAGTGCTTTGGCGTTGGCGGACCAGCGCATGTACGCCGACAAGCGCGGCAAGCGCTCGCGGCGTTAGCCCGGGCGGTAACGCAGCAGTCTCGGCTGACTCAGGAGCGCAGCGCCCGGGCGTAGCAGTAGAGAAACAGGTTGCGCACCAACTCCTTGAGTACCAGCGGCTCGTTGGAGTTCAGCTCGTGCAAGTCCAGATCACCCTGATCCCGCAGCTCATCCAGGGCGTCCTCTTCCAGTACGGCGCAGACCTCGCCGGTGGCGCGATTGAGAATGCGCAGATAAGGCTGTGGCCGGTCCAGCCAGGCGTCGATCAAGTAGGTCATGACTCATCTCCCGTTTAAATGGTTAGATGAGAATAATTCCTATTATATTTATAGCAAGCTTTAATCGCGCCTCGTGTTCGGCCAACAAAAAGCCCGCCATAGAGGCGGGCTGCTGGCGTTGCCGGCGCAGCTGTCAGTGGGTGCGGGCCACGGCAAAGCGGCTCAGCTCGATCAAAGCGTCGCGGTATTCGCTGGCGGGCAATAGGTCGAGGCAGGCGATGGCGCGGTCGACATAGTCGCGGGCTTGCTGGGCGGTGTAATCCAGAGCGCCGGCGGCTTCCACGGCGTTGCGAATGCTTTCCAGGTCCTCGATGCCGCCTTTCTGGATCGCCTGGCGCACCAGGGCGGCCTGTTCGGGCGTGCCTTCGCGCATGGTATAGATCAGTGGCAGGGTCGGCTTGCCTTCGGCCAGGTCGTCGCCGACATTCTTGCCCAGGGTGGCGGCATCGCCGCGGTAGTCGAGCAGGTCGTCGACCAGCTGGAAGGCCACGCCCAGGTGGTCACCAAAGGTGCGCAGGGCTTCGGTCTGCTCGGCAGTGGCGCCGGCCAGTGCGGCGGCGCTGTGGGTCGAGGCCTCGAAGAGCATCGCGGTCTTGCCGCGGATGACTTCCATATAGGTCTCTTCCGTGGTGCTGGCGTCGCGGATCTTCGACAGTTGCAGCACTTCGCCTTCAGCGATCACTCGGGTGGCCTTGGAGAGGATCTTCATCACCGGCATGGAGCCGAGTTCGACCATCATTTCGAAGGAGCGCGAATAAAGGAAGTCGCCCACCAATACGCTGGGGGCGTTGCCCCATTGGGCGTTGGCGGTGCTGCGGCCGCGGCGCATGTCGGACATGTCGACCACGTCGTCATGCAGCAGGGTGGCGGTGTGCAGGAATTCGATGGTGGCGGCGAGCAGGCGCAGGTCGTCGCCCTGCAGGCCCAGGGCCTTGCCGCTGAGCAGGACCAGCAGCGGACGCAGGCGTTTGCCGCCGGCGGAGATAATATAGTCGCCGATCTTCTCTACCAGCGGTACGCGCGACACCAGTTGGGCGCGGATGATGCCGTCGACGGCGGTAAAGTCATCCGCCACCACGCGGTAGAAAGCCTGGGGTTGCATCGCTGGTACCTGCTACTCATGGGTTGCGCGGCATGCTAGGGGGCAGGGTAGGGGCTGTCAAGGCAAGTGGGGCGGGCGCTTGCATCGGGCTGGCGGCTTGCGTACAATCGCGCACCCTGAACTTCCCCCTGGGTATTTCCCTGCCTTACGCAATTGCAAGGGTGTCCTTCCGGCCCCGAGCAGCCATGCCAGCCAATGACTATTCCTATAAAGCGCTGGGTGAGCAGGATTAACGGAGATTTACCATGTACGCAGTAATTGTTACTGGTGGCAAGCAATACAAAGTCACCGAAGGCGAATTCCTCAAGGTCGAAAAACTCGAGCTGGCCACTGGCGCAGCCGTGACTTTTGACCGTGTTCTGCTGATCGGCAATGGCGACGACGTAAAAATCGGCGCTCCGGTTGTTGAGGGTGCCAAGGTTGTGGCTGAGGTTGTTGCTCAAGGCCGTCACGACAAGGTCACCATCATCAAATTCCGTCGTCGTAAGCACCACATGAAGCGCCAGGGCCACCGTCAGTGGTACACCGAGATCAAAATCACCGGTATCCAGGCCTGATTCGTTTCGGTCTGATCCCTTTATAGGAGTATTGAACTCATGGCACACAAAAAAGCTGGCGGTAGTACCCGCAACGGTCGCGACTCAGAAGCCAAACGCCTTGGCGTGAAGATGTATGGCGGCCAGGCTATCAAAGCAGGCAACATCATCGTGCGTCAGCGCGGCACCCAATTCCACGCTGGTTACGGCGTGGGTATGGGTAAAGATCACACCCTCTTCGCGAAAATCGAAGGCGTGATCAAGTTTGAAGTAAAAGGCGCGTTCAACCGCCGTTACGTGAGCGTCGTTGCGGCTTAATTGCGCGACTGCTGGAAAAGCCCCGTCCTTGCGACGGGGCTTTTTTGTTTCTATATCCTTGGGGTTCTTGCCAAACTGTCCTGGCGGTGGCGCATCATTCAAGCGCAGGTCAATTTTGCAAGAACCTAGTGTTCCTCGTTTCAGATAACCCGCAGCATTGCGGGAGGCGTACCCATGAAATTCGTCGATGAAGTATCGATATTTGTAAAAGCGGGCGATGGCGGCAATGGCTGCATGAGCTTTCGGCGTGAGAAGTTCATCGAAAACGGTGGCCCTAACGGTGGTGATGGTGGTGACGGTGGCTCCGTGTATATGGTGGCCGACGAAAACCTCAATACCCTGGTGGACTACCGCTATACCCGGCGTTTCGATGCCGAGCGCGGCTCCAATGGTGGTAGTACCGATTGCACTGGGCGCAAGGGTGAAGAGCTGGTACTGCGCGTGCCGGTCGGCACCACGGTGATCGATGCCGGTACCCAGGAAGTGATTGGTGACCTGACCAAGGCCGGCCAGCGTTTGCTGGTGGCTCAGGGCGGTTGGCATGGTCTGGGCAACACCCGCTTCAAGTCCAGCACCAACCGTGCGCCGCGGCAGACCACGCCGGGCAAGCCGGGCGATGCCCGCGACCTCAAGCTGGAATTGAAGGTGTTGGCCGATGTCGGCCTGCTCGGCTTGCCGAATGCCGGCAAGAGCACCTTGATCCGTTCGATTTCGGCGGCCAAGCCGAAAGTCGCCGATTATCCCTTTACCACCCTGATTCCGAACCTGGGTGTGGTCAGTGTCGATCGCTATAAAAGCTTCGTCGTCGCCGATATTCCGGGGCTGATCGAAGGGGCTTCCGATGGCGCCGGTCTGGGTATTCGCTTCCTCAAACACTTGGCGCGCACCCGGCTGTTGCTGCATCTGGTGGATATGGCGCCGCTGGATCTCACCGATCCGGCCGAGTCGGCCGCTACCATAGTCGACGAGCTGACCAAGTTCAGTCCTTCGCTGGCTGAGCGTGATCGTTGGTTGGTGCTGAACAAGGCTGACCAGATTCTCGATGAGGAGCAGGAGGCGCGTATCGCCGAGATTGTCGCGCGCATTGAGTGGACGGGGCCGGTGTATGTAATCTCCGCCCTGGCGCGCAAAGGTACCGAGCAGCTGTGCTACGACATCATGGATTATCTGGAGGCGCGCGCCGAGCGCATTCAGGAAAACCCAGAGTTCGCCGCCGAGCTGGCCGAGTTGAATCAGCGCATCGAGGATGAGGCGCGTGCCCAGCTGCAGGCGCTGGATGACAAGCGGGCGCTGCGTCGTTCCGGGGTCAAGGCCGTCGGTGATGTCGAGGAAGACGACAGCTTCTGGGATGAGGAAGATGAAGAGGATGGCCCGGAAATCATTTACGTCCGGGATTAAGCAACGAGTAAACGCCGCTTAATTGCGGCGTTTTTGTAATGGCGGCGCGCGGCGTCGTCGGGCGCTTTCTGGCTAAGGTTGGAAGTTTATGCGTGACAAGGTAACCGGCGCGCAGCGTTGGGTGGTGAAGATTGGCAGCGCGCTGCTGACGGCTGATGGTCGTGGCTTGGATCGCGCCGCCATGGCGCTGTGGGTCGAGCAGATGGTCGCCCTGCGTGCGCAGGGCGTCGAGCTGGTGCTGGTGTCCTCCGGCGCTGTGGCGGCAGGTATGAGTCGTCTGGGCTGGACGGCGCGACCGAGCGCCATGCATGAATTGCAGGCGGCGGCGGCTATTGGTCAGATGGTGCTGATTCAGGCCTGGGAGTCGAGCTTTGCCGAGCATGGTCGGCGCACCGCGCAGATTCTGCTGACTCACGACGACCTGTCGGACCGCAAGCGCTACCTCAATGCGCGCAGCACTCTGCGCACCCTGGTGGATCTGGATGTGGTGCCGGTGATCAACGAAAACGACACCGTGGTCACCGACGAGATTCGTTTCGGCGATAACGACACCCTGGCGGCGCTGGTGGCCAACCTGGTCGAGGCCGATCTGCTGGTGATCCTCACCGATCGCGATGGCATGTATAACGCCGATCCGCGGCATAACCCGGATGCCGAGCTGATTTACGAGGCGCGCGCCGATGATCCGGCGCTGGATGCCGTGGCCGGTGGCGTCGGTGGTGCGCTGGGGCGTGGCGGTATGCAGACCAAGCTGCGCGCGGCGCGGCTGGCGGCCCGTTCCGGGGCGCATACGGTGATTGTCGGTGGGGCTATCGAGCAGGTGTTGGCGCGGCTCAAGGCTGGCGAGCGCCTGGGAACCTTGCTGGCGCCTGAGCGCGGCATGCTGGCGGCGCGCAAGCAGTGGCTGGCCGGGCATCTGCAGACCCGTGGCACCCTGGTGCTGGATGCGGGGGCGGCCAAGGCGCTGCTGAGCGGGACCAAGAGTTTGCTGCCGGTCGGGGTCAAGGCGGTGCAGGGCAGTTTCCGCCGTGGCGAGATGGTGGTGTGTGTCGGTCCGGATGGTCGGGAAGTCGCCCGCGGTCTGGCCAACTACAGTGCGCTGGAAGCGCAGAAGATAGTCGGGCAGTCGTCGGACGCCATCGAGAAGCTGCTTGGTTATGTCGATGAGCCGGAGTTGGTGCACCGGGATAATTTGATTCTGGTCTGAGGAGATTTGCATGCGAGTGATGAAGGGATTGCTGGGCGC
This sequence comes from Pseudomonas sp., assembly GCF_030696055.1. Taxonomy (GTDB): domain Bacteria; phylum Pseudomonadota; class Gammaproteobacteria; order Pseudomonadales; family Pseudomonadaceae; genus Aquipseudomonas. The sequence continues at coordinate 5,060 of NZ_JAUYNP010000288.1, read as the reverse complement.
GCTGGTGGCGTTGCCGGTGCTTGCAGCTGCGGAGCAGATCGGTGAGGTGTCGACTGTCTTCAAGTTTGTCGGGCCGAACGACAAGATAGTGGTCGAGGCCTTCGATGATCCCAAGGTGGCGGGGGTGACCTGTTACCTGTCGCGGGCCAAGACTGGCGGCGTCAAAGGCGGTCTGGGTTTGGCCGAGGATCGCGCCGAGGCGTCTATTGCTTGTCGTCAGGTGGGGCCGATCAGCTTTATGGAAAAGTTGAAGGAGGGTGAGGAGGTCTTCCGCGAGCGCACCTCCCTGGTGTTCAAGACCATGCAGGTGGTGCGCTTCTTCGACGAGAAGCGCAATACCCTGGTGTATCTGGTGTACAGCGACCGGATAATCGAAGGCAGTCCGCAGAATGCGGTGACCGCTATCCCAATCCTGCCCTGGCCGGAAAAGTCCTGAATAAAAAAGCCCGAAGCGATTTCGGGCTTTTTTATGCCTGCCATCCATGGCAGCTACCCTTCTGGCCGTCGCTGCGCGACGTTAAAAATTGCTTCCGGCAATTTTTTCTGGGCAATAAAAAACCGGCGATTAGGCCGGTTTTTTAAGAACTAACAGCGAAGAACTGGCAGCTTAGGCAGCTGCAGCTTCACCGAGGGCCTTGATGTGGCCGTTCAGGCGGCTTTTATGACGCGCTGCTTTGTTCTTGTGGATGATGCCTTTGTCGGCCATGCGGTCGATTACAGGCACAGCCAGGGTGTAGGCGTTTTTAGCCAGATCGAGATCTTTGGCTTCAATAGCCTTGACCACGTTCTTGATATAGGTACGAACCATGGAGCGCTGGCTGGCGTTTTGGCTACGACGCTTCTCAGCCTGTTTTGCGCGTTTTTTGGCAGAAGGTGTATTGGCCACCGTCAAGCTCCTCGAAAAAAACTGGGGGGTTACAAACAAATAAGGCCGCGAATCATGCCGATATGAGGGAGTGCTGTCAAGCCTGTTGGCTTTTCCCTGTGCTGGCCTGACCAGTGGCAGACCGCTACACTCGTCGCCTTTGCGCGCCGGCGGATTGTCCGCGGCTGTGCTTGTTTGCGGAAGTCGAATTATTACATGAATTTGCTCAAGTCGTTGGCCGCTGTCAGCTCCATGACCATGCTTTCGCGTGTGCTGGGCTTTGTGCGCGACACCATCATCGCCCGCACCTTCGGCGCCAGCGTGGCCTCGGACGCCTTTGTGGTGGCGTTCAAGCTGCCCAATCTGCTGCGGCGAATCTTCGCCGAGGGCGCATTTTCCCAGGCTTTCGTGCCTATTCTGGCGGAATACAAGACCCAGCAGGGCGAGGAGGCTGCCCGGACCTTTGTCGCCTATGTGTCCGGCTTGCTGACCCTGGTGTTGGCCTTGGTGACTTTTCTCGGGATTCTGGCCGCGCCCTGGATCGTCTGGATTTCGGCTCCGGGTTTTGCCGACGAGGCTGATCGCTTCGCGTTGACCACCGACCTGCTCAGGGTGACCTTTCCTTATATCTTGCTGATCTCGCTGTCGTCGCTGGCGGGGGCGGTGCTCAACACCTGGAACCGCTTCTCGGTGCCGGCCTTTGTGCCGACCCTGCTCAACCTCAGCATGATCGTCTTTTCGCTGTTTCTGACGCCCTATTTCGATCCGCCGATCATGGCGCTGGGCTGGGCGGTGTTGGTCGGTGGCCTGCTGCAGCTGTTGTTTCAGCTGCCGCATCTGCGCAAGGTCGGCATGCTGGTGCTGCCGCGCCTGAATCTAAAAGATACCGGCGTCTGGCGCGTGCTCAAGCAGATGGGGCCGGCGATCTTCGGCGTGTCGGTCAGTCAGATCTCGCTGATCATCAACACCATCTTCGCCTCCTTTCTGGTCGCCGGGTCGGTGTCCTGGATGTATTACGCCGACCGCCTGATGGAGCTGCCGGCGGGTGTGCTGGGGGTAGGGTTGGGTACCATTCTGCTGCCGGCGCTGGCGAAAACCTATGCCGGTGCCGATCACGCCGAGTATTCCAAACTGCTCGATTGGGGCTTGCGTCTGTGCTTTATCCTGGCGCTGCCGAGCGCCGTGGCGCTGGCCATTCTCGCCGAGCCGCTGACCGTTTCGTTGTTCCAGTACGGTAAGTTCAGCGGCAATGACGCGCTGATGACCCAGCAGGCGTTGATGGCTTATTCCGTGGGCTTGCTGGGTATTATCCTGGTGAAAATTCTCGCCCCGGGTTTCTACGCCCAGCAGAACATCAAGACGCCGGTAAAGATCGCCATCTTCACCCTGGTCGCCACCCAGTTGATGAACCTGGTGTTTATCCAGCCGCTGGCCCATGCCGGCCTGGCGCTGGCTATCGGCCTGGGCGCCTGCCTGAACGCCGGCTTGCTCTACTGGCAGCTGCGCAAGGCCGATATGTTTCGGCCGCAGGCGGGCTGGGCGGTGTTTCTCGGCAAGCTGCTGCTGGCGGTACTGAGCATGTCCGCGGTGTTGCTGCTGGCGATGCATTACATGCCGGCCTGGGCCGAGGGCGATATGCTCTGGCGCCTGTTGCGTCTGGGCGGGTTGGTGGTCGTGGGGTTGCTGAGCTATTTCGGCATGCTTCTGCTGCTGGGCTTTCGTCTGCGCGATTTTGCCCGGCGCTCGGCATTTTGATTGGGTGGGCGGCCGATATGCCGCCTGTTGTCCGCTGCCCGGTGTGCGTATAATCGACCACTTTATGAGCAAGAAGCGCGCTATGCAGCTGGTTCAAGGCCTTCATAATCTGCGGCCCCAGCATCGGGGCTGTGTCGCCACTATCGGTAATTTCGACGGCGTCCATCGTGGTCATCAGGCCATTCTGGCGCGCCTGCGTGAGCGTGCGGCCGAGCTCGGCGTGCCCAGCTGTGTGGTGATTTTCGAGCCGCAGCCCCGTGAGTTCTTCGCCCCGGACACGGCGCCGGCGCGCTTGACCCGGCTGCGCGACAAGTTGGCCTTGCTGGCGGCCGAGGGCGTCGACCGCGTGCTGTGCCTGGCTTTTAATCCGCGTCTGCGTGAGTTGAGTGCGGCGGAGTTCGTGCAGCAGGTGCTACTCGATGGCTTGGGTGTGCAGCATCTGGAGGTCGGCGACGACTTCCGCTTCGGTTGTGACCGCGCCGGTGACTTTGCCTTCTTGCTGGAGGCTGGCGCCCGTGAAGGTTTCAGCGTCGAGGCGGCGAGCACGGTCGAGCTGGACGGTATCCGGGTCAGCAGCACTCGAGTGCGCGAGGCCCTGGCTGCCGGTGACTTCGCCTTGGCCGAACACTTGCTCGGCCGGCCGTTCCAGATCGCCGGGCGGGTGCTGCATGGGCAGAAGCTGGGTCGTCAGCTGAATGCGCCGACGGCCAATGTGCAGCTCAAGCGTAAGCGCGTGCCCCTGACCGGGGTGTATCTGGTCAGCACCGAAGTGGACGGCCAGCCCTGGCCAGGCGTCGCCAATATAGGCGTACGGCCGAGCGTAGCAGGTGATGGTAGTGCCCACCTGGAAGTGCATTTGCTGGATTTTGCCGGTGATCTATATGGCCGGCGTTTGACGGTGGCTTTCCACCACAAGCTGCGTGATGAGCAGCGTTTCGCCTCCCTCGAGGCATTGAAGACGGCAATTGCTGCCGATATTGCCGCCGCCCGTGCCCATTGGCGCACTTAAACAAATAGTGCCAACCGCTTAGAAGAGCCTGAGATGACCGATTACAAAGCCACGCTAAATCTGCCTGATACCCAGTTTCCGATGAAGGCCGGCCTGCCGCAGCGCGAGCCGCAGATTCTGCAGCGTTGGAACGAGATTGGCCTGTATCAGAAGCTGCGCGCGCAAGGCGAAGGGCGGCCGAAGTTCGTCCTGCACGACGGCCCGCCCTATGCCAACGGCAGCATTCATATCGGTCATGCGGTCAACAAGATCCTCAAGGACATCATCACCCGCTCCAAGACCCTGGCCGGCTTCGATGCCCCCTACGTGCCGGGCTGGGACTGCCATGGCCTGCCGATCGAGCACAAGGTGGAGACTACCTTCGGCAAGAACCAGCCGTCCGACCTGACCCGCGAGCGCTGCCGCACCTACGCCGGCGAGCAGATCGAAGGGCAGAAGGCCGACTTTATCCGCCTCGGCGTGCTAGGTGATTGGGACAATCCGTACAAGACCATGGCGTTCGCCAACGAGGCCGGCGAGATCCGCGCCCTGGCCGAGATGGTCAAGCAGGGTTTCGTGTTCAAGGGCCTGAAGCCGGTCAACTGGTGTTTCGATTGCGGCTCGGCACTGGCCGAGGCGGAAGTCGAGTACCAGGACAAGAAATCCGACGCCATCGACGTCGCCTTCCCGGTCGAGGATGCCGACAAGCTGGCAGCCGCCTTCGGCCTGGCCAGCCTGCCAAAGCCGGCTTCGATTGTGATCTGGACCACCACACCCTGGACCATCCCGGCCAACCAGGCGCTCAACGTCCACCCCGAATTCAACTACGCCCTGGTCGACACCGGCGCCAAGCTGCTGGTGCTGGCCGAGGAACTGGTCGAGAGCAGCCTGGCGCGCTACGGCCTGCAAGGCGAAGTGCTCGCCACCACGCAGGGCGCAGCGCTTGAGCTGATCCGCTTCCGTCATCCGTTCTACGAGCGTTTCTCCCCGGTGTACCTGGCCGATTACGTCGAACTGGGCGCCGGTACCGGCATCGTCCATTCGGCCCCGGCCTACGGTGAGGACGACTTCCGTTCCTGCAAAGGCTACGGCATGAGCAACGACGACATCCTCAGCCCGGTGCAGAGTAACGGCGTGTATGTCGAGTCGCTGCCGTTCTTCGGTGGCCAGTTTATCTGGAAGGCCAACCCCAATATCGTCGCCAAGCTCGACGAAGTCGGCTGTCTGCTCAAGCATGAAGCTATCCAGCACAGCTATATGCACTGCTGGCGGCACAAGACTCCGCTGATCTACCGCGCCACCGCGCAGTGGTTCGTCGGCATGGACAAGCAGCCGAACGCAGGCGCGCCGCTGCGCGAGCGCGCGCTGGCGGCCATCGAGCAGACCGCGTTCGTTCCGGCCTGGGGCCAGGCGCGCCTGCACGGCATGATCGCCGGGCGCCCGGACTGGTGC
>NZ_JAUYNP010000276.1 GCF_030696055.1 Pseudomonas sp. | reverse complement strand
AAGAGGATATTCGGGTAATGCATAAAGGCGATCTCAGGCTCCATGGCCTTCGGCGATATGCAGGTCCTTCAGTTTCACATAGTTGTCGGCGCTGTAGCGAAAGTAGCTGAGCTCCTGGTCGCTTAGCGGCCGCGCCTGCTTGGCCGGGCTGCCGACATACAGGTAGCCGCTTGCCAGGCGCTTGCCCGGCGGCACCAGGCTGCCGGCGCCGAGCACCACCTCGTCCTCGATCACCGCGCCGTCCATAACTATGCTGCCCATGCCGACCAGCACCCGGCTGCCGATGCTGCAGCCGTGCAGGATGACCTTGTGCCCGACCGTCACATCGTCGCCGATAATCAGCGGGTAGCCGTCCGGGTTGAACGGCCCGGCGTGGGTGATATGCAGCACGCTGCCGTCCTGGATGCTGGAACGTTCGCCGATGCGGATGCTGTGCATATCGCCGCGGATCACCACCAAGGGCCACACCGAGCTGTCGGCGCCTATGGCCACATCGCCGAGGACCACAGCGGAAGCGTCGACAAATACCCGCTCGCCTAACTGCGGGGTGAAGCCCTGATAAGTTCTAAGCGCTTTCATAGAGTCCTCTTGGGCTGCGGTTTGCCCGGATTCTAATTAAGATGCAGGCCATGCGGGTTGTTAATTGCCTTGTCCGGCCCAATAACCCACCCCTCACTTCCGCATTACAGGTGCTTGCCCGTGACTGCCAGCAATCCCCTCCTGCAGCAATTCGACCTGCCGCACTATTCCGCCATCCTTCCTGCACACGTCGAGCCGGCGGTGGACGCGATACTCGCCGACAACCGCGTGGCCATCGCCGACCTGCTCAGCCAGCAGTCTGGCACCCCCAGCTGGAACGGCCTGGTGCTGGCGCTGGATGAACTGGGTGCGCGCCTCGGCCGCGCCTGGAGCCCGGTCAGCCACCTCAATGCGGTGTGCAACAACGCCGAACTGCGCGCGGCCTACGAGGCCTGCCTGCCCAAGCTGTCGGAATACTGGACCGAGATCGGCCAGAACCAGCCGCTGTTCCAGGCCTATGAGGCGCTGGCGGGCAGCCCCGAGGCCGGGGGCTTCGAGGTGGCGCAGAAGACCATTCTTGAGCACTCCCTGCGCGACTTCCGCCTGTCCGGGATCAACCTGCCGGAGGCCGAGCAACAGCGCTACGGCGCCATCCAGATGAAGCTGTCGGAGCTGGGCAGCAAGTTCTCCAACCAGCTGCTGGACGCCACCCAGGCCTGGACCAAGCACGTCACCGAGGAAGCGGCCCTGGCCGGGCTGACCGATTCGGCCAAGGCGCAGATGAAGCAGGCGGCCGAAGCCAAGGGCCTGGACGGCTGGCTGATCAGCCTGGAGTTCCCCAGCTACTACGCGGTGATGACCTACGCCGACGACCGTGCCCTGCGCGAAGAGCTGTACGCCGCCTACTGCACCCGCGCTTCGGATCAGAGCCCGCACGCCGGCCAGTTTGGCACCCGCGCCTCGGATCAGAGCCCGCACGCCGGCCAGTTTGGCACCCGCGCCTCCGAGCAGGGGCCGAATGCCGGCCAGTTCGACAACGGCCCGGTGATGGCCCAGATCCTCGACCTGCGTCAGGAACTGGCCAAGCTGCTCGGCTTCGCCCATTACGGCGAGCTGTCGCTGGCCAGCAAGATGGCGGACAGCACCGAACAGGTGCTGAGCTTCCTGCGTGACCTGGCCGTGCGCAGCAAGCCCTTCGCCGCCCAGGACCTGAGCGAGCTGCAAGCCTTCGCCTTTGATCAAGGCTGCGCGGACCTGCAGAGCTGGGACCTCGGCTACTACAGCGAGAAGCTGCGCGAGCAGCGCTACAGCATCTCCCAGGAAATCCTGCGTGCCTACTTCCCCATAGACCGGGTGCTCGGCGGCCTGTTCGCCATAGTCGAGCGGCTCTACGGCATCCAGATCAAGGAACTGAGTGGCTTCGACAGCTGGCACCCGGATGTACGCCTGTTCGAGATCGAAGAGAACGGCCAGCCTGTCGGACGCTTCTTCTTCGATCTGTATGCCCGCGCCAACAAACGTGGCGGCGCCTGGATGGACGGTGCCCGCGACCATCGCCGCGCCGCCGATGGCGAACTGATCAGCCCGGTGGCCAATCTGGTGTGCAACTTCACCCCGGCGGTGGAAGGCCAACCGGCGCTGCTGACCCACGACGAGGTCACCACCCTGTTCCACGAGTTCGGCCACGGCCTGCACCACCTGCTGACCCGCGTCGAGCACGCCGGCGCCTCGGGTATCAACGGCGTGGCCTGGGACGCGGTGGAGCTGCCCAGCCAGTTTATGGAGAACTGGTGCTGGGAGCCGCAAGGCCTGGCGCTGATCTCCGGCCACCATCAGAGCGGCGAGCCGCTGCCCCAGGACCTACTGGACAAGATGCTGGCGGCGAAGAACTTCCAGTCCGGCCTGATGATGGTGCGCCAGCTGGAATTCTCCCTGTTCGACTTCGAACTGCACGCCACCCACGGCGACGGCCGCAACGTGCTGGAGGTGCTGGAAGGCATCCGTGACGAGGTCTCGGTGCTGCGCCCGCCGGCCTACAACCGCTTCCCCAACAGCTTCGCGCATATCTTCGCCGGCGGTTACGCGGCCGGTTACTACAGCTACAAGTGGGCCGAGGTGCTGTCCGCCGATGCCTTCTCGCGCTTCGAGGAAGAAGGCGTGCTCAACCCGCAGACCGGGCACGCCTTCCGCGAGGCGATTCTGGCCCGTGGCGGCTCCCAGGAGCCGATGCTGCTGTTTGTCGACTTCCGTGGCCGTACGCCTACCATCGACGCCCTGCTGCGCCACTGCGGCCTAAGTGAGGAGGCCGCATGACACAGGTGAAGAAACGCTTTATCGCCGGCGCCGTGTGCCCGGCCTGCAGCGAGATGGACAAGATCCAGATGTGGGACGAAGCCGGCGTGCCGCACCGCGAATGCGTGGCCTGCGGCTATGCCGACACCCTGGACGAGCGCGGCAACTCGGTGCCCAAGGAGATTCCCACGCGAGTCAACGTCAGCGCGCTGAAACCCAAGGCCGCCGACCCCAAGGTGCAGGCCGTGCAGTTCTTCCCCAATCCCAAGCTGAAGAAGCCCACGGAATAAAACCTGGGCAGGCTTCTCCAGGCCCGAGTGGCTGAGCGCCGATCAGCGCCAGCCCCTAGCCTGGAGCCAATCCAGGCTAGGCTCTTGTCGATCCGCCAGCGTCCCGCACGACTAGTAGCTAGTCGCGGCGCTTGCCGACTCAACCAGGAGACCTGCCATGCCCTCTATCCAAAGGATCGCCCCCTGCCTGTGGTTCGACGACCAGGCCGAACAGGCGGTGGAGTTCTACAGCTCGATTTTCGCTAATTCGAAGATCCTTAATATCTCCCGCTACGGCGAAGCGGGCCACGAATTCCACGGCAAAGCGTCGGGCACTGTGATGGCCATAAGCTTCGAGCTGGATGGACAGCGCTTTAGCGCGCTGAACGGCGGCCCGCTGTTCCGTTTCAGCGAAGCCATCTCGCTGCAGGTCAATTGCCAGACCCAGGCGGAAGTGGATCACTACTGGGACAAGCTGAGTGCCGGCGGCGATGCCAGCGCGCAACAGTGCGGTTGGCTGAAGGACCAATATGGCCTGTCCTGGCAGATAGTGCCCAGTGTGCTGCCGGAGCTGCTCAGCGACCCGGATGCGCGCAAGACCCAGCGGGTCATGGCGGCGTTACTGCAGATGCAGAAACTCGACATAGCCGGACTACATCAGGCTTATGCCGGTTAAGCGCCGCGCTCCACGGGAGCCGGCTAGGCCGTTAAAGACGGAATTGCCTGACCTGCTCCTGCAGGCGCAGGGTCAGGCCTTCCAGTTCATTGCAGGCGCTCATAGCCGCGTTGGCGGTGTCGGCATTGGTGATGGCGACATCGCGAATATGCACCACGCTCTCGGCGATGCCGCTGGTGACCACGCTCTGCTGTTCGGCGGCGCTGGCAATCTGCACGTTGAGGTCTTCGATGCTGCGCACCGAATGGCTGATCTCGGCCAGTTCCTTGCCAGCTGACTGCACCTGCTCGACCGCGCTCTGCGCCTTGTCGACGCCCGCGGCCATCACCCGCTCGGCTTGGCCGACGCCTTGCTGCAAGCGCTCGATCATGCCGTTGATTTCCTGGGTCGACTCCCGCGTGCGCTGGGCCAGGGTGCGCACCTCGTCGGCCACCACGGCAAAGCCGCGCCCGGCTTCGCCGGCACGCGCCGCCTCGATGGCGGCGTTCAGCGCGAGCAGGTTGGTCTGGTCCGAGATGCTCTGAATCACCTCCACCACCCGGCCGATCTGCGTGCTGTCCTGGGCCACCCGGCGCACCACATCGGCGGCCGCATGCACCTCCTCGGCCAGGGCGTTCATCGCGCTGACATTGGCGGCCACCACCTGGTTGCCCTTCTCGGTATTGCGCTTGGCCTGATGCGCCGCTTCCGAGGCGCGCTCGGCGTTCTTCGCCACGTCCTGAATGGTGTGGCTCATCTGGTTGACCGCGCAGGACACCTGGTCGGTTTCCTGCTGCTGCGCCTGGATGCCATGCTGGGTACTGAGCATGCTGTGCCGGGTGTTGTCGACCTTGCCCGCGACCAGCCCGGCGATGCTGTCGACCTCCTGGATGATGCCGCGGAATTTCTCCAGCATGCGGTTGATGGCGCTGGCGGTCAGGCCGATCTCGTCGGCGCTGAGCACCGGCAACTGATGGGAGAGATCGGAGTTGCGTTCGATCTCGGCTATGCCCTGTTCCAGGTTGTGCATCGGCCGCGAGATAGAGCGCGCCAGCAACACATAGAAGAGCCCGAGAATCGTCACCACCGCCGCCAGTACCCACCAGGCCAGGGTGGACAAGCGGCTGTTGCTGGCCTGCACCTGTTGGGCCGCGGTGGCGATTTCTTCAGCCTTATTCCTGGCGCTGTCGCTGCGCTGCGCCTGCAGGGCCGTGAGGCTGGCGCCGACCGTGGTGGCGATCTTGCGCGCCTCGGCCACAGTCGAGTTGCCCAGCACTCGGTTGTTGTCGACGTAGGCATCCACCGCCGCCAACATCTTGCTGCGAAATTCATCGACCTGAGCCGGCACCTGGCCGACGTCCATGTCGTTCTGCTGCAGTTCCGCCAAGACCGCCTTGAGGCGCTGATGGGCCTCGTCGGCGGCGCTTTCCGACTCGTTCAACCAGCTGACCTGCAGGTCGTACAGCCAGAAACGCATAGAGGCGAACTCGCCGAGGGCGCGGTCGGCCAACTGCCAGCGCCCCAGCTCTTCCACCTGGGCGGACACGTCCTGCTGCTGGGCGGCCATGCGCGTGTTGTTGGCGCCTATCACGCTGGCCAGGTAGAACAGCATCGCGGCCAGCAACAAGGCCACCAGGGTCGATAGCAACAGCAGACGGGCACTGATGCTGAGGTCGGTCAAACGGGGCATGCCGACACCTCCACCCAGCCTGCTACTGGTAAATGATCAGGGAAATAGCACCGCCCAGTTCATCGAGCTTGGCGCCTTCTTTCTTGCCGCCGGTGATATCGATTTCCCCTTTCGGATCGCCATGGCAGGCCAGGCAGGAGGGGCCGTAATACTCCGGCAGAATATAGCGATAAGCCGCCTTGCCCTTGACCGGCACGGCCTCGGCATAGGCCTTGCCTTTCTCGTAGCCGGGTTGCTTGAACATGCTCTCGATGACCTTGTCCTCCCACTCGTCGGGGCGGTTGGCGCGGTTGCGCACATAGGCCTTGGGCGCGGTCAACTTGATCGCGAAGGTGCCGGCCATGGCCGCACTGAAGTTGCTCGCCACACGCCCGCCGAACACCGCCGGGAGGAAGCCTTTGAAGCCCTTGCCCTGCTCGTTGATCAGCGCCTGCGCTTCGTCCATGGTTGCCTGCACCGCACTGATCAAGGCGGCACGCGCCTTGGCGGTGGGGCTGCCGTCGTCGGTCAGATTGAGGTCGGCGCCTGCGGCAGCCTGGTAATTGACCTTGGTTTGCTCGATCACCGCCGCCGCGCTCAGGCCCTTGTCGCCTTTGCTGGCATCGTTGATCAGATCCTGGTTATCGGAAATCACCTTGCGCGCCGAACGGAAAATCAGGGTCAGGTCCTTGCCGGTGGCTTCCATATCCTCGGCGGCGAGCGCCGGCGGTAGCCAGACCTGAGCGGCCACAAAAACCAACAACGCGGCACTGGCCGCCCGTAGAGCAACCTTCATAGATCCTCCTCGCCTGTAGGTGGCGTGGTGTGGACCGTCCTTGGGGGGAAATAGCGCGGAATGCTGGGCTGACCACGCGATCGCGCAGCCGGTACCCTCCTATCAAGTGATAGCAG
>NZ_JAUYNP010000267.1 GCF_030696055.1 Pseudomonas sp. | reverse complement strand
AAGCGCGCCCGACATACGGGTTTCGCTGCGCTCAACTTCCCTCGCTCCGGCGCTGTTCCGAGGGTCGTCACGAAGGGCCATCCCTGGCCCATCGTTCCTCGTTTGGCATCCATGCCAAACGCCCCTCTACACAGCACCTCCGCTCGGCCTCCTGACGGGACCTGGGGATCGCGTTGTTTGGGCGATTTGTGGACGGCAGAGCGAAAGGCAAAAGCCAAAGCATCGCGACCAAGGTCGCTCCTACAAAGTCGGGCAAGATTCGTAGGATGGGTTGAGCGCAGCGATACCCATCAAACAGGCCGACAAGCAACCGCATGGGTATCGCTCTGCTCAACCCATCCTACCCGGTGGTGATTTGGTTGTTTGTTATCAACCCGCGATTGCACAGACGCCGCCAAACGCCCCATCAGGAGGCCGAGCGAAATCGTTGTGGAAGGGAGTGAGCCGCATGGATGCGGCGAGAGGCGTAAAGGGCCAGGGACGGCCCTTGTACGCCGGCCCCTGGAACAATGATGGAGTGAGGGAACCCGCCGCAGGCGGGCCGGATGCAAGGGGCAAGACCTCTTGGTTACTTCTGGGGCGTCTGCCAGAAGTGACCCGCCGTAAGGGCGAAACGCAGCGCAGCGGAGTAACAGCCGCAGGCTGGCCCGCAGGGCGAGCGCAGCGAGTCAACCATTAGCCCGGACAAGAAAGAAGCGGCGGATGTACACCAAAAACAGAAAGCGCCCAGCGAACGCCAATCGCGAAATCACAACAGCATGGGTATCACTCCGCTCAACCCATCCTACGCCGCGGTGATTGTGCTGTTGCCCAGCAACCCGCGCTGGCGCAAACGACGCCAATCTCCAAACCAGTTGTAGGGCGGGTGAAACCCGCCACAGCAAAAGACATGGCGGGTTTCACCCGCCCTACGAATCGACAGGCTTGTAGGTTGGGCTGAGAAGCGTAGCGACGAAGCCCAACGATATGCCCCTGGCGTCCCGGTGTTGGGCTTCGCGTTGCTCAGCCCAACCTACGTGATCGTGTCGTGTCTTGGCCAACGTGCTTGTAGGCGCCGCCAATCGCCCCATTCAGATGGGTGTACAGCAATCGATAAACCAGCAAAACCCTGGAAGCGCCTGTCGCCTCTGCGCAATAGAGGCTGGCCTGCTTAACTGCAAGACAGCCACGCGCCGCTAATGCCGCGCAGGTGCCGGGCCAACTCTCGCCAGGAGCCGCCGATTTTGATGCAACCCAGCCCACTCGCCAGCCTGCCACTGCCAGTGAAAATCCTCCTGCTGGCGCTGGCTTATGTCCTCGCCGGCCGCCTGGCTCTGCTGCTGGCCATTCCCCCGGGCTTCGCCAGCGCCATCTTCCCGCCGGTGGGCATCGCCCTGGCGGCCGTGTTGATCTGGGGCTACCCGATGCTCGCCGGGGTGTTCCTCGGCTCCACCCTGCTCAACCTCAGCATCGGTGTCAGCAGTTTCGAGGCGCTGAACCTCAAAGGCGTGCTGATCGCCAGCGGCATTGCCTTGGGCACCTCGTTGCAGTGCCTGCTCGGCAGCTGGCTGATTCGCCGCTACGTGGGCTTCCCCACCGCCCTCACCGAGGAGCGCAGCATCTTCCTCCTGCTGTTGCTGGGCGGCCCCCTGGCTTGCCTGCTCAGCGCCAGCGGCGGTGCCGGGGTGCTGTATTTCAGCCAGGTGATCAGCGCCGCCGAGTTTCCCTTCAGTTGGTGGACCTGGTGGGTGGGCGACAGCATCGGCGTGCTGATCGCCACGCCACTGATGTTTATCGCCTTCGCCCAGCCGCGGGCGCTCTGGCGCAGCCGTGCCGGCAACGTGGGCCTGCCCTTGCTGATCAGCTGCGCGATCATGGTGCTGATCTTTATCCGCGCAAGCGAGGCCGAGCAGCACAACCTCAGATTGCGTTTCCACGAGCAGGCCAAGCTGATGAGCCTGACCCTGCAATCGCGCTTCGATCTCTATGGCAAGGCGGCGCAGTCGATCGAACGCTTTTTCAGCGCCTCGCAGAATGTGACCCGCGCAGAGTTCGCCCAGTTCGTCGCCAACCTGCCGCAGACCTACCCGGGCATCTCGGCGTTGGCCTGGGACCGCCAAATAACCGCAGCCGAGCGCGCCGACTACGAGACGGCCCTGGCTGCCGAAGGCTTCCAGGGTGTGCGCATCAGCCAATACAACGAGGCCGGTGCCCAGGTGCCGGCCGAGGCGCGCGCTAGCTATGTGCCTATCACCTATATCGAGCCCCTGGCCGCCAATGCCCAGGTGCTGGGCTTCGATGTAGCCAGCGATCCACTGCGCCGCCGCGCCCTGGATCAGGCCCGCGATAGCGCCCAGGCGACCATGACCGCACCAATCAGCCTGGTGCAGGGCGGTCAGCCGCAACCCGGCGTGCTGATTCTCTACCCGGTCTATCGCGGCGCGGCGCCGCCCAGCCTCGAGCAGCGCAGAAGCAGCTTACGCGGCTACGCGGTGGCGGTGCTGCGCATCAAGGAGCTGATCGACAGCGCCCTGGGCGTGTATCCCGCCGACAGCTTTCAACTGCATCTGCAGGATGTCACCGAGGCCGCCGCGTACCCCCTGTACGGCCAAGCCAGCAGCGACCTGCCCGGCTACGCCACCGCGCTGGTCTGGCAAGAGCGTTTTCCGGTGGGAGGCAGAAGCTTGCAACTGTCGATCACGCCGACCGCGGCCTTCCTGCAACGCAACCACGGCCTGCAGTCATGGGTGGTGCTGGCCGGTGGCTTGCTGCTGTGCAGCCTGCTCGGCGGCTTTCTGCTGGCCATGACCGGCCGTGCCGAGCAGATCCGCCGGCAAGTCGAACAGCGCACCCTGGAACTGAGCGCTATCCTGGAGAACGCCGCCGAGGGCATCCTGATCTTCGACGCCCAGGGCCTGATCGAGCGGGCCAATCCGGCCATCAGCCGCTTGTTCGGCTATGACGCCGAGACCTTAAGCCGGCGTTGGATCGGCCAGCTGATTCCAGCCCTGCACCGGGACAGCGGCGACGCCTTGGCGGGCCTGCTGGATAAACCCCTGGAAGTTAGCGGCCGGCATGCCAATGCGCAGCAACTGGAGCTGGAGATCACCCTGAGCACCTATGAGCTGCCCGGCCGCCGCCGCTATATCTGCATGCTGCGCGACATCAGCGCACGCAAGCAGGTCGAGCGCCTGAAAAGCGAATTTGTTTCCACCGTCAGCCACGAACTGCGCACCCCGCTGACCTCGATCAAGGGCGCGCTCGACCTGTTGGCGGCCGGTACCGTGGGCGAACTACCGCCCGCTGCGCAGGGCCTGGTCGGCATAGCGCAAAGCAACTCGGAGCGGCTGGTCAACCTGGTCAACGACATCCTGGATATCGAGAAGCTGGAATTCGGCCAGGTCGGCATCCACCTCAGCCGCACCGACCTGCGCCCGCTGCTGCGTGAGGCGCTGGCGCACAACCAGGGCTATGCCGACAGCTTCGCGGTGCGCCTGCAACTGGACGACAGCGCGCTGCCGGAACAGACGCTGGTCGAGGTCGATGGCCTGCGCCTGCAGCAAGTGCTGAGCAACCTGATCGCCAATGCGGTGAAATTCTCCGCGGCCCAGGGCCAGGTCGAGATCAGCGCCCAGGTCATCGAAGGCAAGGTGCGGGTGCAGGTGCTCGACCACGGCCCGGGCATCGCCGAAGAGTTCCGCGCGCGCATCTTCCAGAAATTCGCCCAAGCCGACGGCTCTGACGGCCGCCGCCGCGGCGGCACCGGCCTGGGCCTGAGCATCTGCAAGACGCTGATCGAACGCATGCACGGGCAGATCGGCTACCACAGCGTGCTCGGCGAAGGCAGCACCTTCTACTTCACCCTGCCGCTGCTGGAGGCTTGAGACCAGCCGGAAATGTGAGCGGCAGATGAATAGCACCCGCATGAATATCGCCGCGCTTAACCCATCCTACGAATCTCCCTGCATAACTCGCGGACTTCGCCTCACCCCACGGATAAAGCAGCCTCCGCCCGTTGTCGTACCAGCAGGTAGGCTGACGGCTGTGCTGAAACGACCATCAGCCACAGCGGCCTGGCGGTGTCGTCTATTGCGGAGGTGGAGAGATGAAGGTGAAACCCAGGCTTGGCCTATGGCTGCTATGCGCCATGGCCTGTGGCTGGCTGAACACGGCGGCGGCTGATCAGCGGCACGAGGATGACGAGTGGGAGGAAGAGTTCTGGGCTGGGCCGTGCCGAGTAAAGCGCGAGGCCGACGAGGGTGAATACAAGGAGGAGATCAAATGCCCCAACGGCCAGGGTGCCAACTGGCCCCGTGGCGAATGGGAGGACGAGTACTGGGAGCACGGCTGCAAGGTCAAGATCGA
>NZ_JAUYNP010000247.1 GCF_030696055.1 Pseudomonas sp. | reverse complement strand
CCGCACTTCATCGCCAAGATCAAGATGGGCCAGGTCGACCAGATCAAGCAGTGCGTCGGCGCCAACTACTGCATCGACCGCCAGTACCAGGGTCTGGACGTGCTGTGCATCCAGAACGCCGCGACCAGCCGTGAATATATGGGCGTGCCGCACATTATTGAAAAGTCGTCTGGTCCTAAGCGCAAGGTGGTAGTGGTCGGTGGCGGCCCAGCCGGGATGGAAGCCGCCCGCGTCGCCGCCGAGCGAGGCCACGACGTGACGCTGTTCGAGAAGAAAGAGCAACTGGGTGGACAAATCACCACCGCCTCGAAAGCCCCGCAGCGCGACCAGATCGCCGGCATCACCCGCTGGTTCCAGCTGGAGATCGCCCGCCTCGGCGTCGACCTGCGCCTGGGCACCGGCGCCGATGTCGCCACCATCATGGATCTGCGTCCGGACATAGTAGTGCTGGCCAACGGCGGCCATCCCTACCTGGAGCAGAACCCACACTGGGGCGCCGAGGAAGGCCTGATCGTCAGCAGCTGGGACGTGCTCGACGGCAAGGTCGCGCCGGGCAAGAACGTGCTGGTGTACGACACCATCTGCGAATTCGGCGGCGTGTCGGTGGCGGACTTCCTCGCCGACAAGGGCGCCCAGGTCGAGATAGTCACCGACGATATCAAGCCGGGCGTGGCCGTTGGCGGCACCTCGTTCCCGACCTTCTACCGCAGCATGTACCCGAAAGAAGTGATCATGACCAGCGACCTGATGCTGGAGAAGGTCTATCGCGAGGGCGACAAGCTGGTGGCGGTGCTGGAGAACGAATACACCGGGGCCAAGGAAGAGCGCGTGGTCGACCAGGTGGTGGTAGAGAACGGCGTGCGTCCCGACGAGACGCTGTACTACGCGTTGAAGGAAGGCTCGCGCAATAAGGGCCAGATCGACGTGGAAGCGCTGTTCGCCATCCAGCCACAGCCTTGCCTGACTCAACCGGGCGACGGCTATCTGCTGTTCCGCATCGGCGACTGCGTGGCCCAGCGCAACACCCATGCGGCGATCTACGACGCATTGCGCCTGTGCAAGGACTTTTAAGCCAACGCTTTCGACGGTTGGACGGACGTAGGTTGGGCTGAGGAACGAAGCCCAACATCCGGTTCACAGAACCGGTCTGTGGCATTGACCGCCAGAGCATGGGGAGCGCTACGCGCTCCTTGTTGGGCTTCGCGAGCTCAGCGCCAACCTACAGGTCGCATTGTTTTTCGGTCCCGCTGAGGAGACCAACGAATGTTGAACACCCTACTCCCCATTCTGCTGTTCGCCGCACTCGGCCTGGCCGTGCTTGGCGCCGGCAAGCGCTTCCTGATGTGGCGCCGCGGCCGCGCGTCCAAGGTCGATTGGCTGGGCGGCCTGCTGGCCATGCCGCGCCGCTATATGGTCGACCTGCACCATGTGGTGGCGCGCGACAAATATATCGCCAACACCCACGTGGCCACGGCCGGCGGCTTTGTCCTGGCCGCGGCGTTGGCGATTCTGGTGCACGGTTTCGGCCTGCATAACCGCATCCTCGGCTTCGCCCTGCTGGCGGCCTGCGTGTTGATGTTTGTCGGCGCACTGTTTGTCGCCAAACGGCGCAGAAATCCACCAGCGCGCCTGTCCAAAGGCCCCTGGATGCGCCTGCCGAAAAGCCTGCTGATGTTTTCGGTGAGCTTCTTTATCGCCACCCTGCCGGTTGCTGGGATTCTGCCTGAAGGTTTTGGCGGCTGGATTCTCGCCCTGCTGCTGACTGTCGGCGTGGCCTGGGGCGTGTCCGAGTTGTTCTTCGGCATGACCTGGGGCGGGCCGATGAAGCACGCCTTCGCCGGCGCCCTGCACCTGGCCTGGCACCGCCGCAGCGAACGCTTCGGCGGCGGCCGTTCCACCGGGTTAAAAGCCCTGAATCTGGATGACCCACAAGCCCCACTGGGCGTGGAAAAACCCACGGACTTTACCTGGAACCAGCTGCTCGGTTTCGACGCCTGCGTGCAGTGCGGCAAGTGCGAGGCGGCCTGCCCGGCCTTCGCCGCCGGCCAACCGCTGAATCCGAAGAAGCTGATCCAGGACATGGTGGTCGGCCTGGCCGGCGGCACCGATGCCAAATTCGCCGGCAGTCCCTACCCATCCCTTGACGGCAGGGGCAAGCCAATAGGCGAACATAGCGGCGGCCCGCACCTGCCGATAGTCAACCTCAACGGCAAGGCCCTGGTGGATGCCGAGACCCTGTGGTCCTGCACCACCTGCCGCGCCTGCGTCGAGGAGTGCCCGATGATGATCGAGCACGTCGACGCCATAGTGGATATGCGCCGCCATCTGACCCTGGAAAAAGGCGCCACGCCGAACAAGGGCGCCGAGGTGCTGGATAACCTGATCGCCACCGACAACCCCGGCGGCTTCGCCCCGGGCGGGCGGCTGAACTGGGCGGCGGATCTGAACCTGCCGCTGCTCAGCGACAAACAGAATGTGGACGTGCTGTTCTGGGTCGGCGACGGCGCCTTCGATATGCGCAATCAGAGAACCCTGCGCGCCTTTGTCAAAGTGCTGAAGGCGGCCAAGGTCGACTTCGCCGTGCTGGGCCTGGAAGAACGCGACAGCGGCGACCTGGCCCGGCGCCTGGGCGACGAGGCGACCTTCCAGCAACTGGCAAAACGCAATATCGCCACCCTGGCCAAGTACCAGTTCAGCAAGATAGTCACCTGCGACCCGCACAGCTTCCATGTGCTGAAAAACGAATACGGCGAACTGGGCGGTCGCTACCAGGTGCTGCACCACAGCACCTATATGGAGCAGCTGATCAGCGGGCAGAAGCTCAATCTGGGCCAACACAAGGGCGGCTCGGTCACCTATCACGACCCCTGCTACCTGGGTCGCTATAACGGTGAGTACGAAGCGCCACGCAATGTGCTGAATGCCATAGGTATCGAAGTAAAAGAGATGCAGCGTTCCGGCTTCCGTTCGCGCTGCTGCGGCGGTGGCGGCGGCGCGCCCATCACCGATATTCCCGGCAAGCAGCGGATTCCCGATATGCGCATGGGCGATATCAAGGAAACCGGCGCCGAGCTGGTGGCAGTGGGTTGCCCGCAATGCACGGCGATGCTCGAAGGCGTGGTCGGCCCGCGCCCCGAGGTCAAGGATATTGCCGAGCTGGTGGCCGATGTATTGATCGAGCAAGCGGCGCCGGTAAAAGCCGCGCCGCGGGCAACGGCGGAGGTGTTGTGATGAAAACCAAAGCCTCACCGGTAGGAGCCAGCTTGCTGGCGATCCATAGCCCTATCGCCAGCAAGCTGGCTCCTACGCAAAGCAGTTCGGAGGCCCGCCCATGAGCGACCTGATCCGCCGCGACCCGCGCGCCGAATGGATAGCGCGCAACCGCCTGCACCCGCTGCATGCGGCCATGCTCTCTTCATCCAAAGGCGGCGAAGCCAGCTGGATGGGGCCCAACGGCATCGTCCGCAAGAATCCCCATGCGGTCGGTTTTATCGGCCCCAACGGGATAAAACGCATCGACCGCTCCGGCGCCCAACAAGGCGGCGCCGCCAAACGCTCCAGCGCCAGCGAAGTGGTGCAGCTGCCGTTGCATCGGGTCGAGCAACCGATATTCAGCATCTGCGTAGTGCCGGATATGCTCGGCGGCCGCCTGAGCAGCCACGACAAGGACCTGCTCGGCCTGGCCAACAAGCTGGCCGGCAGTGACGGCGCCGTGGTGCTGGTGCTGTTTGGCGAACATAAGGAAAGCGCCTTCGACTGCAACGGCGTCGACCGCCTGCTGCAGATCGACGGCGCGGCCTTCGAGGGCTACGCCCCCGAAGCCCGTGTGTTGGCCTTGAGCGCGGTGGAAAGCCAGCTGGCACCGCGCCACTGGCTGCTGCCGGACAGTCGCAATGGCGGTGGCGAACTGGGCCGGCGCCTGGCCGCCAAGCTCGGCGAACGTCCGGCCACCCGGGTCTGGCAGGTGGCCGAAGGCGTCGCCAGCGGCCGCGCCGGAGCCGGTCGCGAAGACCTGATCCGCAAGGCCCCACGGCTGATCCTGGCCGCCGCCGAATGCGCCGAGCCGGTCAGCGACACCCGCCACGAAGTGCGTCCGCTGGCCTTGCAGGAAAACATCGCCCATAGCCTGCCGCGCATCCAGGATCTCGGCGCGGTGGCGGTGGACCCGGCGCAGATCCCCATGGCCGAGGCCGAATTTATTCTCTCCGGCGGTAACGGGGTCAGGGACTGGACGCTGTTCCACCAGGCCGCCATGGCCCTGGGCGCCACCGAAGGCGCCTCGCGGGTGGCGGTGGACGATGGTTTTATGAGCCGCGAGCGCCAGGTCGGTGCGTCCGGCACCTGGGTCACCGCGCGGGTCTACCTGGCCGTCGGCATCTCCGGGGCTATCCAGCACCTGCAAGGCATAGGCGCCTGCGACAAGGTGATAGCGATCAACCTGGACCCGAGCTGCGACATGATCAAACGCGCCGACCTGTCGGTGATCGGCGAATCCGCCGCGATCCTGCAGGCACTGATCGAGCGCATGGCCGCTTACCGCCAGGGAGCAGCCCGTGATGCGGCCTAACGCTGTTGTAGCCCGGATGCCATCCGGGGCCTTTACAACCTCTCCCCGGATTGCATCCGGGCTACGGGTGAGCCATGACTGATCTGAACATCATCTGCCTGGTATCCATCGGCGCTCATCCCAGCTCCGGCCGCGCCCGTCGCGCCGAGCAGGATGCCCGCGCGGTAGAACTGGGCCTGCGCCTGGCCGGCGCACGCCTGCAGGTGCTGCACGCCGGCGATCCCCGGGAAGAAGCCTTGCGCGCCTACCTGGGCATGGGCCTGAACGAACTCAAGGTGCTCGAACAGGCGCCCGGTGGCGATGCCCTGCCCGCCCTGGCCGACTACCTGAGCGATGCCGGCGCGCAGCTGGTGCTCACCGGCAGTCAGGCGGAAACCGGCGAAGGCTCCGGCATGCTGCCCTTTCTGCTGGCGGAAAAACTCGGCTGGCCCCTGGTGGTCGGCCTGGCCGAAGTGGAAAAGGTCGAGAACGGCGTGGCTCAGGTGCTGCAAGCCCTGCCCCGCGGTCAGCGGCGCCGATTGAAGGTGCGCCTGCCGTTTCTCGCCAGCGTCGACAACGCCGCCCCGACCGCCCGACAAAGCGCCTTCGGCCCGGCCCGACGTGGCCTGCTCAGCGCCGAGGAAGTCGAACTGGTCGCCGATGTGCTGTTGGCCGAGGCGCAGCTGCAACCGGCGCGACCACGGCCCAAGCGCCTCAAGGTGATCAAGGCCAAGACCGGCGCCGAACGGATGAAGGCCGCCACGGCCAAAGCCGCCGGCGGCGGTGGCCAGGTGCTCAAGGATGTCTCGCCGCAAGCCGGCGCCGAGGCTATCTTCAAGTTACTGCTCGAAGAAGGCGTGCTGCGTTAAGAACCTGATTCGGATCTGCTGCGCGTCGGCGATACTGCGTTAAAAACAGCCTCGGGATGCTCATTTACAACCCGTAAACTCCGCTTCCTCGGCTGTTTTCGCCTTGTCTCGCTCTAGCTCGCAAGATCCGCAACA
>NZ_JAUYNP010000245.1 GCF_030696055.1 Pseudomonas sp. | reverse complement strand
GGAAGGCAAGCCTCCCTCACCTTAGCGGAGCCGACCCGGCATAAGCCTCACCAGCGCCCTGCTCGCCTACCTGCTGGCCTTCAATATCCTCAAGTGGACGGGCGCTGCCTACCTGCTGTGGCTGGGCCTGCAGATGCTGCTTAAGCCGCGTCACGCATTCAGCCTGGGCAGCAGCGACGCGCAGCGCCATGGCCTCAGTCCTGCTCGTCCTCCCCTTGGTCATTCTCGCCGTGCCGGCAACCTCGACGGCCATAGTCGTCATCGTCGCAGTCCTGATCGCCATGCCGCTGATCTTCATAGCGATCATCGTCATGGCCGTAGCGACCGTAGCCTTCGGAGTAGACGCAGCCCGCCGTGGTGATAATGACCAAGGCCAGGGCGACACGGGTGAGAAACATGATGATTGCTCCAGTGCATGGGGATAGCATTTACAACCTAAGGCGCCGTAACGGGCAAAAGGTTGGCCTGCCTGAAACAGTAGACCGATTCAGCGCCGCCGAGGTCGCCACCCCATGACCTTGCCCCTGCCCGGTTACCCGCAGTAGCTACTGGCTAGCGCTGCAAATGCCCATAGAGCGTGGCGTACAGCCCGCCCTCGGCGATGCTGCCGCCATCGAACACCAGCCTCGATCCGCCGAGCAACGTTCCCCCTGCTGGATAGCCACGCCGTTGTCTTGGTCCTGGAGAATGGAAGTACATCATCTCGACCTTAAGCGGTGTGGTGCTGAACGGTCAGCGCATGCCTGGCTGCACGGCGCCGCAGCCCTCAATCAGGTGCCCATGCTCTAGCTGTACTCTCTCGGTAGCTTGTTAATTTGGGGTATTCCCGAAGTGGAAAGAACAGACAACATCACTCTGGAGGGGAATTTCAGCAGCACCGGCCAATGGCCATCCATCGGAAAATCGGCTTGCAGCCGGGGCTTCCGGGCCGGCTTATCTGGCAACGCGCCCCGTCTGGTCAGGGCGTTCAGGGCAGGTTGTGCTGTCCACTCGCAGCTCCTCTCCCGACCATCGGCATTGCACGAAGGCCGGCCATGGGCCATATGAAGGCGTAGTGCCAGCAGGATCGAAGGCGCTCGCCCATCTGGTAGCAGGGAGGCTCGCCATGCCCCGAGTGAATGAACAAACGCTCTACGACGAACTGGTCGGCCTTTGCTATGAGTGCGTCCTGGATGCGAGCGCCTGGCAAAACCTGCTTTCCAGCCTTGCAGAAGCCACGGGGCGGCAACAAGGCGCGCTGCTGTTCTGGAACCAGCGCAACAGCGGCGGGCAGGTTTCGAATGTCTATCGGCTCGAACCGAAAGCCGCCGAGGCCTACAACAGCTACTACTGCAACCTCGACCCCACTCGCCTCTATATGTCCAACCGGACAGTCGGCAACTGGTATCACGATACCCAAGAGCTGGGCCTCGAACGTATCCGGCGCGACCCTTACTACCAGGAATACCAGCTCCCGTTTGGCATGAAGAGCCTTTCCTGCGTCAAGCTGCACAAAGTCGCGCAAGCCGAGGTATTCCTTTCCCTGGTCATCAACAAAGACGCCCACCCACCCAAGGAACAGCAGCAGCGCCTGCTCAACCGCTTAACCCCACACCTGATCAAAGCGGCCCAGCTGTCCGACAAGATCGATGGCCTCGAATTGGAATTGGCCAAACGCGACCTCTTGCTCGACCAGCACCCTGCCCCGCTCTGGCTCACGGACGGCGAAGGGCATGTCGTTTATTGCAATGGCGCGGCGCAGCGGCATATGCACCTGGCCGGTTCCAGCCTGTACGAAAACTTCGGCCGTCTGCACTGCAAGACCCAGGATGCCCGCCTGCAACAGCTACTTCGCCAAGCCGCTAGCAAAGGCGCTGCCAACCGCGCCGGCTGGCTGCGCCTGAGCACCCCGACAGCACAAGACGTGCTGATCACCCCGGTACCGGCGCGATGCGCCGTTCAACCGCTTTCACCAACAGCCGCTAGCACTGCTGGCGCTGCTGGAAAATCAATCCCAGAGCGGCCTGCTGGCCGAACTCTTCCGACTCACCCCCGCCGAACAGCGCCTGGCCGAACGGCTGGCGCAAAGCCTGACGCCGGAAAATTGCGCCGAGCGCCTCGGCGTTTCCCTCAACACCGTGCGCAGCCAGCTCCGCGCCTTGTTCCGCAAGACCGACACCGAGCGCCAGGCCGAGTTGGTGCAGCTCTTTGCACGCGTGCAGCAGCGTTAAACATGCTGATCACCCCGCCATCAGCCCAAGATGACTCGCCGCCCCGAGGGGAGCTATGCCATGCCACGAGTGGATGAACAGAAGCGCTACGACGATTTGGTCGGCCTCTGTTACGAGTGCGTACTGGACGAAAGCAAATGGCCCGACCTGCTCGAACGCCTCATGCACGCCTCCGGCCGCCAGCAAGGCGGCCTGCTGAGCCAACTCAAGCATGCCAATTTCGTGCAGATTTCAGAGGTCAACTTCTTCGATAGCGCGGCCCTCGCACCCTATAGCCAGCATTACTGCCATATGGACCCAGGGCATCTGTTTATGCCCCAGCGGGCTGTCGGCCACTGGTATCACGATGTCATGGACTATGGCGTCGCAGCCATTCAGCGCAGCCCTTACTACCAGGAGTTTCACCGCCCCTACGGCTTGGGCAACCTTTCCAGCATCAAGCTCTACGAAACCGCCACCTCGAGTGCTTACCTGTCACTGCTGACCAATTTGGATGCCAATTCTCCAAATCAGCAGCAGCAGAGCCTGCTCAAACGCATCGCCGCCCACCTCACCACCGCGGGTCGCCTGTCCGAACGCATCCATCACTTGGAGCTGGGCCTGGCCAAGCGTGACTTGTTGCTGGATAACCACCCCGCCCCGCTCTGGCTGCTGGACGCAGACGGGCGCGTGCTTTATTGCAATCACGTAGCGGCACGACGCCTAAGCCAGAGCGGCTTCCCGCTCCATGAGCGCCTCGCTCATCTGCACAGCAAGCACCAGGACACCAGCCTGCAAGCACTGATCCGCCGCGCCGCCGGCAAGGGCGGCCAGCGCCGTGCCGGTTGGCTGCGCCTCAACGCCACCCAGCAACAGGAGCTGCTGGTCACTCCGGTACCGGCGCACGCCAGCTTCAACCAGCACTTCCAGAAGCCGCTGGTGCTGCTGGCGCTGCTGGAGAAGCAGCCGAAGATGGGCCTGCTGGCCGAGCTCTTCCAACTCACCCCCGCCGAACAGCGCCTGGCCGATCTGCTGGCGCAAAGCCTGACGCCGGAAAGTTGCGCCGAGCGCCTGAGCGTCTCCATCAACACCGTCCGTAGCCAGCTCCGCGCCTTGTTCCGCAAGACCGACACCGAGCGCCAGGCCGAGTTGGTGCAGCTCTTTGCACGCGTGCAGCAGCGGTAAAACTGACTCGTGCTGGAAGCCGCCATTGATTCAGGCAACAGCCCCCAGCCCAGCTCTCAGCAGCGGTACTCGGCGAGCCTTTTCGGAGGGTGGGTGAACCCACCAACCTCTCGCCAGGCCCCGCCCCAGGACTGCGGCCAGCCGATAAGGCGCCGGTCCGTTTAGCCGCGGATGCTGGGTTGCCACCCCACCCGACGTCTAGTCCATTGAAGAAATTTTCACTCGACAACATGGGCTCGTAGGGTGGCTCAGTTCGGCTCGGAGAGATGGGTAGCACCTGTCAGTAGACATGGGGAACGGGTTGTTGGTGAATACAGGAGGAGCACGCAGAGACACAAAAGCCCGCAATCTGCGAGCTTTTGTGAGTTTCTTGATGCGGTTACAACCAGAGTCGGATATTGGTCGGAGCCTACCGCCGTTACTTCAACTTGAAGTTCGCGCTAAGTGTGGCGCCATCATTGAACTGCACGTTGAGCCGTAGGCACTGACCGCGGAGCGCCGGCGTCTTCCAGTTGTAGATGAACTGCGAAGACGTGCTGTCCCAGCGCAACTCGGTGCCGCCGGTGGATGTCGCCACCTGCTCGACCGCGTCCTCGCCGCCGACGCAGCTCACCGAGATGTAGTCGATTCCCGCGACCGTTGCAGTGTCCGTGACGTACGCGCCGTTCGCGTCCAGCAGTCGCCACTTCACCGGCACGGTGGAGCCGTTCTTCACGGAATTGAGCACTGGCAGGTTGTCTACGGGCTGGAAGAAGCCCTGGAACGTGTAGCGCAGGGTCACAGTCTGCGTGCAGGTGGCGCTGTTGGCGCTGTCATCGGTCGCCGTCCACATCACCGTGGTCACGCCCGGCGGGAAGCTCGTCGGCGCGTTGTTCGATAGAGTGGGTGTTGCATCCACCGCATCGGACACGGTCGCTTCGCCGAGGTCCACGGTCTGGCCGGGAACGCCGGTGACATTCGCGGGGCAGGTCATCTCGGGCGCAGTGGTATCCACGACGGTCACGCTGAAGCCTCCGCTCGCGCTATTGCCCGCCGCATCGCTGACCGAACAACTAACCGGCGTGGTGCCGAGTGCGAACGTGGAGCCGGACACCGGCGTGCAGGTGACTGGCACGCTGCCGCTCACCAGATCGCTTGCGGTGGCGGTGTAGCTCACCATGCTGCCGGAGGGGCCAGTCGCTTCGGCTGCAATGTCGGTCGGTAGACTCAGCGTGGGCGGCGTGGTATCGACCACCGTCACGGTGAAGCTGCCGGAGGTCAGGTTGGCATCGCTGTCCGTCGCCTCGCAGCCCACCGTGGTGCTGCCGAGCGGGAAGGTCGAGCCCGAGGCCGGCGTGCACGTGGCCGCGATCGCGCCGTCTTCCGGATCGTTCGCCGTCACCGTGTACGTCGCCACCGCGCCCGCTGGGTTCGTTGCCTCCAGTATTTGATCCGCCAACCCATCGAGCGTGGGCGCAAGCGCGGCGAAGGCGTCGGCGAGATCGTCGATACTGTGCACGTAGGCGAACTTGAGCGTGGTGGATTCGCCGGGTGCGAGGTTGCCGAGGTCGAAGGACAGCGACATCGCGGCGTCAGCATGCTGCGGGGACGCCGGCGTCGGTTGGTACGGGCTGTTCAGATCGCGATCAGCGTCGACAATTGGCCAGCCAACGCCTGAGGCGGCAACTGCGCGCGTGTCCACGGTGCCGAGACCGAGGGTAATGCCATACCCAGTCTCTTCCGACATCGCGAGCACCTTATTAGTGTTGCCCGCAGGTATCGCGGCAAGTGCCGGCCGCGCGCCAGCAGGGCGCGGAGACTGGAACTCGACCCAGTTCAACGTGTCGAAGAAACCCCCGGTGGGTATACCCTGATCCGGATCTACGCCGCGCAGATATTCCACGGACGTCATGGGAACCGTGCCGGTGTTGGTCAGCGTAACCTCCACCAGCATGAAGCCCTTGTCCGCGGGGATGGTCACCTTCTGTTGAACATCCAGCTGTTCATCCCCGAGCGTTTTTCTGCCCGCCCAGTCCGCCATTCCGGCTGCGGGCGTGCTCTGGCCGATCAGCGGAATCTCGAAGTGGCCTATGGCGCCGGCGTTGGTGAATTGACGTTCAGTGCCGGTCGGGTTGGTCCATTCGACGACCCAGCCTTCGTACGGACTACCGGGCAGGAAGTAGTCTCCCGCGTAATCTGGCGTGCCCACGGTCCAGCCGTTTTTCTCGAAGTCGGCGATGAAGCCTAGACCGCAGGTCACTCGAGAGGAATGAAATTCCGGGGGGGCACATAAGGCGCTCCCGAACGAAGCGGCATCATGTATGCCAGCCTCGACGTAATCGCCCTTGATGAATACGTCGGCGTGCGCGATGCCGGAAGCGAGCCCCGCAGCCAGTACAGCGCCGGCGACCAGGTCGCGACTAATGGTTTTCAAGATTGCGTTCATCACTCACCCTCCTGGCTGCCAACTGAAAGTTCCACCGGCACGCCGGTGGTACTGGTGGCCGAGACGCTGGCGCCGATGTAGGCGCCGAGTTGCTCCAATTGCTCGGTCTGCGAGGTATGCAGCCTCCAGCGCGCGGTCACTTCCGCGCCGGGATACAGGTATGAGAACGCAAGGCTATCCGCGTCGGGCGACGAAAAGATGATGCCCGCCGGCCGTAGCGTGACGTCGTCCAGCGCCTCGTCGCCGCTGTTGCGCAAGGTGAGGTCCACCGTCAGCACCGCCCCACCCTCGACTACGTCGAGAGAGACCTGCGTGTGATGCGCGTCGAGTGCGACCTCCGCTTGCGCGTGCAGTGCGACAGCCGTGACGGCCGCGATCAGGAGCTTTTGCGATAGCTGCCGTGTCACGCCAAATCTGCTACCGCGTGCCGGCTTCGGCTGGACCGGGACGGCCCGCACTAACCCTGTGGTGCAGTTCATTTTCATCTCTCCTTGGCCACGTGCAATGGAAGTTCCGCAACGGCCGTGGCCAACGCCCGAGACGGAATCCCGCTGGCGGACTCTAGGCATCGTCGCGGTAGTCCAGGAAGTTTCCAGCGGCATCGAACAGGCTGAGTATCGAGTTGAATCCCAGGCTGTAGTCGATATCTAAGGTGACGGTGGTGCCGGGCTGGGTGACGTTGAAAACGTAATAGTCGAAGGCCTCGCTGCCGGAGGCGCTGAGCGACACCCAGGGCACGGTCTGTGCTTCGGTCATGTGCGGCTTGGGGCTCAGCACGAACTGGCCGTTCCGATTGAAGGCGGTTTCCAGGCTGTGGTTGTCGCTGACCTGGGGCATGACGGCAATGCTGGCGGTGATTAGCGGGGCATCGTTGGTGCCGGTGATGCGGAACGCGCAGGTGTAGGTCAGGCTGTCGCCATCCACATCGACGGAGGTATTGGCCGGCAGGGTGAGGCTGAACGAGCTGTCCTCGTCGTCCTGCTGTCCGTCGGGCTGGTTGGCCAGGATCGGTGCGTCGTTGACAGCGGTGAGGGTGAATTGCAGCGAAGCAGCGACCGACTCGCCCTGGCCATCGTTCACCCGGTAGATGAGGGTGACGCTGCCGTTGTAGTCGCCTACCGGGGTGAAGGTCCAACTGCCATCGACTTTGTCGGTCAGGCTGTAGCTGATGCTGGCCATGACGCTGTCGTCGCCGGCATTGGCAGCCTCGATCACCAGGTCGCCCGCGTCGTCGACGAAATAGCTGTCGTTACCGAGCCCGCCTTCCATGCGGTCGGCGCCGCTGCCGCCATCGAGGCTGTCATTGCCGCCGTTGCCGTAGAGGCTGTCATTGCCACCGAGGCCCAGCAGCGTGTCGTCGATGGGGTTGCCATTGAGGGTGTCGTCACCCTCAGTCGGGGTGGCAGGCGGATAGTAGAGGTTGGCGAGGATGTCACTGCTGAGCCAACGACTGCCATCGGCGAACTGGATACGGTCGATCTGATGGTCTGCGTCGAGAAAGTACTGGCTCACCGTCAGCGTTTCGCCGCTGGCGAGCACCGTCAGCACCAGGTCGTTGCCGACTCGGTACAGGCGGATGTCGGCGGCGTTGAGATTGCTCAGCTGGACGCTGTCGAGGTCGTTTGCTCTGCCGCCGCTGTTATCGATCACATCGTGGCCATAACCCAGGCCGAAGCGGTAGATATCATTACCGCGCCCGCCGGATAGCCAGTCGTCACCGGTACCGCCGTCCAGGATATCGTCACCGGCGTTGCCGGACAGGGTGTCATTGCCACCCAGGCCGTTGAGAGTGTCGTTTTTGCTGGTGCCGTTGAGGGTGTCGGCTCCGTCGTTTCCGTTGAAGGTAGCCATGGTCTTGCTCCTGTCTCGCTAAGCCGCGTGTTGACAGGAGAACTTTAGGACCGCGGAAATGCCGCTCCCTCATTCATATGAATGACGTAGAAGGCCGTCTGACAAACGGTCTATTGGGATTCCGAAAGACTGGTGCTTCGGCGCGGGCATTGCCTAACGGCACCTATGGTGAGCTCCACCAACGATCAAGCTCAATGCTGCTGCAGGTGCCCGTAAAGCTTGGCATACAGCCCGCCTTCGGCGATCAGCTGCTGGTGGCCGCCGTCTTCGGCGATGCTGCCGCCGTCGAATACCAGCACCCGATCGGCCTGTTTCACCGCGCTCAGGCGATGGGCGATGATCAGGGTGGTGCGGCCGTGCAGGAACTGGTTGAGCGCCTGGTGCAGGGCGTACTCGGTGGCCGCGTCCAGGGCCGAGGTGGCCTCGTCGAGTATCACCACCTTGGGCTCGGCCAGGACCATGCGGGCAATCGCCAGGCGCTGACGCTGGCCGCCGGACAAACGCACCCCGGAACGCCCGACTACGCTGTCCAGCCCCTGCGGTAAAGCGCGAATACTGTCGGCCAACTGGGCGATTTGCAGGGCCTGCCAGCAGGCGTGATCGCTGCGCGCGCGGCCCATGCACAGGTTGGCGCGCACCGTGTCGTTGAACAGCGCCGGATGCTGCAAGACCACCGCGACGTTCTCGCGCACGCAGTCCAGGCCGATTTCCTGCTGGCTGCTGCCGCCGAAGCGGATAGTGCCGGCCTGGGGTGTGTAGAGGCCCAGCAACAGCTGCACCAGGGTGCTTTTGCCGCCGCCGCTGGCGCCGACTATGGCGACCTTCTCCCCCGGCGCGATGCTCAAGTCGAGCCGATCGAGCACCGGCTCCTCGTTATAGGCGAAGGTCAGGCCGCTGACTTCGATGCCCACCGTATCACGGCCCTTGAAGGGGTCGACACGGGCCGGGTATTGCGGCTCATCGCTGCGCGCCAGCAGCTCGTTGATCCGCGTCAGCGCGCCACCGGCGGCATAGAAGGCGTATTGCAGGCTGAGCAGTTGCTCCACCGGGGCGATCATAAACCACAGGTAGCTGAACACCGCGAGCATCTGGCCGATCGACAGGTCGGAGAACAGCACGGTGAGCATGGCCACGGCGCGAAACACATCGATACCGAACTGGAACAGCAGACCGCTGGCGCGGTTGGAGGCGTCGGTCTTCCACTGCGAGGCCACGGCGTAGTCGCGTACCTCCTTGGCGCGGCCACCGAGACGGCCGAGGAAGTAGCCCTGGCGATTGCCGGCGCGGATTTCCTGAATGGCTTCCAGGGTTTCCGTCAGCGCCTGGGTAAAGCGCGAGGTGCTGTCATTCTCCAGTTTCTTCAGGTGCTTGACCCGCTTGCCCAGCAGCACCGTGGCGTAGATCACCAAGGGGTTGAACAACAGGATCAGCAATGCCAGCTGCCAGTGCATCCACAGCAGGATGGCGGCGGTGCCGGCCAGGGTCAGCATGGCCACCAGGAAGCGGCTCAAGGTTTCGCCGACGAATTTGTCCAGGGTCTCCAGGTCGGTGACCAGATGGGTGGTCACCGTGCCGCCGCCGAGGCTTTCGTATTCGCCCAGGGAAATACGCTTGAGCCGCTCGATCAGGCGGATGCGGATGCGGTAGACGATGTCCTTGGACAGGCGGGCGAACAGGCGCGCCTGCAGCACGTTGAAGATCAGCGCAGAACCGCGCAGCAGCAGGGTCAGCACCAGCATCAGGCCGATATAACCGGCAGCGGTTTGCCAAGCGCCGGGCAGGAAGTTGTCCATCACCTTGAGCGCCGCATCGCCGTCGTGCAGCAGCACTTCGTCGACCAGCAAGGGCAACAGCAAGGGAATCGGCACGCTGCACAGGGTGGCCAGTACCGCGATCAGGTTGGCCAGGAGCAGGGCTTTCTTGTGGTGCAGGGCCAGCCGACGGATTTCTGCCCAGCTCAGGCGATCAGGCATGGGCTGCCCGCTCCAGCCAGCGCGCCAGCAGCGGCTGCAACACCGCAAGCGGCTGGTAGCCGTTGGTCAGCAAGGACATCTGGCCATTGCGCTCGGCCAGCAGGGTGGGGAAACCGGAAATGCCCAGGTCCTGCACCCAGCTGAAATCCGCGGCGGTGGCGGCGCGCTGCTCGGCGCTGTCGAAGGCCTCGGCAAACACGATGCGCGGAATGCCGGCGCGCTCGGCCAGCTCGACCAGCACGCTGGCGCGGGTGACATCCACGCCCTCGGTATAGAACGCCTGCTGAATCAGGCGGGCCAAGGGCCAGACGCTTTGCGGGTCGAGGTTACGCGCGGTGACCAGCGCCCGGCAGGCCGGCTCGGTGTCGTAGACCAGGCCTTCGGGCAGGCCGGCATTGAAGTTGAACATCTGCCCGGTGCTGGCGTTGACCGCCTGCCAGTAGCTCAGGTAGCGCACCCGCGCGGCGCCATCGATGGCCACGCCATCGCGGCGCAGGCCACCGAGTACCAGCTCCAGGGCCACGCCGGCCGCCGCGGCCTGCTCGGCGAGGGACTCGAGCACCGGTGCAAAGCCCCAGCACCAGGAACACATAGGGTCCATCACGTACAGCAGGCGCGCTTGCATGGTCAGCCCTCGGTCGTTTGACGGGGATTGTAGCCAAGTGGATGGGGCATATTGCGCGCCTTGGCCAGTTCGATCTGCTTCTGCCGCTCCCGGGCGCCGGCGCGGGTCTTCTCCGGCAGCGAGTCCCAGCAATGCGGGCAGCTGACGCCCGGACTGTAGAACTCGGACTGGCGGTCTGCCACGGAAACCGGTGTGCGACAGGCGTGACACTGGTCGTAGTCGCCTTCAGTCAGATCGTGGCGCACCGTGACCCGGTTGTCGAAGACGAAGCAGTCGCCCTGCCATTTGGTCTGCTCCTGGGGCACTTCTTCCAGGTACTTGAGGATGCCGCCCTTGAGGTGATAGACCTCCTCGAAGCCTTCACCGAGCATATAGCTGGAGGCTTTCTCGCAACGGATGCCGCCGGTGCAGAACATCGCAACCTTCTTGTGCTTGTCCGGGTCGAAATGCGCCTTGATGTACTCGGGGAACTCGCGGAACGACTTGGTCTTGGGGTCCACCGCGCCTTCGAAGGTACCGATCGACACTTCATAGTCGTTGCGCGTGTCGATCAGCAGCACTTCGGGGTCGGAGATCAGGGCGTTCCAGTCCTGGGGCTCGACATAGGTGCCGACCTGCTGGTTGGGATCGACGCCGGACACGCCCAGGGTGACGATTTCCTTCTTCAGCTTGACCTTGGTGCGGTAGAACGGCTGCTCGTCGCAGTAGGACTCTTTGTGGTCGACATCGGCCAGGCGCGGGTCCAGGGCGAACCAGGCGAGCAGGCCATCGATACCGGCGCGGCTGCCGGAAACCGTGCCATTGATGCCTTCTTCGGCGAGCAGCAGAGTGCCCTTGATGCCGTGCTCCAGCATGGCTTGCAACAGGGGTTCGCGCAGCGCCTGGTAGTCCGTCAGGGAGACGAATTTATACAGCGCCGCCACAACAATCTTGTCGGTCATACAGTCAGTTTCCTTCAGTAGTCGCCCACGTAAAGGGCGGACTGGGATACAAAAAATTGCCGGGAGCGATTTTTGACGTCGCCCCGCGACGGCTCGCAGAGTGGCAGCCATGGATGGCGGGCCACAAATAAATACGCCGGCCCAAGGTCGTTTAACCCTGCGCCGGCGATTGCTGCAGTTTACTGTCCTTCAGGCTGGCCGTGTAGAGGCCAATTGCCTCAGTGGCCGCCTTTGCAGGTCGGCGAGGCCGGTGCGGCGCCCTGCTCGGCCCACTCATCGGGGGTGTAGGTGTGCAGCGCCAGCGCATGCACCTGCCCCATCAGCTCACCCAGGCTGGCATAGACCTTCTGGTGGCGCTTTACCGCATTCAAGCCGGCGAACTGCGCGCTGACTATCACCACCTTGTAGTGGGTTTCCAGGCCCCGACTGTGCATATGGCTTTCATCCAGCACTTCGAGGTGCTGGGGTTGCAAGGTGGCCAGGGCCGCCTGCAATAGGTCGATTTTCGGCATTGCGGCTTCCACTTAGGGCTTGGTCGGGCTCAGCTTGGCAGTCATTTCCGCCAGCAATTGATTGACCTTGGGCACCGCGGTTTCCAGCTTGCTTTGGGTCAGTTGCGCCGACTGCGAGGTCAGGCTGGGCATTTTTTCCAGGACTTTCTGCCCCAGCGGCGATTCGTAGAAGGCGATCAGGTCCTGCATTTCCTGCTCGCTGAAGTTGCTGGTGTAGAGCTTGACCATGTCCGGCTTGATCTTCTCCCAACCGACGGCCTGCTCCAGCGCTGCGGTGGCCTGGGCCTGGTAGGTTTCCAGCAGGGCCTGGTTGCTTTGCGGCGCCTTGCTCTCGGCGAAGCGCTTGGCAAACATTTCCCGCACCTGGCCATACACCGGCACCGCCAGCTTGTCGGCCCGGGCCAACAGCAGAAAGCGCTCGGCATCGGCCGCATGACTGCGGGCATCGGCGAACACGGGGGCACTAGCACAGGCCAGCAACAACGCAGCACAAAGGGCGGGTAGACGTGACATGAATAACTCCTGAATTAAGAAAAAGAGTCCTGTTCGACTCCCGTTAGGCGCATTTTGTCCCCAAGCTGCGACCAGACTCAAGCACGGTACCCGCAGCACGTCGCAAAACTACTGTGCCCGCTACGTTCTCCAACGGCCCGCTTGCGTGCAGTGGCGCACAGCCCAAGCGTGCACTGGCGCACCGCCTGCTGAAAGGCCAAAATGCCAGCACTTGCCGCGCCTGCCGATGCCTGTGCATGCTCCAAGGCAATAATCATCTACACTGCTTCAGTGTTGGCACCTGAGCCTGCGACTCCTGTACACACATGGACGTGTTCAATGAACAGTTTCACTCATCCAGAGTTCTTCACCGCCACCGCGCTGTGCACCAGTCAGGGCCAACTTAACCCCCAGGCCATCGGCTGGTCGCCACGACCTTTGACCGACTGCACTATTCCCGGCCGCTTCGGGCGGCGTAAACGCTGGAACCATTGGTGCATCACCACCCCACAGTGGATTCTGTCGCTGACCCACGCCGACCTGGATTACCTCGGCTACGGCGCGGCCTATTTCCTCGATCTGCAAAGCGGCCAAGCCATCGCCTACAACCAAGTGCGGCTGTTCGGCATCGGCTGCGAGCTGCCCGACCAAGCGCAACAAAGCCATGAATTCAATCACCCACGCCTGCACCTGCGGGTGGCCGAACACACCGGGCGCACACGGATAACCGTCAGCGCACCGGATATTGGCGGCCAACCCCTGCACGTGGCCCTGGATATTCAGCGCCCCGCCCACCTGGACTCGGTCAATCTGGTCGCGCCCTTGGGCCCGCGTAGCTTCCATGCCACCTGTCGGCAACTCGGCCTGCCCTGTAGTGGCAGCGTGCAAGTGGGTAAACAGCACTACAGCTGTGTCAGCGGGCAAAGCTTCGCCTCCCTGGATTTCGGCCGCGGCGTCTGGCCGCTCAATAGCCACTGGACCCGCGCGGCATTCGCAGCACCCGGCGGCATTGCCGGCAACTTCGGCTCCGGCTGGACCGACCATAGCGGCCTGTCGGAAAACACCCTGTGGTTTGGCGGCGGCTTGCAGCACCTCAATGCGCCGATCAGCATCAGCCAGACGGCGCACAAGCCCCTGGCCACCTGGCAACTGCACAGCCAGGACGACAGCGTCGCGCTGACCTTCAGCCCCTGTCAGCGCCATCAGACCCACCGCCGCTTCGGTCCCTTCTATGCTGATACTCAGCAGTGGTTTGGCCATTTCGACGGTGTGCTGCGCGGCCCACAAGGCGAACGGGTGCCGGTGAATGCCGCGCTCGGCTGGCTGGGCGCGACGCACGCCCGCTGGTAAGCCTAGGGTCTGTTCCCGTTTCGTTCGCGGCCGCGCCGGAGCCAGTTTTAGCGCGAGGCAAGGCACGAGACACGAAGTTTGGTTATTCCAAATGAGTGTCGAGAAACGCAGTATCGCGCTAAAGCAGGCCCGGCCCGTAGGGTTGCGCGGAAAATCTCGCCATGCGTTGTTGCGGGACTTGGCAAGGGAACACCATTCCCTGCGCCCCACGCCTAGCCTGGCGAGATTTTACGCAGCAACGCGGCTCACGACGAAGCGGGAACAGACCCTAGACTCCGCAAGTCAGGCCGGCATTCTAACAGGCCGTTGAAAACTACTGCGCGCGGCTTGGCTAGGCTGGCGGCGAATGCGCGCACTGCCAGCTAACAATGGGGCAACAAACTATCCTGACCAAGCCGTCAACGCGTAGACTGCGCGGTTTCCCGACACATTGCCGGATACCTGTCATGCCCGCCGAATCCCGCCTGCAACGCGTCAGCAGCGAAGTGCGCAGCCTGCTGAAGCTGGCCATCCCTATCATCATCGCCCAACTGGCGCACACCTCCATGGGCTTCGTCGACGCGGTGATGGCCGGCCGCGTCAGCCCCCGGGACCTGGCGGCGGTGGCGCTGGGCAACTCGATCTGGGTGCCGGTGTTTCTGCTGATGACCGGCATACTGCTGGCCACCACGCCGAAGGTCGCCCAGCGCTTCGGCGCCGGCGAACAGGCCGATATCGGTCCCCTGGTGCGCCAGGCGCTATGGCTGGCGCTGGCGGTAGGCGGCTGCGCCGCGATCCTGCTGTGGAACGCCGAAATCGTCCTCACCCAGATGCAGGTCGACCCGACGCTGATCGAGCCCGCCATGGGCTATCTGCGCGCGGTGGCCTGCGGTTTTCCGGCGGTGGCGCTGTACCACGTGCTGCGCTGCTTCAGCGACGGCCTCGGCCACACCCGGCCGAGCATGGTGCTGGGGCTGTGCGGCCTGGCCCTGAATATCCCGTTCAACTACATCTTTATCTACGGCAAGTTCGGCCTGCCGGCCATGGGCGGGGTCGGCTGCGGCTGGGCCACCGGACTGGTGATGGGCTTTATGTTCCTGGGCATGCTTGGGTGGGTGAAATGGGCCCCGGCCTACCAGAGCAGCAAGGTCTTCAGCCGTTTCGACTGGCCGAACTGGGCGGTGCTCAAACGCCTGCTCTCGGTCGGCCTGCCGATTGGCATCGCGGTATTCGCCGAGTCGAGCATCTTCGCCGTGATCGCCCTGCTGATCGGCGGCCTGGGCGCCGCCGTGGTGGCCGGTCACCAGATCGCCCTGAACTTCAGCGCCATGGTGTTTATGATCCCCTATTCCCTGGGCATGGCGGCGACCGTGCGCATAGGTCAGGCGCTAGGCCGTGGCGACCCCCGGCAGGCGCGCTTTGCCGCCGGGGTCAGCGTGGCCACGGCCTTGGCCTATGCCTGCCTGTCGGCCAGCCTGGTGCTGTTGCTGCGTGAGCAGATCGCGCAGATCTATTCGCCGGATCCTGCGGTCATCGCAGTCGCCATGACCTTGCTGGTCTATTCGGCGCTGTTCCAGTTTTCCGACGCCATCCAGGTCACCGCGGTCGGCGCCCTGCGCGGCTACCAGGATACCCGGGTGACCATGCTGCTGACCCTGTTCGCCTACTGGGGCATCGGCCTGCCGGTGGGTTACGCCCTGGGCCTGACCTATTGGTTCGGCACGCCCAGCGGCCCGAGCGGGTTGTGGCAAGGCCTGGTGGTGGGCTTGACCTGCGCCGCGGCGATGCTGGCGGTGCGCCTGACCCGTAGCGCCGGCAAGCGTATCCGCCTGGCTAAGGCCTGACCAAGGTGCCGTAAACAAGACGGCCAAAACGTAGCCCGGATGCAATCCGGGAGCGGATTTGCAGGGCTAGGCTGCCCCGGATTTTATCCGGGCTACAAAAAATTGCCGGGAGCAATTTTGAACGTCGCGTAGCGACGGCCAGCAGGGTGGCCGCCATGGATGGCAGGCCATAAAGAATG
Source organism: Pseudomonas sp. (assembly GCF_030696055.1). GTDB lineage: Bacteria > Pseudomonadota > Gammaproteobacteria > Pseudomonadales > Pseudomonadaceae > Aquipseudomonas. The sequence goes on along the minus strand of NZ_JAUYNP010000245.1, from coordinate 3,889 downwards.
CCGCTCACTTGTCTTAAGTGAACGGCATTACGCCCATCAGTCGGTCTTCTTGCGGATCCAATACAGGTAAGTGCCCGCCTCTTCACTCTGCGCCAACAGCTCGTGGCCGAGGAACATGCAGAACTTGGGGATATCACGGCGGGTCGAGGGATCGGTGGCGATCACCTTGAGCAGGCCGCCGGCGACCAGGTCGCGCACCTGGTTGTGCAGCATCATCACCGGCTCTGGGCAGTTCAGCCCAGAGGCGTCGAGGGTGGCATCGGGAATGGCATCGGGTTGCAAAGACATCGGCAGGCTCCAAAAACAGGCGGCTATTCTCGCGCAAAGCTGTGCCTCAGGTCACCTATGGCGCTTAACGGCATCTGGATGGGCAGCGGCTCGCCTGAGCAGGCGGCAAGTCCGCGCCCAACCCATTGGGCGCGTCAGCGGGCTATTTGCTTAAGCGGCGCAGATGGCAGGTCACTTCCTCGCGGTCGTGATAGAGCTGCTTGCAGGCGATCGACACCTTGATCTTGCGCTCGGCAAAACCATCCTCGAGGCGCTGCAGCAGGCGGCGCACTTCGGCGTAGCGCTGCTTCATCGGCAGCTTGAGGTTGACCACCGCCTCGCGGCACAGGCCCTCGCCTATCCAGGTTTCCAGCAAGGCGGCGCTGCGTGCGGGCTTCTCGACTATGTCGCAGACCATCCAGTCCACCGGCTGGCGCGGCTTGTAGGTGAAGCCGTCGACCATCAGGTGCTGCACCAGACCGGTGTCCATCAGGCTTTCGGCCATGGGGCCGTTGTCGATGGCGGTGACCAGCATGCCGCGCTTGACCAGCTGGTAGGTCCAGCCGCCCGGGGCGGCGCCCAGGTCGACCCCGGTCATCTCACCCGACAGGCGCTCGTCCCACTGCTCGCGGGGAATAAAGGTATGCCAGGCCTCCTCCAGCTTGAGGGTCGAACGGCTCGGCGCCTCGCGGGGGAACTTCAGGCGCGGGATACCCATGGGCCACAGCGCCGAGTTATGCACCTCGGCCATGCCGACAAAGACCTCGCGGCCGCTCTTGAACGTCAGCAGCAAACGCGGCTTCTGCGCATCCTCCACCAGCTTGCCGGCCTTGCTCAGGGCGTTGCGCAGCGGCGCCTCGAACTTCTTGCAGAAGTTCGACAGTTCCTTGCCGTCGTTGGTATCCAGCACTTCCAGCCACAGGCTGCCAAATACCGGAGCGTCAGCCAGATGGGCCAGCAGCACGCTGATGCGGTCCAGCTCCGGCAGGTCGATAAACACCCCACGCGCCCACTGCCGCGGGAAAATCAGCTGATTGAAGCGCACCCCGCGCATCAAACGCTCGGCGCCATCCGCCTCGGTACAGATAAATTCTGCGCAGGCGGTGCTCGGCTTGGCCTTGGCATAACCGGCGACGTCCAGGCGGGCGGCGTGCTCGGCGACTTCCGCACACACCTCGTTCTCAAAACCGGGGCGGCAGTGCAGTAGCAAGGTATTTATCGGCGCGGTATTCATCGGGGCTCTCCTCAAGGCGCGCATCATAGCCGAGTCGCCCGCGCCTGAGCGCAAAGGTCAGCGCGGAACCGGCCAAGACAGAGCGATAGCCGTGAGCTTCGGGTTAAACTGGCGCCCCTGCAGCGCGGCACAGAGCCCTCTAGCACAGAGACTTTGCTTACTTACACGGACATTCGGCAGGAGCCGCCTTGCAGCCTCCAGCAAGGCGAAGACGACTAACGCCACCCGCCCTGGCCCAACTGTTAGCCCGCTTTTTGCCCACTACCGACTCTGTGATGCTGCACGGCCTAAACTTTCGCCGGCAACGGCCGAAGAACCGGTATCGCTTACAGGAATAAAGCACGCCATGCGCAATAACCAACCTATCACCCAGCGTGAACGCACCTTTGCGGCCCAGCAACGCCTGATCTCCACCACCGACATCAAAGGCCAGATCACCTATTGCAACGACGCCTTTATCGAGATCAGCGGTTTTTCCCGCGATGAGCTGATGCGTGCACCGCACAACCTGGTGCGCCACCCGGATGTGCCGGCGGCGGTGTTCCAGCATATGTGGGACACCCTGAAAAAGGGCCTGCCTTGGATGGGCATCGTCAAGAACCGCAGCAAGAATGGCGACCATTACTGGGTCAATGCCTATGTCACGCCGATTCTGGAAAACCGCCAGGTGGTGGGCTACGAATCGGTGCGGGTCAAACCCAGCAGCGAGCAGATCCGCCGCGCCGGAGCCCTGTACCAGCGGATCAACAGCGGCAAGTCGGCCATCCCCAGCAGCGATAGCTGGCTGCCGGTGTTGCAGAATTGGCTGCCGTTTATTCTGATCAGCCAGATCGGCTTTCTGATCGGCACCTGGCTCGACAGCAGCTGGGGCTTCCTCCTCGCCGCCGGCCTCTCGATCCCCCTCGGCCTCGCCGGCTTGGCCTGGCAGAACCGCGGCCTCAAGCACCTGCTGCAACTGGCCGAACAGGCTACATCCGACCCGCTGATCGCCCAGATGTACACCGACAGCAGCGGCGTGCAAGCGCGCCTGGAAATGGCCATGCTCAGCCAGGACGCCCGCCTGAAAACCTGCCTGACGCGCCTGCAGGACACCGCCGAACAGCTCAGCAGCCAAGCCAAACAAGCCGATGCCCTGGCGCACAACAGCTCCGCCGGACTCGAACGCCAACGCATGGAAACCGACCAGGTGGCCACCGCCATCAACGAAATGGCCGCCACCACCCTGGAGGTGGCGAGCAACGTGGCGCGCACCGCCATCGCCACCCAGGACGCCAATCGCCTGACCAGCGCCGGCCGGGGCATCGCCGCGAAAACCCGCGAAGCCATTCAGCGCCTGTCCATCTCAGTGGGTGAAACCGGCGAAACCGTCACCCGCCTGGCCCACGACAGCAACGAAATCGGCGGCGTGGTCGATGTGATCAAAGGCATCGCCGACCAGACCAACCTGCTGGCCCTCAACGCCGCCATCGAAGCCGCCCGCGCCGGTGAAATGGGCCGCGGCTTTGCCGTGGTCGCCGACGAAGTGCGCTCCCTGGCGCAGCGCACCGCCGAATCCACCGGGCAGATCCACCAGCTGATCGCCAAACTGCAGCGCACCGCCGAAGAAGCGGTAATGACCATGGAGATCGGGCGCAAGCAAGCCGACGAAGGTGTCGAGCGCGTGCAGAAAGCCGACGACGCCCTGGCCGGGATCAGCGAAGCGGTGGCCAATATCACCGACATGGCCAACCAGATCGCCGCCGCCGCGGAAGAACAAAGCGCAGTCGCCGATGAAGTGAACCGCAGCATCACCACCATCGCCCAACTGGCCGACCAAACCGCTGGCGAAGCGCAAAGCACCGCCCGGCTCAGCGCAGAACTCACCGCTACCGCACAAGGCCAATACTCCTTGGTGGAACGCTTTAACCGCTAAACGCAAGCAGGCGCACCGACCTGTCGGTGCGCCCCGCTCCCCCAACTGCGGACAGTGCGAAATCACCCACGCCCCCATTTGCAACACTGCCGGACTCCTGCGTTCAGGCTGGCTGGAGCCTTTTCTCATTACCGCCAGCTATAGCCGGAGCGTCCCCTCTAGTCGGCATAGACAGCCGCTATGCGAATGGAATAGCTTCTGACGCAAACCTGCTGGTGCAGCTGATTCAGCAGCTTAAACCTGGCGTCTTCCATGTCGCGTTTTTCGCGATATTATCCAGGGAAGACAAAGACTTAACGGACGGCAAAAACGTTATACGACACGTAAAGGCGACATAAGAATGTCGCCTAATTAATAGTTAGGCAAGTGGGAGCCTTATTAAATCGTTCACTTGAAAATTCCACGCGGCTAAAAATGTACGTAACATCGGCGGTTCATCTCCACACCGCATCGCCTGTAGTAAGTGCCGTCATTTG
>NZ_JAUYNP010000252.1 GCF_030696055.1 Pseudomonas sp. | reverse complement strand
GGTGATCCGCGCCAACGCCGAAGAGCAGTTCCTCGGCAACCTGGCCGGCGAAGCCGACCCGGAGAAGAAGCGCAAGATCATCGGCCGCACCTTTATCGATGTCTTCGATGCGCAAGCCAGCCAGCTGGAAAATATCAAGTTCCTCGCCCAGGGCACCATCTACCCGGACGTGATCGAGTCGGCCGGCGCCAAGACCGGCAAGGCCCACGTGATCAAGTCGCACCACAATGTCGGCGGCCTGCCGGAGGAGATGAACCTCAAGCTGGTCGAGCCGCTGCGCGAACTGTTCAAGGACGAAGTGCGGCGCATCGGCCTGGAGCTGGGCCTGCCCTACGACATGGTCTACCGCCACCCCTTCCCGGGCCCGGGCCTGGGCGTGCGCATCCTCGGTGAAGTGAAGAAGGAGTACGCGGACATCCTGCGTCGCGCCGACCATATCTTTATCGAAGAGCTGCGCAACTTCGATTGGTACCACAAGACCAGTCAGGCCTTCGTGGTGTTCCAGCCGGTCAAGTCGGTCGGCGTGGTCGGTGACGGCCGTCGTTACGCCTGGGTCGTGGCCCTGCGCGCGGTGGAAACCATCGACTTTATGACCGCACGCTGGGCGCACCTGCCCTACGAGCTGCTGGAGAAGGTGTCCAACCGCATCATCAACGAGATCGAAGGCATCTCCCGCGTCACCTACGACGTGTCGAGCAAGCCGCCTGCCACCATCGAGTGGGAGTGATGCGTTAGCGGGACGGCTTCCTGGTCGTCGGCCATGCTGCGTTGCGTCCTCGCTTTTAATGCTCACGTACTGCAGTACGCTGCGCTTAAAAGCTCCGGGGTGCCTGACTCGCTGGCGCTCACCCTTCGGGCCAGCCTTGCGGCTGTTACTTCCGTTGGTCGTTGCGCCTGGCCTTAGCCCAGTAAGCCTTTTTCTGCGTCGCCTGTTCGATGTTAAAAGCTTCTAAAAAGCCGGTCCGTCAGAGACCGGCTATTACATGCCTACCTTGATTCCCCCGATGGGCCCAGCGTGTTGTTCTAGAAAGTCCCCCTTGTCTAGAGGTGTCTGTACCCATGTCATTTACACGTCGACAAATTCTCGGTGGCCTGCTCGGTTTGACCGCCGTAGGCCTTGGTGTCGGTGGAGTTCGTTATTGGCTTGGACGGCCGTTGGGCAGCACTACCCATGACTATGAGCTGATCGCAGCGCCGCTCGACCTCGAGCTGATTCCGGGGCATAGCACCCCGGCCTGGGCCTATGGCGGCCAGGCGCCTGGCCTGGAAATTCGCGCCAAACAGGGCGAATGGCTGCGGGTGCGCTTTATCAATAAGTTGGACGTGCCCACCACCATCCACTGGCATGGCATCCGCCTGCCGCTGGAAATGGACGGGGTGCCCTATGTCTCGCAGCTGCCGGTGCTGCCGGGCGAATATTTCGACTACCAGTTCAAGACCCCGGACGCCGGTAGCTTCTGGTATCACCCCCATGTCGCCAGCAGCGAGCAGCTCGGGCGCGGCCTGGTTGGCCCGCTGATAGTCGAGGAGCGCGAGCCCAGCGGCTTCCTGCACGAGCGCACGCTAAGCCTGAAGACCTGGCATATAGATGAGAAAGGTGCGTTTAGCGCGTTCAGCGTGCCCCGCGAGGCGGCCCGCGAGGGCACTCGGGGGCGGCTGACCACCATCAACGGAAAAGCCGTACCCAGCCTGGAACTACCAGCCGGGCAGGTGGTGCGGCTGCGGATACTGAATCTGGATAGCACCATCACCTACCGGCTCAATTTGCCCGGCGCCGAGGCGCGTATCTATGCCCTGGATGGCCAGCCGATTGAGCCGCGTGACCTGGGCAAAGAGTATTGGCTGGGCCCGGGCATGCGCATCGACTTGGCCGTCCGCGTGCCGGCGGCTGGCGCGGAGCTGTCGCTGCGTAACGGGCCGTTGCGCCTGGCGACTCTGAAAAGCCTGGCGACAGCCGAGGCGGTCGGCGACTGGCCGGCGCCTTTGCCGGCCAACCCGGTGGCGGAACCTGATCTGCAGCAGGCCGAGGTCTTGCGTTTCAACTTCGAGTGGTCGGCGACCCTGGCCGGCGCGAACGACAAAGGCCCGGCCAAGTACTGGCAGATCAACGGCCAGGCCTGGGATATCAAGGACAAGACCTGCGCGGATCGGCCCATCGCGACGCTCAAGAAGGATGGTCACTACATCTTCGAGTTGCGCAATATGGCGCAGTACCTGCACCCGGTCCACCTGCACGGGCTGGCGTTCAAGGTGATCAGCTCGAACCGCAAGAAGATCATTCCCTATTTCACCGACACTTACCTGTTGGGCAAGAATGAAAGCGTTCGCATCGCCTTGGTCGCGGATAACCCCGGTATCTGGATGTTCCATTGCCATGTTATCGATCATATGGAAACCGGCTTGATGGCCGCGATCGAGGTGGTCTGATGCGCCGGCCACAAATCATCGATCGCAGTCGCGACCAGCACTTTATGCGCGAGGCCTTGGCCTTGGCCGGCGAAGGCGCGGCCCTGGGTGAAGTGCCGGTGGGCGCGGTGCTGGTGCAGGATGGCGTGATTATCGGGCGCGGCTTCAACTGCCCGATTTCCACCCATGACCCCAGTGCCCATGCCGAGATGGTGGCGATTCGCACCGCCGCCGCGGACTTGCGCAATTACCGCCTGCCCGGCAGCACCCTGTATGTGACCCTGGAACCCTGCAGCATGTGCGCCGGCTTGATAGTCCATTCGCGCATCGCCCGGGTGGTGTATGGCGCCACCGAACCCAAGGCCGGCGTGGCCCTGAGTCAGGGGGAATTCTTCAAGCAGACCTTTCTCAATCATCGGGTGTTGATCGAGGGCGGGGTGCTGGCGGAGGAGTGCGGGGCGGTGCTTAGCGCCTTCTTTAAGGCGCGTCGAGAAGGTCGCTAAACGGGCTCCGAGCTTAGAGCGGCGGCGTTTGCATATCGGGCTGGCGCTTGTCGATGCCCGGCATATGCAGGCTGCCCTCGGCGACCTGGGTGCCTTCCAGTTGCGGCTGAGTGACCCAGGTGAGGATGTCGTAGTAGCGGCGGATGTTGCGCACGAAGTGCACCGGCTCGCCGCCCCGGGCATAGCCGTGCCGGGTCTTGCTGTACCACTGCTTCTGCGCCAGGCGCGGCAGGATCTTCTGCACATCCAGCCACTTGTTCGGGTCCAGGCCTTCGGCCTCGGTCAGCTTGCGCGCATCTTCCAGATGGCCGCCGCCGATATTGTAGGAGGCCAGGGCGAACCAGGTGCGGTCCGGTTCCGGGATGCTGTCCGGCAGCTGGCTCTTCACGTAGACAATATATTTGGCCCCGCCCTGGATGCTCTGCTTGGGATTCAGGCGGTCGGCCACCCCCATGGCCTGGGCGGTGCCCAGGGTCAGCATCATCAGGCCGCGTACCCCGGTTTTCGAGGTGGCGCTGGGTTGCCAGAGTGATTCCTGGTAGCCCATGGCGGCCAGCAGGCGCCAGTCGACCTGATGCTTCTGCGCGGCCTGGCGGAAAAAACCTTCATAGCGCGGCAGGCGCTGCTGCAGGTGTTTGGCGAAGGTGTAGGCACCGACGTAACCCAGTACATCGACGTGGCCGTAGTAGCGATCCTTCAGGCGCTGCAGGCTGCCGTTCTTGTGTGCACGTTGGATAAAAGCATTCATCTCATCCAGCAGGCTGCGGTCTTCGCCGGGTGCCACCGCCCAGGCCAGGTTCTGCGAGTCGCCGAGGTCGAAGGCCACGCGCACATTGGAGAAATACACCTGGTTCATCGCCAGCTCGTTGGAGTCGACCAGGGTCAGGTCGATCTGTCCCTCATCGACCATGCGCAACAGGTCGACCACCTCCACGGCGGCGGACTCTTCATAGCTGAGTTCCGGCAATTCCAGCTTCAGCGCGGCCAGCTGTTCGGCATGGCTGCTGCCTTTAAGCACCAGGATGCGCTTGCCCAAGAGGTCGGCCGGGCGGGTCGGGCGCTGCTGGCCGTTGCGGTAGATCACCTGGGGGGTGACCTCTAAATAGGGCAGGGAGAAGCGCGCGTGTTGGCGCCGTCCGTCGCTTTCTACCAGGCCGGCGGCCGCCAGTACGGGGCCGTTGACCTTGCTCAGGCTGGAAAATAGCTCGTCGAGGTTGTCGGCGGTCTCGATCTGCAGTTGCACGCCCAGGTCCTCGGCAAAGCGTTTGACCAACTCGTACTCGAAGCCGGTTTCGCCGTTGCGGTCCTGGAAATAGGTGGCCGGGCTGTTGCGGGTGATCACCCGCAGCGTACCCTCCGCCTGAACGCGCTCGAGTGTGCTGGGTTCTTCAGCACAGCCACCGAGCAGCAGGAGGATTCCGATCGCCGACAGCCAGCAGGCGCAGCGCGTGCGGAACGCAGATTGGGCAAACATTGGCGCAGTATACGCAAAGCATGGGGCGCGCCATATCTCGACAGCGCCAGGCTTCTCTGCTAACACGCCTGCTGCGCTTAGAACCTGTTTACGATCTGCTGCGCGTCGGCCCTGCTGCGTTAAAAACAGGCTCGGCAAGCCGCTTGCGGCTAACGCGCTTTAGCGCGACCCGAAGGGCGAGCGCAGCGAGTTATGCTCATGTACAGCTCGTACACTCCGCTTCCTCGCCTGTTTTGACCAGCCGGAGGCTGTTACTGACGTAGCGCCTTGCATGGCTCTAGCTCGCGAGATCGTAAGCAGGTTCTTGGCGTGCCGCCACGGGTGCCGTCGGCAGCGCTTTAGGCTAGAATGCACGGCCTCAAAGTACACCCCCTTCCCAGAGGCTGTCCCCGATGTTGATCCTGCGCGGCGCTCCCGCCCTTTCTGCTTTCCGCCACGGTAAATTGCTCGAGCAACTGACCAGCAAAGTCCCCGCTGTGACTGGGCTGTACGCCGAGTTCGCGCATTTTGCCGAGGTTGCCGGCGTGCTCAGCGCCGATGATCAGCAGGTATTGGCCCGTTTGCTGAAATACGGCCCGAGTGTGCCGGTGCAGGAGCCAAGCGGCCGCCTGTTCCTGACCATTCCGCGTTTCGGCACCATCTCGCCCTGGTCGAGCAAGGCCAGCGACATCGCGCGCAACTGCGGTCTGGCGAAGATTCAGCGGATCGAGCGCGGCCTGGCCTATTACGTCAGCGGCACGCTGAATGCCGCCGAGGCGCAGCAGGTGGCCGACCTGTTGCATGACCGCATGACCCAGCTTGTACTGGAGAGTCTGGAAGGCGCCGCCGCGCTGTTCAGTCATGCTGAGCCCAAACCGCTGACCGCCGTGGATGTCCTGGGTGGCGGGCGCGCCGCGCTGGAGCGGGCCAACACCGAATTGGGCCTGGCCCTGGCCGAAGATGAAATCGACTATTTGGTGAGCAGCTTCGAGGGTCTGGGGCGCAACCCCCATGACATCGAACTGATGATGTTCGCCCAGGCGAACTCCGAGCACTGCCGTCACAAGATCTTCAACGCCAGTTGGGACATCGACGGTCAGAGCCAGGAAAAAAGCCTGTTCGGCATGATCAAGAATACCTACGTGATGCACAGCGAAGGTGTTCTGTCGGCTTATAAGGACAACGCTTCGGTGATCGTCGGCAACGTCGCCGGCCGTTTCTTCCCGGACCCTGAAACCCGCCAGTACGGTGCGGTGCAGGAACCGGTGCACATCTTGATGAAAGTCGAAACCCACAACCACCCGACCGCGATTGCCCCGTTTCCGGGCGCGTCCACCGGCAGTGGCGGCGAGATTCGCGAC
>NZ_JAUYNP010000237.1 GCF_030696055.1 Pseudomonas sp. | reverse complement strand
GCGCAGGGCGTTGGTGCTGATCGAGGTGATCAGTGCCGGCTTGCTCAGGCTGGCTGGGTCGAGCACCGGCTTGGCCGAGGAGGTGCAGAGCAGCAGCACATCGGCGCCCTCGGTGGCGTCCGCAACGCTGTCGCACAGCTGCAGACGCGGGTCGAGTCGCCTGAGTTCATCCAGCTGCGCCTCGCTCTTGTCGGCCAGGCTGGACGAGTACAGGCGGATGCTCTGCCAGTCGCGCAGGCCCTTGGCGTAATGCACATGGGCGCGTGCCACCGGGCCGCAACCTATCACCGTCAGGTGCTTGGCCTGGGTTGGGGCCAGGGCGTCCACCGCTACAGCAGTAGTGGCGGCGGTGCGCGCGATGGTCAGCAGGCCGGCATCGCAGAGCAACAGCGGTTGGCCGGTTTGCATGGACATCAGCAGGGTCCAGGCGGTGACCAGCGGGCCTTGCTCGCGCACTAGATAGGGCGAGGTCTTCACCCCATAGACGCCGGCGCCGGCCAGCACGCCCAGGTAGTTGATAAAGTCGCCTGCGCCCTGGGGGAACTCCACCAGTTGCTGCGCCGGTTGCGCGGCATTGCCGTTGGCCAGTTCGCCAAACAGGCTGACCATGGCCTGGTGGACATCGACCCGGGCGAGCAGCTGCTCGGCTTCGTCTTTATGCAGCACATAGGGTGTGATCGACATGGGGCGCTCCGAAATGAACTAAACAATTAGTCCATTCTGGACTTTACTATCCATGCCTGCAAGCGTCGGACGCGGCAACTTGATATGCCGCTGCGACCTGTCTGGCTCTGCGCTGCCCTGATCCTGGCCTGGGCGCGGCGTGCAAAAACCTGCGAAATAAAAAAGGCGAAGCCTGTGGGCTTCGCCTTTTTATTGTGCAAGCGCCGGTCAGTGCTTGCGCGGCACCGGCTTGAGCAGTTCATCCGGCGGCATCTCGCAGGCGATCTTGCGCCCCAGCAGGGCTTCGATCGCCGGCAGGGCGTAGGCGTCGTCTTCGCCGGCAAAGCTGATCGAGGTGCCACTGCTGCCGGCCCGGCCGGTACGACCGATGCGGTGCACGTAGTCGTCCGGGGTTTCCGGCAGGGTGAAGTTGATCACATGGCTGATGGCTTCGACGTGGATGCCGCGGCCGGCCACGTCGGTGGCGACCATCACGCGGATCTTGCCTTCGCGGAAGCCTTCCAGGGCGCGGATGCGCTTGTGCTGCGGCACGTCGCCGGACATCTGCACGGCGCTGATGCCGTCGCGGGTCAGGCGTTCCTCGATGCGCCGCACTTCATCCTTGCGGTTGGCGAAGACCATCACCCTGATCCAGTCGTTCTGGGTGATCAGGTTGTACAGCAGCTTGTATTTATCGCTGCCGGCCACGGCATAGACGTGCTGCTCGACCGTGTCGCTGGCGACGTTTTCCGGTTCGATCTCGACGATCGCCGGCTCGGTGGTCCACTGCTTGGCCAGGTTCATCACGTCTTCGGTGAAGGTGGCGGAGAACAGCAGAGTCTGGCGTTCGCCCTTCATCGGGGTCTGGCGGATGATCTGCCGTACCTGCGGGATAAAGCCCATGTCGAGCATGCGGTCGGCTTCATCGAGCACCATCACCTCGACCATGTCCAAGTGCAC
>NZ_JAUYNP010000227.1 GCF_030696055.1 Pseudomonas sp. | reverse complement strand
GAGCTGGGTGTGCCGGTCAACTGGTCCGCCTATGAAGACATCGCCGAGTTCTTCTCGGAGAAGGTCAAGGAAATCGACGGCCAGCGCGTCTACGGCCATATGGATTACGGCAAGAAAGACCCGTCCCTGGGCTGGCGCTTCACCGATGCCTGGTTCTCCATGGCCGGTGGCGGCGACAAGAGCCTGCCCAACGGCCTGCCGGTGGATGAGTGGGGCATTCGCGTGGACGGCTGCCGCCCGGTGGGTTCCAGCGTCTCCCGCGGCGGCGACACCAATGGCCCGGCGGCAGTCTATGCGACCACCAAGTACGTCGACTGGATGCGCCAGTACGCGCCGCCGGAAGCCCAGGGCATGACCTTCTCCGAAGCCGGCCCGGTGCCGGCTCAGGGCAGCATCGCCCAGCAGATTTTCTGGTACACCGCCTTCACCGCCGACATGAACAAGCCGGGCCTGCCGGTGGTGAATGCAGACGGCACGCCGAAATGGCGCATGGCGCCGTCGCCTAAAGGGCCGTACTGGGAAGAGGGCATGAAGCTGGGTTATCAGGACGCCGGTTCCTGGACCTTCCTCAAGTCCACCCCGGACAAGCAACGCCTGGCGGCCTGGCTATACGCCCAGTTCGTCACCTCGAAAACCGTGTCGCTGAAGAAGACCCTGGTCGGCCTGACGCCGATTCGCGAGTCGGATATCAACTCCCAGGCGATGACCGATGCCGCGCCGAAACTCGGCGGTTTGGTGGAGTTCTACCGCAGCCCGGCGCGGGTGCAGTGGACCCCGACCGGCACCAACGTGCCGGACTATCCGCGTCTGGCCCAGCTGTGGTGGCAATTTATCGCCGAGGCGGCCAGTGGCGACAAGTCGCCGCAAGAGGCGCTGGATGGCCTGGCGGCGGCGCAAGACACCATACTCGGCCGTCTGGAGCGCTCCGGTGTGCTGGGCGAGTGCGGGCCCAAGCTGAACGAGCCGAAAGATCCGCAGTACTGGCTGGATCAACCGGGCGCACCCAAGCCGAAACTGGCCAACGAGAAACCCAAGGGTGAAACCATCAACTACAACGAGCTGCTGAAATCCTGGGAGCAGGAACGTAGTTAAGAAGTAAGCAGCACCAATAAAAAATGGCCGGGAGCCATTTTTAACGTCGCGCAGCGACGGCTCGAAGAGTGGCCGCCATGGAGGGTAGCCATAAAATAGGCCGCTTAGTTAAGCGGCCTTTTTTTGTGTGCTAAGTGATCAATCGTCGCTGCCCATGATGCCGAGGAGCTGCAGCAGGCTGACGAACAGGTTGTAGATGGATACATACAGGCTGATGGTCGCCATGATGTAGTTGCGTTCACCGCCATGGATGATCGCGCTGGTCTGGAACAGGATGCTGGCCGAGGCAAACAGCACGAAGCCGGCGCTGATCGCCAGTTGCAGGCCGCTGATCTGGAAGAACACGCTTACCAGCATGGCGCCCAGCAGCACGAAGAAACCGGCCGTGATAAAACCACTGAGAAAGCTCATGTCCTTGCGGGTGGTCAGCACATAGGCCGACAGGCCGCAGAACACCAGGGCGGTCATGGCGAAGGCCGAGCTGACCACTTCGGCGCCGTTGGCCATGCCCAGGTAGCGGTTGAGAATCGGACCCAGGGTGTAACCCATAAAACCGGTCAGGGCCAGGGTGGAAACCAGGCCCCACGGCGAATTACGCAGCTTGGTGGTAAGGAAGAACAGGCCATAGAAGCCGATCAGCACCACAAAGATATTCGGATAAGGCAGGTTGGCGCGCTGGGCCAGAAAGGCCACCAGGCCGCTAAAGGCCAAGGTGATGGCCAGCAGGCCATAGGTGTTACGCAGGACGCGGCTGACTTCTTGCTGCTCCACCTGCGTATGGTCGAGGGCATAATTGTGATCGTTCATGGCGACACTCCTGATAAAGGCTAATGGTTCCGTGACCAAGGTCGACTGGGAGCATAACAGAGCCAGCTAAAGTGCCAATAAGCAGAGTTTGACAGCCTGTTGCGTTCGGGTAAGATTGCCGCCCGCACTAACGCCGGAAGCGTGGCAGAGCGGTTGAATGCAACGGTCTTGAAAACCGTCGAAGGGGAAACTCTTCCGTGAGTTCGAATCTCACCGCTTCCGCCATTTTCCTCTGCATGTCATATAAGTAAGCTGTTTTTGGCGGTTGCTTTTTGACAGTCATGCGCCAAGCTTGGTCAAGCTAAGCAAGATTGCTTTGATCAGCATTTCAACAAGACCGCTGCAAGCGGTTGCCGCAAATGGGGTGTCGCTTGATTAGGGTGCTAGTGGTCGATGACCACGATCTGGTTCGCACGGGCATCACACGCATGCTGGCCGACATCGACGGTCTGCAGGTTGTAGGCCAAGCCGAATCCGGCGAAGAATCCCTGCATAAAGCCCGCGAGCTGAAGCCTGATGTCGTCCTGATGGATATCAAGATGCCCGGCATCGGTGGCCTGGAAGCCACGCGCAAACTGATTCGCAGCCATCCCGACATGAAAGTCGTAGCCGTTACCGTCTGCGAGGAAGATCCCTTTCCCACTCGCTTGCTCCAGGCCGGCGCCGCCGGTTACCTGACCAAGGGTGCCGCGCTCGAGGAAATGGTCCAGGCCATTCGGATGGTCTTCAGCGGCCAACGCTATATCAGCCCGCAAATCGCCCAGCAGCTGGCGCTCAAGCCCTTCCAGGCCCAGGTCGACAGTTCACCCTTCGATCTGCTGTCCGAGCGCGAGATCCAAATCGCCCTGATGATTGCCAACTGCCATAAGGTGCAGACCATCTCGGACAAGCTGTGCCTGTCGCCGAAAACCGTTAACACCTATCGGTATCGGATATTCGACAAGCTGTCGATCACCAGCGACGTTGAGCTGGCCTTGTTGGCCGTACGTCACGGCATGGTCGATGCCAACAGCTGACGCAGCCGCAACCACTGCCGCCGCCTTCGATTCCAGCGCCTTCCTGGCGACCTGCAGCGCTCGTCCGGGCGTCTATCGCATGTTCGATGCCAGCGCCAAGCTGCTCTATGTCGGCAAGGCCAAGAACCTGAAAAAGCGTCTGGCCAGCTACTTTCGCAAGACAGGCCTGGCCCCCAAGACCGCCGCCCTGGTGGGCAAGATCGC
>NZ_JAUYNP010000207.1 GCF_030696055.1 Pseudomonas sp. | reverse complement strand
TGAATGGCACGGTGACAGCGACGCCGCCCTTCTTCGCCGCGGCCTCGACGGCGGCGCAGCCGCCCAGCACGATCAGATCGGCCAGGGAGATCTTCTTGCCGCCGGATGCTGAGGCGTTGAAGTCCTGCTGGATCGCTTCCAGCTTTGGCAAAACCTTGGCCAGTTCGGCCGGCTGGTTCGCTGCCCAGTCCTTCTGCGGGGCCAGGCGAATGCGCGCGCCGTTGGCGCCGCCGCGCTTGTCGCTGCCACGGAAGGTGGACGCCGACGCCCAGGCGGTGCTGACCAGCTGGGAAATCGACAGGCCGCAGGCGAGGATCTTGGCCTTCAGCGCCGCGATATCCTGCACATCGACCAGGGCGTGGTCCACGGCCGGTATCGGGTCCTGCCAGATCAGCACCTCCGCAGGCACCAGCGGGCCCAGGTAGCGGGCGATTGGGCCCATGTCGCGGTGGGTCAGCTTGAACCAGGCGCGGGCGAAGGCGTCGGCGAATGCCTGCGGGTTGGCCATAAAGCGCCGCGAGATCTTCTCGTAGGCCGGGTCCATGCGCATGGCCATGTCGGCCGTGGTCATCATCGGCGCGTGGCGCTTGGCCGGGTTATGGGCGTCCGGCACGGTGGTCGCCGCGGCCGGTTCCTTGGGCTGCCACTGGTGGGCGCCTGCGGGGCTCTTGGTCAACTCCCACTCGTAGCCGAACAGGGTCTCGAAGTAGCCGTTGTCCCACTTGATCGGGTCGGGCGTCCAGGCGCCCTCGATGCCGCTGGTGATGGTGTGCTCGCCCTTGCCGCTGCCGAAGCTGTTCTTCCAGCCCAGGCCCTGCTCCGCGATGCCCGCGCCTTCGGGCTCGGGGCCGACGTTGGCCGGGTCACCAGCGCCGTGCGCCTTGCCGAAGGTGTGGCCGCCGGCAACCAGCGCAACCGTCTCCTCATCATTCATCGCCATGCGGGCGAAGGTCTCGCGGACATCCCGCGCCGAGGCGAGCGGGTCCGGATTGCCGTTGGGGCCTTCCGGGTTCACGTAGATCAGGCCCATCTGCACCGCACCGAGCGGGTTCTCCAGCTCGCGGTCGCCGCTGTAACGCTGGTCGTCCAGCCACTTGCCTTCCGGGCCCCAGTAGATGTCCTCCTCCGGCTCCCAGATATCCGCGCGGCCGCCGCCATAGCCGAAGGTCTTGAAGCCCATCGATTCCAGCGCGACGTTACCGGTGAGCACCAGCAGGTCGGCCCAGGACAGCTTGCGGCCGTACTTCTGCTTGATCGGCCAGAGCAGCCGGCGCGCCTTGTCCAGGTTGCCGTTGTCCGGCCAGCTGTTGAGGGGGGCGAAGCGCTGCGCGCCGGTGCCCGCGCCGCCACGACCATCGGCGATGCGGTAGGTACCCGCGGCATGCCAGGCCATGCGAATAAAGAACGGCCCGTAGTGGCCATAGTCCGCAGGCCACCAGTCCTGGGAATCGGTCATCAAGGCACGCAGGTCCTCGATCACCGCATCCAGGTCGAGGCTCTTGAACGCCTCGGCATAGTTGAACGCCTCGTCCATGGGGTTGGACAGTGAGGAATGTTGGTGCAGGATCTTCAAGTTGAGTTGATTGGGCCACCAGTCAGCGTTCGTCGGGGCTCCACCAGCCACTGTGTGTTTAGCGCCGCCCGCGAATGGGCACTTTGCTTCGTTTGACATGGTTCTCTCCTTTTTTGTTTGCACCTAACCAGGTGCCCCAGCTTGGAGTCTGGGTACCAACCGAGCAAATAGGTTTTAGGTATGGGCTTTATAGTAGCCAGGGAATCTGCAGCCATAAGCGGGGGGCATCGACCTCGCTTTCGTAGGCGCTTTTGAGCGCCATAGTTTTTAGCGAGTCTCGCCGCTTATCAGTGTCCGCCCAGGGCAGAAGGCTGCTGAAAAAGGCCTAAAACTTAGGCTGGTGGAGCGTCACTAATGCCAGCAAAATCCTGAGCCAAACCTGCTGTTTCAATTCAACCCTGTATGCAGACAACGAGCGATAACAACATGGACCAACCAAGCCAAGCAGAACCGGCCAGCGACGCGGAAGTTTTCGCCTATATGCAGCGCCAGCTGCGCTCCGGGCGGGTCAAGCCGGCCGTGCTGGTGGAACTGACGCAGAAGGCCTTTGCCGAAGTATCCCGCGAGCGGATAGTGGACTGCTTCAACAAGCTGGATTCGTCGCTGCTCAAGCGCTAACAGATGCCGGGGGAACTGGCCGTGATTATCCAGAAGCCCTCGACCTCCGCCGTCTAACCCGGCCTGCCAGGAGTCACACAATGACAACCACTCTGCGCGCAGTGCAAGGCGATATCACGGCCCTGACGGTTGAGGCCATAGTCAACGCGGCGAACGCCTCGCTGCTCGGCGGTGGCGGCGTCGACGGCGCCATTCATCGCGCCGCCGGAGCGCAGTTGCTGGAGGCCTGTCGTGGCCTGGGCGGCTGCCAGACCGGCGAGGCCAAGCTGACCCAGGGCTACCTTTTGCCCGCCCACTATGTCATCCACACGGTCGGGCCGGTCTGGCATGGTGGCAACCAGGCGGAGGCCGAACTGCTGGCGTCCTGTTATCGCCGCTCGATCGAGATCGCTACTGCCCAGGGCATCCGCAGCCTGGCCTTCCCCTGCATCAGCACGGGTATTTACGGCTACCCGCTTGAACTCGCGGCCCAGGTCGCGGTGAGTTCGGTGCGGCAAGCGCTGCAGACCTTCGGCCATCTGGATGAGGTGATCTTCTGCTGTTTCTCGGCCCACGACCTGCAGCTTTACCAACGCCTGCTCGACGCTGCGCCTAGCCCGTCAGCTTCGCCCTAGAGCAGAGCTTTCACGCCAAGCCTATGGCAAGATTCGCCACTGCTGCTTGCCCCGCTTTCCCGAATGCTTTAAGCCTGCGCCAGGCTCTCTCGGAGATTTACATGATTCGCCAGCAATCCCCTATCCCGCTGCTCGCCCTGATCGCAGTCGCCTGCTTCGCCATGCTCGGCGGTGCCTTGTTGTTGCAGCACCAGTTCGGCTGGGAGCCTTGCACCCTGTGCGTGCAGATCCGCCTGTGGCTGCTCTGTGGCGGAGTGATCAGCCTGCTGATACTTACGGCCGAGGCGATCGGCCAACGCTGGTTGACCCTGCCGTTCTGGCCCTTGCTGCTGGCCGCGGGTGGCATGGCGTTATACGACAATACTCATCTGGTGCTGATCGAGACCGGCGTGCTGGATAGCTTTAGCTGCTCGCCCTTCCCCTTCTATGCCTTCTACCTGCCCCTGCATGAGTACCTGCCGGATGTGTTTATGAGCGCCGGGGTCTGTGGCGAGAACGACTACCGCATCCTCGGGCTGCCCTTTACCAGTTGGACCCTGCTCAGCGTCGCCCTGCTGTTCGGCTTGATGCTGTTTAGCGCCTGGCGGGCCCTGCGCTTTCGGCGCTAATCGGTAGGGAATCTATCCGCAGCAGTCGTTTAACCGCCTCGGTGAACTTTATGGACCTGCTGGCCGCACAATCGAAGCGCAGCATCCCACGTACGGTCTGGGCCCTGGGCTTGGTCAGCCTGTTTATGGATATGTCGTCGGAGCTGGTGCACAGCCTGCTCCCCCTGTTTCTGGTGGGCACCCTGGGCGTAAGCATGTTGACCGTCGGCTTGATCGAGGGCGCGGCAGAGGCCACCGCCTTGATCGTCAAGGTGTTCTCCGGGGCGCTCAGCGACTTTATCGGCCGGCGCAAAGGCCTGTTGCTGCTCGGCTACGGCCTCGCCGCGCTGACCAAGCCCCTGTTTCCCCTGGCCACCTCGGCGGAGCTGGTGTTTAGCGCGCGCCTGCTCGACCGGATCGGCAAAGGCATTCGCGGCGCGCCGCGCGATGCGCTGGTCGCGGATGTGGCGCCGGCGGCCATCCGTGGCGCCTGTTTCGGCCTGCGCCAGTCGATGGATACGGTGGGCGCCTTTCTCGGGCCTATCCTGGCGATCCTGCTGATGCTGTGGTTCGCCCAGGATATTGCCCTGGTGCTGTGGTTTGCCGTGATCCCGGCGCTGTTGGCGGTAGGCCTGTTGCTGGTCGGGGTCAGAGAAGAGCCACAAGAAGGAGCGGCTCGGCCCTTTCGCGCACCCATCCACCTCGGCTTGCTCAAAGCGTTCTCGGGCGCTTACTGGTGGGTCGTGGGCATAGGCGCGGTCTTCACCCTGGCGCGTTTCAGCGAAGCCTTTCTGCTGTTGCGCGCCCAGCAACTGGGCTTTTCCGCTGCCTGGGTGCCCCTGGTGATGGTGGTGATGGCCGGCTTCTATATGCTCTCGGCCTACCCCGTGGGTAAATGGTCAGACCGCGTCAGCCGCAGCGCCCCGCTGAGCGTCGCTCTGCTGCTGTTGGTCCTGGCCGACCTGGTACTGGCCTATGCCACATCGGTGCCCCTGGTGCTGCTGGGCGTGGCTTTGTGGGGCCTGCATATGGGGTTTAGCCAGGGCATTCTGGCGGCGCTGGTGGCGGACAGCACGCCCGCCGAGTTCAAGGGCACCGCCTTTGGCCTGTTCAACCTGGTCAGCGGGGTCGCGCTGTTGCTGGCCAGCGTACTGGCCGGTTGGCTCTGGCAGCTTTATGGCGCCGCGACGACCTTCTACGCCGGCGCCGGCTTTGCCGCCCTGGCGTTACTGCTGCTATTGGGCAGGCGGCGACTGGTTTAAATCCGCCTGCAACTGCGCGTTTTGCCAACCACCGCCCAGGGCGGCGATCAGCTGCACGCTGGCGGTCAGGCGGCTGCCCAGCAGGCTGAGGTTGCTGCGTTCGTTGCTTAGCGCGGTGGCCTGCACGCTGACCACGCTGTTGAAGTCGACCGAGCCGGCGCGGTACTGGTTTTCGATCAGGCGCAAGGATTCCCGGGCGGCGTCCAGGGCCTGCTGCTGCACCCCAGCCTCCTGTTCCAGCACGCGCAGCTGCACCAGGGTGTCCTCCACCTCGCGGAAGCTGTCCAGCACGGCCTGGCGGTATTGCGCCACGGTCTGCTCGTAGACGGCTTCGCTGCGTTCCAGCTCGGCGCTGCGCGCGCCGCCATCGAACAGGGTCAGGGCCAGCTGCGGGCCGAGGGACCAGAAGCGATTGGGCAGTTCGACCCAGTCGGCAAAGCTGCTGCCGCGATAGCCGCCACTGGCGGAAATGGCCAGGTCCGGGTACCAGGCCGCTTCGGCCACGCCGATCTCGGCGTTGGCGGCTATCACCCGGCGCTCGGCGGCGGCCACATCCGGGCGGCGTTCCAGCAGTTGCGACGGCAGCGCCACGGGAATCTGCGGCAGGCTCGGCAGTTGCTCACGCGCGGCGATGCTGAGCTCGCTAGGCGGCACGCCGATCAGCACGGCAATCGCATGCTCCAGCTGGGCGCGTTGCCACTTCAGGTCGATGGCCTGGGCCTCGGTGCTTTTCAGCTGGGTCAGGGCCTGGCTGACATCGGATTTCGGCACTATGCCGGCGTTGTATTGGTTCTCGGTGAGCTTCAGCGAGCGCGCATAAGCCGCCACCGTGGCATCCAGCAGGCGCTGCTGATCGTCCAGCACCCGCAGCTGCAGGTAGTTCTGCACCAGCTCGGCTTGCAGACTGAGTTTCAGCGCGGCCAGGTCGGCGGCGCTGGCCTCGTAACCAGCGCGGCTGGATTCCAGGGAACGGCGTAGCTTGCCCCAGATATCCAGCTCCCAGGCGGCGCTTAGGCCGAGGTCGTAGCTGGTGGAGACGCCGGCGGCGCTCGACCCTGTGCCGCTGGACGAACGTTGGCTGCCGCTGCCCTGCCCGCTACGGCTGGCGCCGGCGCTGCTGGACAGGCTGGGGTAGAACGCCGCTCGCGCACCGCGCACCAGGGCGCGGGCCTGACGATATTGCGCGGCGCTGGCGGCCAGGTTCTGGTTGGAAATACTTAGTCGTTCGACCAGGGTATTTAGCTCGCTGTCGCCATATAGCTGCCACCAGCTGCCGCGTTCCAGGGCATCGCCGGGCTTGGCCTGGGTCCAGCCTTCGCTCTGCTTAAACTGCGCCGGGGTGGATAACTCAGGACGCTGGTAATCCGGGCCGATGGCGCAGGCGCTTAGGGCCAGGCCCACAACCAAATTCAGGGCGAGCAAAGTGGGTAAGGCAGCTAGAGCTTTCATAGCGGGGTTTCCAAGGCAGCGTCGGTGCGCACGCCACGCCAGCGGTTGACCCGATGGCGCAGGCGGTCGAAATACAGGTAGATCACCGGGGTGGTGTAGAGCGTCAGCAGCTGGCTGAGGACCAGCCCGCCGACAATGGTGATACCCAGCGGCTGGCGCATCTCCGCGCCTTCGGCGCTGCTCAGCATCAACGGCACGGCGCCGAGAATGGCCGCCAGGGTGGTCATCATGATCGGGCGGAAACGCAGCAGGCAGGCGCGGCGGATCGACTCTTGCGGGCTCAGCTGCTGCTGGCGCTCCAGCTGCAGGGCCAGGTCGATCATCAGGATGGCGTTCTTCTTGACGATGCCGATCAGCAGAAACAGGCCGAGCAGCGAGATCAGGCTGAATTCGATGCTCATCAGCTGCAGGGCGAGCAAGGCGCCGACACCGGCCGAGGGCAAGGTAGAGAGGATGGTCAGCGGGTGGATATAGCTCTCGTACAGCACGCCGAGGACGATATACACCACCACCAGGGCCAGCAGGATCATCCACGGCTGGTTCTGCTGGGTCTGCTTGAACGCACCGCCGGTACCGCCCATAACGCCCTGCACCGCGGTGGGCAGGTTAAGCCGCGCCACGGTTGCCTCTATCGCCTGGCTGGCCTGCTCCAGGCTGACCCCTTCGGCCAGGGCGAAGCCGATATTCTCCGCGGCGAACTGGCCCTGGTGGTGCACCCGGTCTTCCTCCAGGCTGCGCTCCCAGCGGGCGAAGCTGGACAAGGGCACCCGCGCGCCGTCTGCGGTTATCAGCTGGATCTGCTCGAGGGTTTCCGGGTACTGGGCGAACTGCGGATTGATCTCCAGCACCACGCTGTACTGGTTGAGCGGCTGGTAGATGGTGGAAACCTGGCGTTGGCTAAAGGCGTTGTTCAGCACCGCGGTGATCATCGCCATATCCACGCCCAGACGCTTGGCCGCGTCGCGGTCGACCTGCAGGCGAATCTGCTGGGTGCCTTCGACTTCCTTGACGTCGAGATCGGTCAGCTCAGGCAGCTCGCGCAGCGCCTCGCGCACTTTCGGCAACCAGATACGCAGCTGTTCGAGGTCATCGGACAGCAGCATATATTCGTTCTCCGAGCTGCGCCCTTCGCGCCCGCCGACCTGCAAATCCTGGTCGGGCATCAGAAACATGCGCCCGCCCGGCACGTGCGGCACCGACTGGCGCAGGCGATTGATCACCTCCTGGGAGCTGGCCTGGCGCTCGGTGATAGGTTTGAGCCGCACTATCATAAAGGCGTTGCTGATACCGCCTGAGCCGCCGATAAAACCGGCCACGCTATGCACCGCCGGGTCGGCCAGCACGGCGCGGCGGTAGATTTCCATCTTCGGTTGCATGACCTGGAACGACAGACCGTCGTCGCCGCGGATCATGCCGATCAGCTGGCCGGTGTCCTGCTGCGGCAGAAAGGTCTTGGGCACGCTGACAAACAGAAAGACGTTCAGCGCTATGGTCGCCAGCAGGCTAAACAGCATCAGCAAGGAATGCTTTAGCGCCCAGTCCAGGCTGCGGCTATAAAACGCCAACACCCGGGTTTGCAGACGCGCGCCCAGACGCCGCAACGCATTGTCCGGCTGTTGCAACTCGGCGCCCTTAAGCCAGCGCGCGCAGAGCATGGGCGTCAGGGTCAGCGACACCAGCAGCGACACCACTATGGCCACCGCCAGGGTGATGGAGAACTCGCGGAACAGCCGCTCGACCAGGCCGCCCATAAACAGGATGGAGATAAACACCGCGACCAGCGACAGGTTCATCGCCAGCAGGGTGAAACCCACTTCCCGCGCGCCTTTCAAGGCTGCGGCCATGGGCGTTTCGCCAGCCTCGATATGCCGCGAGATGTTTTCCAGCACCACTATGGCGTCGTCCACCACCAGGCCGGTGGCGATGATCAGCGCCATCAGGGATAGGTTGTTCAGGGAAAAATCCAGCAGGTACATCACCGCAAAGGTGCCGACCAAGGATACCGGCACCGCCAGCGCCGGGATCAGCGCCGCGCGCCAGCGGCCGAGGAAGGCGAACACCACCAGAATCACCAGGACCACGGCGATCAGCAGGGTCTGCTCGGCCTCATGCAGGGTGGCGCGGATCACCGGCGAGCGGTCCATGGCCACTTGCAACTCGATGCTGGCCGGGATCACCGCTTGCAGGGCCGGCAATTGCTCGCGAATACCGGCGATGGTTTCGAGGATATTGGCTCCGGTCTGGCGGTTGATCACCAGTAGCACGGCCTGCTCGTCGTTATAGAAGCCGCTGTTATAGCGGTCCTCCACGTCATCCGTGACCTTGGCCACATCGCCCAGGCGTACGGCGGCGCCGTCCTGATAACGGATGATCAACGGCAGGTAATCGGCGGCCTTGTCCAACTGGTCGCTGGCCTGCACCTGCCAATGCCGCTCGCCCTCTTCCACCGCGCCCTTGGGCCGCTTGGCGTTGGCCGTACTGAGAGTCTGGCGCACCTCGTCGAGGGCGATGCCGTACTGGTCGAGCAGGCGCGGCTCCAGGGCCACGCGCACCGCCGGCAGGGAACTGCCGCCGATCTGCACCTCGCCGACTCCGCTGACCTGGGACAGCTTCTGCGCCAGGATGGTGGCGGCCACGTCGTACAGCTGGCCCTTGCTGAGCACCTTGGAGGTCAGCGACAGCACCATGATTGGTGCCTGCGACGGGTTGACCTTGCGGTAGGTCGGCATGCTGCGCATACCGCTGGGCAGCAGCTCACTCGACGCATTGATGGCTGCCTGCACCTCGCGGGCGGCGGCGTTGATGTCGCGGTCCAGTTCGAACTGGAGCATGATCCGCGTGCTGCCCTGGCTGCTGCGGCTGTTCATCTGGCTGATGCCGGCGATGGTGCCGAGCGAGCGCTCCAGCGGCGTGGCCACGCTCGACGCCATGATCTGCGGGCTGGCGCCGGGCAGGCTGGCCTGCACGGTGATGGTGGGGAAATCCATCTCCGGCAGCGGCGCCACCGCCAGCAGGCCGAAGCTGACGCCGCCGAGCAGCAGAATCGCCAGGCTCAGCAGCAAGGTGGCCACGGGGCGGCGAATAAAGGGCGCGGACAGGTTCACAGCACAGCCCCTGTAGGAGCCAGCTTGCTGGCGATGCTTCTGTGTTGCCCACGATCGCCAGCAAGCTGGCTCCTACGCAAAACCCTCATACCGCCACCCCCGCTGCGCTACGGCCACTGATACGCCGCGACAGGCGATCGAAGTAGAGGTAGATCACCGGCGTGGTGAACAGCGTCAGCACCTGGCTCAGCAGCAAACCGCCGACCATCACCAGGCCCAGCGGCTGGCGCAGTTCGGCGCCGGAGCCGCTGGCCAGCATCAGCGGGATGGCGCCAAACAACGCGGCCAGGGTGGTCATCAGAATTGGGCGGAAACGCAGCAGCGCGGCCTGGTAGATGGCCGCCTCGGGCTGCATGCCCTGGTTGCGTTCGGCGTCCAGGGCGAAGTCGATCATCATGATCGCGTTCTTCTTGACTATGCCGATCAGCAGGATGATGCCGATGATGGCGATCAGGCCCAGGTCGTTGCCGGTCAGCAGCAAGGCCAGCAGCGCGCCGACGCCGGCAGAGGGCAAGGTCGAGAGGATGGTGATGGGGTGGATATAGCTCTCGTAGAGCACCCCCAGCACTATGTACATGGTGACTATGGCCGCCAGGATCAGCAGCAAGGTGCTCGACAAGGAGGCGCGGAAGGCTTCTGCCGCGCCCTGGAACTGGCTCTGCACCCCGCCCGGCAGGCCGATGTCCTGTTGCACCCGCTCGATCACCGCCACCGCTTCGCCCAGGGCCACGCCTTCGGCCAAATTGAACGACAGGGTGGCGGCCGGGAATTGGCCGATATGGTTGGTCAGCAGGCTGGCGGCGCGCTCCTCGATGCGCGCCAGGCTCGATAGCGCCACCTGCTGGCCGTCGGCGGCCTTGACGTGGATCTGCCGCAGCGCCGCCGGGCCTATGCTGCCGGCATCCTGGCTTTCCAGCACCACGCGGTACTGGCTGGCCTGGGTGTAAATGGTGGAAATCTGCCGCTGGCCGAAGGCGTCGTACAGCGCGTTATCGATATCGGCGATGCTCACGCCGAGGCGCCCGGCCATATCCCGGTCGTTCTGCAGGAACACCTGCAGGCCGCGGTTCTGTAGGTCGCTGGCGACATCGGTAAGCTCCGCCTGCTCGCGCAAGGCGCCAACCAGCTTGGGCACCCACTCTTCCAGCAGCGCCAGGTCCGGCGACTCCAGGCTGAACTGGTACTGGGTGCGGCTGACTCTGTCCTCGATGGAGAGGTCCTGCACCGGTTGCAGGTACAGCTCGATGCCCGGCAGGCGCGCCAGCTGCGGACGCAGGCGTTCGATCACCTGGCTGGCGGTCACATCGCGCTCGGCGCGCGGCTTGAGATTGATCAGCACGCGACCGCTGTTCAGCGTCGGGTTATCGCCATCCACGCCGATATAGGACGACAGGCTGGCCACCGCCGGGTCCTGCAGTATCACCTCGGCCAGGCGCTGCTGACGCTCGCTCATGGCGCGGAAGGAAATCGACTGCGGCGCCTCGGAAATACCCTGGATTACCCCAGTGTCCTGCACCGGAAAGAAGCCCTTGGGCACCGCCAGATAGAGCAGCACGGTCAGCCCCAGGGTGGCGATGGCCACCAGCAGGGTCAGCGGCTGGCGCTTAAGCACCCACTGCAACCACAGGCCGTAGCGGGCGATCATGGCATCGATCACGGCGCCCGCAGCGCGGTAGAAACGGCCCTCCTCCTCGGGCTTTTCCACCTTGAGCAGGCGCGCGCACATCATCGGCGTCAGGCTCAGGGAGATCACCAGGGAAATCAGGATGGCCACCGCCAAGGTGATGGCGAACTCGCGGAACAGGCGCCCCACCACGTCGGCCATAAACAGCAGCGGAATCAGCACGGCGATCAGCGAGATGGTCAGCGAGATCAGGGTGAAGCCGATCTGCCTGGCGCCCTTGAGCGCGGCATTCAGCGGGGTCTCGCCCTCCTCCAGATGGCGCGCGATGTTTTCCAGCATGACGATGGCATCGTCCACCACGAAACCTGTGGCTATGGTCAGGGCCATCAGGGTCAGGTTGTTGAGGGTGAAACCGGCCAGGTACATCACGCCGAAGGTGCCGATCAGCGACAGCGGCACCACTATGGAGGGAATCAGGGTGGCCGACAGCTTGCGCAGGAACAGGAAGGTCACCAGCACCACCAGGGCGATGGCCAGCAGCAGCTCGTATTGCACCCCTTTTACCGCGGCGCGGATGGTCTCGGTGCGGTCGGTCAGCACGCTGACCTCGACGCTGACCGGCAGGCCTTCGGTCAGGCTCGGCAGCAGCTGCTTGATGCGGTCGACCACCTCGATCACGTTGGCGCCGGGCTGGCGCTGCACATTGACCAGCACCGCCTCGCTGCGGTTGGCCCAGGCGGCCAGGCGCTGGTTCTCGGCGCCGTCGATGATAGTGGCGACATCCTTTAGGCGCAGGCTGGCGCCGTTCTGGTAGTCGAGGATCAGCTCGCGGTACTCGTTGACGGATTTCAGCTGGTCGTTGGCATCCAGCTGCGACACCCGGGTCGGGCCGTCGAAGTTGCCCTTCGGCTGATTGACGTTGCTCGCGGTGATCAGCGTGCGCACGTCACTGAGGTTCAAGCCGTAGGCCGCCAGGGCTTGCGGGTTGACCCGCAAGCGCACCGCCGGGCGCTGGCCGCCGGCCAGGCTGACCAGGCCGACGCCACTGGTTTGCGCCAGTTTCTGTGCCAGGCGGGTGTCGACCAGGTCGAATACCTGGGGCAGCGGCAGGGTTTTCGAACTGATGGCCAGGGTCAGCACCGGGGTGTCGGCCGGGTTGACCTTGTTGTACACCGGCGGTGCCGGTAGGTCGCCCGGCAGTAGATTGCTCGCGCCATTGATCGCCGCCTGCACCTCCTGCTCGGCCACATCCAGGCGTACCTCCAGGTTGAAGCGCAGGGTGATCACCGAGGCGCCGCCGGAGCTGGTCGAGGACATCTGCTTAAGGCCTGCCATCTGGCCGAACTGGCGCTCCAGGGGGGCGGTCACCGCACTGGTCATCACATCCGGGCTGGCACCTGGATAGAGAGTCAGCACGCGGATGGTCGGGTAATCCACCTCCGGCAGGGCCGACACCGGCAGCAGGCGGTAGGCGATCAAACCGCTGAGGAAGATCGCCAGCATAAGCAGCGTGGTGGCGACCGGCCGCAGGATAAACAGGCGCGAGGCGTTCATTGGACTTGCGGCGCTCGGCCAGTGTCTGGCACTTCCTGGCCGTTCTGCGCGGTGGCCGGCGTATCGCCGATCACCTCGACCTTATTGCCCGAACGCAGGCGATCGGTGCCTTCCAGCACCAGGCGATCACCCGGGTTGAGCCCGCTCGCAACCACGGTCAGCTGGCCATCACTGGGGCCGGCGCTAATAGGCGTCAGCTGCACCTTGTCCTCGGCGTCTAGCACATAGGCGAAGGTGCCGGTCGCGCCGAATTGCAGGGCGGCCGAGGGCATCAGGGTGACGCCTTCCAGGGTTTTAACCCGCAGGCGCACATTGACGAACTGGTTGGGGAACAGCAGTTCTTCGGCGTTTTCGAAACGCGCCTTGAGCTTGACCGTGCCGGTGGCGGTGTCGATCAGGTTGTCGACGCTCTCCAGTTGGCCTTCGGCCAGTTTCACCCGCTCGCTGCGGTCCCAGGCTTCGACCAGCAGCTTGTCCCCCGCGCGCAGTGGCTGGACCACGGCCGGCAATTCGGCTTCCGGCAGGCTGAACAGCACGGCAATCGGCAGGGTCTGGGTGATCACCACCAGGGGCAGCGCATCGCCGGCGCTGAGCAGATTGCCCACATCGGCCTGACGCAAGCCGAGACGGCCGCCAATGGGCGCGCGGATCTGGGTGAAGTCCAGGTTCAGCCGCGCCGTGGCGACATCCGCCTGCAGGCTCTTGAGGCTGCCACTGTATTGATTGACCAGGGCTTGCTGGGTATCCAGGGTCTGCTTGGCGATGGAGTCTTCGGCATACAGGCCGCGGTAGCGCGCCAGGTCCAGCTCGGCGTTCTGCAGTTGCGCCTGGCTCTCCTGCAACTTGCCCTGGGCCTGTTGCAGAGCGATTTGGTAGGAGCGCGGGTCGATCACCGCCAGCAGATCGCCGGCCTTGACCTGCTGGCCATCCTTGAACAGCAGCTTGACCAGCTCGCCCTCCACCCGGCTGCGCACATTTACGGTGTTATAGGCGGTGACGGTACCCAGGGCCTTGAGCTCGAGGGCAAAATCGCCCTGACCGACAGTCGCCACGCGCACCGGCACCGGTCCGCCGTCACGCCAGTGGCCGCCACGCTGCGGGGCAGCAGGGCTGGGCCAGAACCAGTAGATCAGCAGGATGATGGCCGAAAGCATAAGCAGGCCAAGCAACCATTGGCGCGACTGTTTAGCTGAACGGGCGGTAAGTAGTGGATCAGGCATGGCAACGATCACTTGCTTGGGGAGGCTGAACGATAAGCACTATCAGCCAGCAAGCAAAGCCTCTTTACCGCCTATTTACCTTTCCCTCGGGTTACTAAATGTCTGATCCACAAATAAAAAATGGTCGGGAGGGATATTTAACGTCGCGCAGCGACGGCCCGAAGGGTGACCGCCATGGATGGCAGGCCAATAAAAACGGCCTGCTAAGCAGGCCGTTCGACGCTCTATTGCCAGGCGTTACTTGAGTACGGCCAGGGCGGCGACGTAGTCCGGCTCGTCGGCGATTTCGCTGACCAGCTCGCTGTGCAGCACCTTGTCGTTTTCATCCAGCACCACCACGGCACGGGCGGCAACACCGACCAGCGGGCCGCTGGCGATGGCTACGCCGTAGTTCTTGAGGAAGTCGGCACCACGCATGGTCGACAGATTCAGCACGTTATCCAGACCTTCGGCACCGCAGAAACGCGCCTGGGCGAACGGCAGGTCGGCGGAGATGCACAGCACCAGGGTGTTATCCAGTTTGCTGGCACCGGCGTTAAAGGTGCGTACCGAGGTGGCGCAAGTCGGGGTGTCGACGCTGGGGAAGATGTTCAGCACTTTGCGTTTGCCAGCCAGGCTTTCCAGGCTGATGTCGGCCAGGCCAGCGCCAACCAGGGTGAAGGCCGGGGCTTTCTGGCCGACTTGCGGCAGTTGGCCGGCGACTTCTACCGGGGAGCCTTTGAGAGTGACTTTTGCCATGGGAGCGATCCTTTTCTGCGAAGTTGAGAGCGGTAAATAAGTAAGGCCGTGAGCCCGCCAAATGGCAAGTCTCAGGCCCTTAATCGGCGCGCAATAGTAACTGACCGGCGAGTCAGACTGTAGCGTTGAGCGCCACGACTGATAAATTTTCCACGAAATAACCCTGCTCAGTTTTACCAGAGGGCCAAGTCTGAATAGCTAGGCGCTGGCCTTGATCGCCGGCTGCGGGCTGGGGTGGAAGAACACATGCTCGATAATGGGCCCGACCGCCACCTCACCTATCTCCTGGTAACCCTGGCGCTTGTAGAAGTCCAGGTAATGGGCGTTGCCGGTATCCAGCACCACACCTTGCGAGCCGGCATCTTCGGCGCACCAGTTGTGCAGCGCCTCGAGCAGTTGCTCGCCGAGGTGCTTGCCCTGGTATTCCGGGTGCACGCCCAGCAGCGGCAGCACGTGGTAAGGCCCAGGCGGCAGGCAGGCGATGACCGCATCGTGGTACTCGAGGTAGCGCTTGGTGCAGCGAAAGCCGGTGGTCAGCAGCATGCGCATGCGCCAGTTCCAGCTCTCGGTGATGTCCATGCGCCGTTGCGGTGGGGCGATCAGGGCCATGCCGATCAGACGGTCGTCGATCAGCAGGCCGATGGCCGGCAAGTCCTCGCCGAAGTGCTGCTGCACCAGTTCGCGCACTGTGGCGCGCACGCGCTGGTCATAGCCGGGACGCTCGGCTTCGAACAGGTAGGCGAAGGTCGGGTCATGGCGGTAGGCGTGATACAGCAGCGAGCGCGCCTCGCGGGCATAACCGCCATCGAGCATACGAACTTCAGCAGGACTGTTGGGCATAGGCTGACCTCTATTCTTGTGTATTTATCGGGCCTAAGAACCTGTTTACGATCTCGCGAGCTAGAGTCAGACAAGGCGCTACGTAGTAACAGCCGAAGGCTGGTCAAAACGCCGAGGAAGCGCAGTTTACGAGCTGTAAATGAGCATTCCGAGGCTGTTTTTAACGCCGGATGGCCGACGCGCAGCAGATCGTAAACAGGCTCTGGGGCCAAGGTAGCACCGCTATCGGATGGCCGCCAGACAGCTGGCCGCCCCCCAGCTAATCGGCTAGCATCGCCAGCTTTCCCGAGCCAAACCCAGGACTGCCGCCCATGAAGATCGTCTCCTTCAATATCAATGGCCTGCGTGCGCGCCCTCATCAGTTGGCGGCGTTGATCGAGAAACATCAACCCGATGTGATCGGCCTGCAGGAAACCAAGGTGGCCGACGAGCAGTTCCCCGAGGCGGAGATTCGTCAACTGGGTTACCACGTGCATTACCACGGCCAGAAAGGCCATTACGGCGTCGCCCTGCTCTCGCGCCAGGCACCGCTGGAGTTGCACAAGGGCTTTCCCGGTGATACGCAAGACGCCCAGCGGCGCTTTATCTATGGCACCTTCGCCGATGCCCAGGGCAACCCGATGACCGTGATGAACGGCTACTTCCCCCAGGGCGAAAGCCGCGACCACCCGACCAAGTTCCCCGCCAAGCAGCGCTTTTATGCGGATCTGCAGCAATTGCTGCTTAGCCAGTTCAAGACCGAGCAGCCGCTGGTGGTGATGGGCGATATCAATATATCCCCCGAGGATTGCGATATCGGCATCGGCGAGCCCAACCGCCTGCGTTGGCTGAAAACCGGCAAGTGCAGCTTTCTCCCGGAAGAACGCGAATGGCTGGCCACCCTGAAAAGCTGGGGCCTGGTCGACAGCTTCCGCCAGCTCAACCCGGCGGTGAAGGATAGATTCAGCTGGTTCGACTACCGCAGCCGCGGCTTCGAAGACGAACCCAAGCGCGGCCTGCGTATCGACGTGATCCTCGCCTCCCAGGCCTTGCAAGCGCGCATCCAGGACGCCGGCATCGACTATGAACTGCGCGGTATGGAGAAGCCCTCGGATCACGCGCCGATCTGGCTGGCGCTTAGCTGACATCCAGTCCGCAATGACCCGGCTGTAGCTGCCTTGGATTGCATCCGGGCTACACAACTTGGTTTCCGTGCTAAAGCCTCGGGTTAGAGCACTGCATAAGGATCAGTGACTGTCATATTGCAGTCACTTTTTTGTCTTATCGTCGTGCCACTCTCATTCACCACAAGGTGTTTGCCGCATGTCGCGCGCTCCCTCCACGTCCGCCCTCGATACCTGGCTGCGTACCGCTAGCTTTCTGCTGTTGGGTTCCATCTGCTATGCCCTGCCCTGGTCGGTATTCGCCGCCCTGCCGATACCCGCCGATAACAGCAGCGTGCTGCGCATCCAGGGTTCCAACACCATAGGCGCACGGCTCGGGCCGGCGCTGGTCAAGGGACTAATGGAAGAGCAAGGGCTGAGCGCCATTCGTATCGAGGCCGGCGACGCCGAGAACGAGCAGAAGGTGATCGGCAAGACCGCCGATGGGCAACGGGTGATCATCGAAGTGGCCGCCCACGGTTCGGGCACCGGCTTTACCGCCCTGGCGGATGGCAGCGCCGATCTGGCCGCCTCCTCGCGCCCGATCAAGGACAGCGAGGCGACCAGCCTGGCGGCCTTGGGCGATCTGAAGAGTCCCAGGGCCGAGCAGATCATCGCCCTCGACGGCCTGGCGATTATCCTGCACCCGAGCAACCCGCTCAGCGCCCTGAGCACCGAACAATTAGCGCAGATCTTCGCCGGGGAGATTCGCGACTGGGCGCAGCTTGGCGCCCCCGCCGGCCCCATCAGCCTGTACGCCCGCGATGACAAGTCCGGCACCTTCGACACCTTCAAGGAGTTGGTGCTCAGCACCAACGGCAAGGCACTGGCTGCGCAAGCCAAACGCTTCGAGTCCAGCGAGAAACTCTCCGACGCGGTCAGCCAGGACCCCAACGCCATCGGCTTTATCGGCCTGCCCTATATACGTCAAGCCAAGGCCGTGGCGATTGCCGCCGGCGACTCGCTACCCATGCAGCCCAGCGCCACGCTAATCGCCACCGAGGACTATCCACTGTCGCGCCGTCTGTTCTTCTACAACTCGCCGCAGGTGCAAAACCCCTGGGCCCAGGCGCTGCTGAAATTTGCCCACAGTGACAAAGGCCAATCCATAGTCGAGGCTAACGGCTTTATTGCCCAGACCGTGCGCACGATGAGGGTCAATGCCAGCAGCCAACTGCCCGCCGTTTATAAGGAACTGGCCCATCAGGCACAGCGTCTGACCGTCAACTTCCGCTTCCAGGAAGGCAGTACCCACCTAGACAACAAAGCGCAGCGCGACCTGGGTCGGTTGCTCGAATACCTGCAGGTACAGCAAAAAACCCATCGCAAGGTCGTCTTGGTTGGCTTTGGCGATCCCCATGCCAGTGCAACGCGGGCCGAGATTCTCTCCAAGTGGCGTGCACAGGTGGTGCGTCGAGAACTGTCCAAGGCGGATGTATTAATCGAAAAACTGCATGGCTTTGGTGGCGAGATGCCCGTGGCCAGCAACCAGATCGATGAGGGCCGGAGTAAGAACCGCCGGGTCGAAGTCTGGGTTTACTGATCGACGCGCCATGCCCGGGTAAGAATCTGTAACGTCCGGGCATTTGCCGTACCGGCGCATCCGCTCTAGCCTTATGCGTATGTGACGCCGGGCCCCTCTGACGGTGACTTGTTTACCGTGATGTCGGAGTCACTAAGTTGATTCTCAACTTAGGCAGACGACAGGGAGGGCCCATGACCGCTCTACATGCCTTTCTAACCAGCCCCTTTCTCGGCACCCCCAGTTGGTTCTGGCTGGCCTTTATGGCCATTGTCCTGGGGCTGCTGGTACTCGACCTCGGCGTGCTCCACCGCGACCAGCATGAAATCGAGATGCGTGAAAGCCTGCTGCTCTACAGCGGCTATTTCAGCGTCGGCCTGCTGTTCGGTGGCTGGGTCTGGTGGCAGCTAGGCGCGACCAAGGCGTTGGAGTTCTACACAGGTTTTCTGATCGAACAATCGCTGTCCATGGACAACGTGTTCGTCATGGCGATGATCCTCGGCTTCTTCGCCATTCCCCGGCGCTATCAGCACCGCGTGCTGTTCTGGGGCATTCTCGGGGTCATAGTACTGCGCGCGCTGATGATAGGTCTGGGCACGGCGCTGCTGCAGCAGTTCGAGTGGATGCTCTACCTGTTCGGCATCTTCCTGCTGCTGACCGGGGTGAAGATGCTGTTCAGCCGGCAGGAACAGCACCCGGACCTGGCGCAAAACCCGCTGCTGAAATTTCTCCGCCGGCATCTGCGCGTCAGCGCCGAGCTGCACGATGGGCGCTTTCTCGTGCACCTGTACGACCCCGGCGCGGGTCGGCAGCTGCTCTACGCCACCCCGCTGTTGCTGGCATTGGTGCTGATCGAACTGGCCGATCTGCTGTTCGCCGTGGACAGCGTGCCCGCGGTATTCGCCATTACCCAGGACCCCTTTATCGTCTACACCTCGAATATTTTTGCGATTCTCGGCCTGCGCTCGCTGTATTTCGCCCTGGCCGCGCTGATGCACCGTTTTATCTACCTGAAATACGCGCTGGCGCTCGTGCTGATCTTTATCGGCGGGAAGATTTTCCTGCAAGGCTTCATCGGCAAGATTCCAGCTCTGGTATCCCTTAGCGTAACCTTTACCTTGTTAGCCGGCGGCGTGCTGCTGTCCTTGCTCAAGACCCGCGACAAGTCGGCTTAAGGGGAACTGAATGGATGTACGGATCGAGGCCCTGCAGCGCCATGGCCGCACCTTGTGGCAGGTGCGCATGGGGCCGCGGGGGCTGACCTTTCATGAAGAATTGGCGGCGCGCACCTTTGCCGCCCAACTGCATCAACGCCTGCAGTGGCTGCGTCAACTCGCCGAGAGCGATAGCCACGCCCCGTAACCAGACTAAATTCGCCCAGCGCTAGCAGCCGGCGAGAAACTCGCCTAACGGTCGCGGCAGCTGTACGCCATAGCCCTGCACATAGTCGATCCCCAGCTCAGCCAGGCGCGCGCGGATGCTGGTTGTTTCGACGTATTCGGCAATGGTTTTGCGCCCCAGCACATGGGCGATCTCGTTGATCGACTTGACCATGGCCAGATCGCTGGGCGAGCGCTCGATTTCCTTGACGAAGCTGCCGTCAATCTTCACGTAGTCCACCGGCAGGCGCTTGAGGTACTCGTAGGAGGAGAACCCGGTGCCGAAATCGTCGATGGAGAAGGTACAGCCAAAGCGCTGCAGGTAACGCACCAGGTCGGCGGTTTTGGTCAGGTTGGCCACGGCGGCGGTTTCAGTCAACTCGAAGCAGATTTTCTCCGCTGGTACCGGATAGTCCTCGAACAGGGCCTCGATAAACTCGAGCAGCTTGTCGTCATTCAGGCTGCTGCCGGACAGGTTGATCGACAGGCCACTGCACTGCTCCCAGATACTGGGGTGCTGCGCCAGCTCGCTGAACACCCGCTTGAGCACCCAGCGATCGACCTTGGTCATGCGGTTATAGCGCTCGGCGGCGCTGATAAAGTCCAGCAGATTGAGTTCGTTCTGCATCACCAGCAGCACTTCATAGTGCGGCAATTGCTTATCCGTTAGTGCGGCCGGGGCTATTTGCTGCACGCGCAGGCTGAGTTCGCCACGCTCGACTATATCGTCCACGCGCCCGGCTATGGCCATCAAGCCGGTGCGCGCGCCGTCGATGTCATCGCTGTAGATATGCACCCGGTTGCGTCCCGCTTCCTTGGCGGTATTACAGGCCATCTGCAGGTCGCGGAACAGGTTGATAACGTCGTGGCACTCGCTGGTCAGCACTATGCCCAGGCTCATGGTCACGCCGTGCGAGTGGCCCTGCCATTCCAGTGGGTTGGCCTCGATGGTGGCGCGCAGCTGTTCGGCCAGCTGGCTGGCCTGAACGACGTCGGCCTGGGGCAGAACCACGGCGAAATCCACCCCGCCGATGCGCGCCAGGGTCGCAGTCGTTGGCAGCTGCGCGGTCAGCAGGCTGGCGGTGTGCTTGAGATAGGTATCGCCGGCCAAGGGGCCGAAGCTGGAATTGAGCACGCTGAACTGGTCGATATGGCCGTAGATAAAGGCGCTGGGCTCGCTGCTGGCCAGCGCCTGCGCCACTGCGGCCTCGAAACTGCGGCGATTGAGCAGGCCGGTCAGCTCGTCGTGGCTGCGGGCATAGGCAATATCGCGGTACAGCTTGCCGACTATGTTCTCCAGGTGGTCCTGAATCACCCCTTGGCCCTCGGGCGCCGAGGTGCCTATCCAGCCGGTGGCAAGCTGGTTCATCAACTCGTGGGCGGTGAAACTGCCGGCTTCGCGCCCTTGCCGGTCGACCAGGACGTAGTGATCGCTGTCCGCATTGGCCCAGACCAACTGCAGGTGCTGACCCCGCTGCGTCACCAGCCAGTCGCCTTCGCTGAGTTGCTGCACCCGTTCGCGCCAACGCTGCAAGGCCGGTTCCAGACTGTGCACGGGCGGTTCGGGCGGCAGCTCGAGCATGCCAACCAGCTCGACTGCCTGTTCGCCCAGCAGTTGCTGCTGCAATTGCTTGAGCACTGGGGTATGCCGGTACTGACCCGGCAGGAAACTCTCCATGCGCTTGCGCAGCAACTCCAATATCGGCCCGGACTCATAGGCCCGCTCGACGGGATCGAGCTCCCCGTTCTCGGCGTTCGGCGCTGTCTGCAACCAGCCATTGAGTTGGCGAATAACCGCCAGGTCGTCCAGCCACTCACCACTCTCCGGCCCATGGCGGATCAGCTCGTGCACCAGCAGTTCGCGCCAGCCCACCTCCAGCCAATCGAGCAGCACCTTGGGAGCGTGGCTGCCAAACAGCTTGCCCAGTTCGCGGCCGACCTGTTCCCGCGCGTGCTCCAAGGCATCACGGCCACGGTTGTACTGACGCACGCGGTCGGCATTGTTGTTGTAGGCACGCTGCTGCAGGGCCAGCAGATGCTCGAGCTCCTGATTGCATTGGCTGAACACCGCGCTGTCGCCCTGATAATCCTGCACTATCCCTTCAATCAGCTGCTGTACGCGGTTTTCCAGGGCGTGATTGGGCGGATCGGAGAAATCACAGAGGCGTATCAGCTTGTCCAGGGTGGCGCGCACCGGATGGGTCGCATCGGCAAAGGCCGCAGATTCGAGCATGGCGGCCTGGGCCACGGGGACCATCAGGCGGCGCAGCGCCGGCTTGATATCCTGGGCTATGACCTCCTCTTGCTCGATATGCTGGAACAACTCGGCCACCACCCCGGCATCGTCGCGTTGGCGCGGCGACAAGGCCGCCCCGGCCGCGCTCAGCTCGCGCAGAAAACCCTGGGCCGACCAGCCTTCCGGCGGTGGGCTGAGGCTCTGCACCTGGGCCAGTGCTTGTTGCAGCGCCGCGCCATCTACCGCTGGCGCGGCGGCAGTTTCGCCAGTGGCATGCGCATCGACCGTGGCCTCGGAGCCCACCGCGCGCAAGTGTTGAATCGCCTGGTAGGGTGCGTCCGGCTCCCGGGCCGCGCGCGCGCGTTGTCGCTCCTGGGCCGGGTGCACGACCGGGTCGACCCGCGGCTCGATCTGGAATTCGCCGAAGACCGTATCCAGCTGCTTGAAATAGGCGTGCAGCACATGACCCAGTTCCTTCGCCGCCACCGCGTAGAAGAGCTCACGGACCATGGGCAACTGCTCGCGCAAATGCAGGCGTGCCTGCAGCGCGCGCACCATAAACTCCAACGACAGGGGACTCTCGCGGTCCTTGGCCGCCGCTCCGGTCACCGCATTCAGTCTGGCGCAGCTGCGCCACTCCATGACGCCCAGGGGTTCGCGCAACTGGCGCACCAGACGGCGGGCCTCGAGCATTTCCTCCACTTCGGCATCATCGACCAGCTGCCACTCGCTGCCACTCGAGGGCGCCACCGCCTGCGGGGTGATGCCGGAGGGCAGCAGGGCCAGGATGGCTTCGATGGTTTCTGCAATGGCACGCTCGCGCAGGGCTATGCACAGGCGCAGAAAGTCCTCACAGCCTTGGGCTTCGAAATTACTGCGCGCCGACAAGCGCTGTTCTTTCAGCGCTCGAGCCGTTGCATCAAACAGGCCCTCCAGGCAGGGGGGCAAATGTGTGCTGACGGCCTGACACAATGCATTCATCACTGCAGAGCGCTGCTGCATCTGCATAGCTTCCCCCACATCCTGTAATGACCCTGTTATCGCTCTACCACTATAGACCGCATATCGTATTAAGCAGGCCACTACAGGCCGCCAGCTTGTCGCTGTGGCAGCCGAACGGGTGGCGATGAATAAAGCAAAAACGCCAAGGCCCGCAATGGCGGGCCTTGGCGTTTGCTACTGACGGCTGGAGTTCAGCGTTTAACGGCTGGCTTTGGCCATGTCCTTGGACATGTATTTGCCGATCTCGAACTTGCCGATGGCCATGCGGTGTACTTCGTCCGGGCCGTCGGCCAGGCGCAGGGTGCGCTGCATGGCGTACCAGTAGGCCAGCGGGAAGTCGTTGGAGACCCCGGCGCCGCCGTGGATCTGGATGGCGCGGTCGATCACCTTGAGTGCGACGTTCGGCGCGACCACCTTGATCTGGGCGATTTCGCTGGCGGCGATCTTGTTGCCCACTGTGTCCATCATATAGGCGGCATTTAGCGTCAGTAGGCGCGCCATATTGATCTCCATACGCGAGTCGGCGATGTGATCGATATTGCCGCCCAGGCGCGCCAGGGGTTTACCGAAGGCGGTACGGTTGACCGCACGCTCGCACATCAACTTCAGCGCACGTTCTGCCATGCCGATGGAGCGCATGCAGTGGTGGATACGGCCTGGGCCGAGGCGACCCTGGGCAATCTCGAAGCCGCGACCCTCACCCAGTAACACGTTTTCGTAAGGCACCCGCACATTGTCGAACAGCACTTCGGCGTGGCCATGGGGCGCGTCGTCGTAGCCGAACACCGGCAGCGGGCGCAGCACTTTCACCCCTGGCGCGTCCATCGGCACCAGAATCATCGAGTGCTGCTGG
>NZ_JAUYNP010000028.1 GCF_030696055.1 Pseudomonas sp. | reverse complement strand
TGATAGCAATGCGCTCGTGGTCAACGTCGATCACGAACAGAGCGTCCGGCAGACCGCCCATGTCCTTGATACCACCCAGGGACCGATCGAGCTTTTCCAGGTCACGGGAGCGCATCAGCGCATCTTTCTTGGTCAGATTGGAGAAAGTACCGTCTTCGGCTTGCACTTCAAGGTCACGCAGACGCTTGATGGAAGCACGGATGGTTTTGAAGTTGGTCAGCATGCCGCCCAACCAGCGGTGATCGACGTACGGCGAACCGCAACGTGCTGCTTCTTCAGCAACGATCTTGCCAGCGGAACGCTTGGTACCAACGAACAGGATCTTGTTTTTGCCCGAAGCCAGCTTCTCAACGAAGGACAGCGCCTCGTTGAACATCGGCAGGGTTTTTTCAAGGTTGATGATGTGGATCTTGTTGCGCGCGCCGAAAATGTACTTGCCCATTTTCGGGTTCCAGTAACGGGTCTGGTGGCCGAAGTGCACACCGGCCTTCAGCATATCGCGCATATTGACTTGGGACATGATAGTTCCTTGATAAGTCGGGTTAGGCCTCCACGCATCCCAGCTTCCAACCCTGCGAACTTGTCGCAAGGCACCCAGGAAACCGTGTCGATACGTGTGTGGGTTTAGGCTTGCGGGCATATGACCCGTAAAGCGGCGCGTTTTATAGCACGAAAAGCGCGCAAAAGCTACAGGACCCACACGCAAAGAACCGCCCTGGCGCTTATGGCTTGCGCGTCGAAGCTGCTAACATAGCGACTTTTCCGCATGCGCCCGAGAGCCCCTATGACCGTCACCATCAAGACGCCGGATGAAATCGAAAAAATGCGCGTAGCCGGTCGTCTGGCTGCCGAAGTACTGGAAATGATTGGCGAACACGTCAAGCCCGGGATCACCACCGAGGAGCTCGACCGCATCTGCCACGACTATATAGTCAAGGTGCAACAGGCCATCCCCGCGCCGCTCAACTATAAAGGCTTCCCCAAGTCGATCTGCACCTCGGTCAACCATGTGGTCTGCCATGGCATCCCCAATGACAAGCCATTGAAAGACGGTGACGTGCTGAACATCGACATCACCGTGATCAAGGACGGCTACCACGGCGACACCAGCAAGATGTTTATGGTCGGCAAGGTGCCGGAGTGGGCCGAGCGCCTGGCGCAGATCACCCAGGAGTGCATGTATAAAGGCATCCAACTGGTCAAGCCGGGCGCGCGCCTGGGTGATATTGGCGAAGTGATCCAGAAGCATGCGGAGAAGAATGGTTTCTCGGTGGTACGCGAATACTGCGGTCACGGCATCGGTGCGGTATTCCATGAGGAGCCGCAGGTGCTGCACTACGGCCGCGCCGGTACCGGCATGGAGCTGAAAGAAGGCATGTGCTTCACCATCGAGCCGATGATCAACCAGGGCCGCG